>NZ_JAVKGR010000003.1:0-232597 GCF_031470965.1 Nesterenkonia aerolata | reverse complement strand
CCGACGCCGCAGGATCCCCCACCAACAGGGACTCCACGCTCAACGGTGAATAGCCCCGTTGCCCCGGGAGCTCCATCCGTCGATGGAGACGTCGCCGCCTTCGTCGATGATCTTGGGGTCGCGCTCCACGTTGCCAACCCCGGGGTAGAGGTAGGAGTTGCTGGACCAGCGGAAGTCACGGGTCTCGTAGCAGGTCTCGCCTTCGGCCGGGGCGTTCTCCTCGGGTGCGGCCGAGGCGGGAGCCGCCAACAGGGAGGCCACCATCGCCGAGGCGGCGAAGATGCCAGCGGCGGCGGCTCTCTTCATGGTTCTAGACATGTGCACCTTTCGTGATCAGCGCCCCGCTCACATGTCTGGCCCGCACTGAGGGTGTGAAGGTGCAGCGAGTAGCGTCCAATATCACAGGCCGACATCATGGAGATGTCATCCTGGTTTTCTGAGGCTGATGAAATCTCAGCGGGGTGCTGGCCTTTCAACTCAGAGGAATCATCTGATGAATACCCCCATGCGAATCGTCGACGATGACAATCCCACAGATGATTCCGCCATGGGCAATGGATTCCACACTTCCCACGTGGCAGATCTCACGATCTGCCATTCCGGCACATTCGCATTTTTTACGCCGAGCGATGGTGTGACGTTGGACGCTTCTCTTCGTCGTGGCCTGGAAATCCTGCAGACCGTCGATTCCCGAGGGGACGTGATCGATGACCACCCGGCGAGATGCTGACGAGTCGCTCCGCCGCGAAGCGGTGGTCAGCTATATGCGCCTGTACCTCACCGAGGACCTCACCCATACCGATACCTGCGGGCGGATCGCCCATCGCCTCGATGTTCCTCCCGAGACGGTCCGCCGCTGGATTCGGGAGATGTCAGAGGAGATCAGCGAGGTGCTCTACGGGCGGTTCCCGCAGAGGCAGGAGAACCGGCAGTTGCGCCGCGAGCTGGAGAGGGCGCATCTGAACGAACAGATCCACCGTTCCCTGGCGGCCTTCGGCGGCGAAGGCCTCGTGCGGCGGTATCACGTCGCTGAGCTGGTGGAATTCATCCGGACGCATCGTGACGAGTTCGGCGTCGAGACTCTGTGCCGCACCCTGACAGAGCTCGGCGCACCCATCTCCGCCTCCACCTTCTACGCCTATCAGTCCCGCGGCTTCGGCCCCTCCGCCCGGGAGCTCACCGACGCCGTAGACGCCAACACGCTGTGGGATCTGTGGGACGCTCACGGCCGGCGCTTCGGTCGCCGCAGGCTCTGGCAGGCAGGCCAAGACGCCGGGCTGGACTGGGGCCGTGACCGAGTGGAGCGGCTGATGCGGATCGCCGGGATCTCAGGGGCTGCGCCGCGGGACAGCTCCGAATGATGCCCCGGTACTGTCAACAGTGCTGTCAACGCCGCCGGCCACCGCCCTGCGGCAGAATCAGGCCACGGTGGAAACCCGGTTCGCCGATTATGACGAATGCTCTCCGCACAGGGCAGGCACGATGGCCTCGACGGGGTCACCTGCGGACCATATGACATTGACCACATCACCTGCGGCCTGGACCTGCCACACCTGCTGTGCGGCGAAGCTGCCCAAGGTACGGGTGATGCGCGCCTGCAGGTAGTGCCGCCAGGCGTCGTCGGTCATGTTCAGCATCTGCGCCGAGGCGATGTGCTCGATGCCCCACCGCTCAGAGTGCGCGCGCCAGGAGTGGGGAGCGTCCCCGCCGATCACCGCACACAGCGCCACATCAC
The DNA here is from genome assembly GCF_031470965.1 of Nesterenkonia aerolata. NCBI lineage: Bacteria > Bacillati > Actinomycetota > Actinomycetes > Micrococcales > Micrococcaceae > Nesterenkonia > Nesterenkonia aerolata. The sequence continues at coordinate 230,862 of NZ_JAVKGR010000003.1, read as the reverse complement.
CGACAGAGAGTTCCTGGTTCAGGGCCGCGGACACCGCCTGGGGATCCGCCTCTGCGGGCACCAGGGCGAGGATTCGGGTGCTCATAGCCGGTGGACGTCTTCTCTCCGGCCGGTGATCCCCCGGGTGTCGAAGAACAGCCGCGCCTGCTGCGCGATGGCGTCGACGTCGTAGCTGCGGTGGTTCTGCAGCAGCACGACCACATCGGCCTGGGCTACCGCGGCATCGAGGTCCTGCTCGGACTCCAGGTCACCTTCGCTGAGGTGCCAGGTGCTGACGTGGGGATCGTGGAAACGGATATCGGCGCGCTTAAGCCGCAGCCCATCGGCCACCGGCACTGCCGGGGACTCCCGCTGGTCAGCGATGTCCGGCTTATAGGTGACCCCGAGCAGCAGCACCTTCGCCCCGTTGAGCGCCTTGCCGTCCTCATTGAGGAGGTCACCGATGCGCTCGACCACGTAGTTCGGCATCGAATGGTTGATCTCCTGAGCAAGCTCGACGAACCGGAAGGGGTAGCCGAGGGTCTTCTTCACCTGGAAGCCGAGGTAGTTCGGGTCGATGGGGATGCAGTGACCTCCCACCCCGGGACCGGGGGTGAAGCGCTGGAACCCGAACGGCTTAGTGGAGGCACCCCGGATGACCTCCCAGATGTCGATGTCGAGATCGTGGCAGAACCGTGCCATCTCGTTGACCAGGGCGATGTTCACGTGCCGGTAGGTGTTCTCCAGCAGCTTCGCCGTCTCGGCCTCCTTGGTGCCGGCCATGGGCACCACGGTGTCGATGAAGCGCGAGTAGAACGCTGCGGCGGCTTCTGAGGCCTCGGGGGTGAGTCCGCCGACGAGTTTGGGCGTGTTGACGATGCCGTAGTGCTGCGAACCAGGGTCCACCCGCTCTGGAGAGTAGGCCAGCAGGAAGTCGTGCCCGTGGCGCAGCCCGGATTCTTCCAGCAGCGGCAGCACGACGCCGTCTGTGGTTCCCGGGTAGGTGGTGGACTCCAGCACGACCACGGTATCCGGGCTCAGGTGCGCCGCGATGGTCTTCGCTGTGGCCTCCACCGCCCGCAGATCCGGGCCTCCCTCATCGCTGAGCGGAGTGGGCACGCAGATGACAACGACGTCGGCATCGCCGATCACCGCGGGATCTGCGCTGGCCCGGTAGCCCTGCTCGATCATGGCGGCGACGTCGGCGTCGGAGAGATCATCGACATGCGAGCGCCCGGAGTTCAGCCGCTCGGCGAGCTCTGCAGAGATCTCGAACCCGGTGACGGCCACGCCGGCGGCGCAGGCCGCCTGGGCCAGCGGCAGGCCGACGTAACCTTGCCCGACGATGACGGCGTGCTGGGGGGAATCGGATTCAGTCACCAGTGCTCTCCTCCTGTGGGCGTGGTGCCGGAACGACGCGGTCGAGCATCGATGCCGTGCTGAGGCACCACACTACCGGGGTGATGGGCAGTATCCTGCGAAGCGTCGTGGCATGCACACCGCCCATCATCGGCATCTCCACTGAGGACACGACCTCCTGCTTGTACAGCAGGTCCCCGCTGCGCAGGCATGGAATGCTAAGTTCGGCAGATCGAGGAGTCGGCGCACACCGGCGTCGATCCCACCGCGACATCCGGCATCGCAGCCTCCGACGCCGCGGCATCCAGCATATGAAGGAGCCGATGTATGAAGGAGCCGATCATGAGCACCGGCAAGACGGTCCCGGGGAACCAGCCCGACGCACCAGCCCACGCCACCCGCCTGGCGAAGAACCTCAAGCCGCACTGGGTGTGGGCTATCGCTCTTGGATCAGCCGTCGGCTGGGGCGCCTTCGTCCTGCCCGCCGACTGGATGGACACGGCGGGACCTCTGGGCGCCCTGCTGGGATTGGCCATCGGCGGAGCGCTGATGATCGTCGTCGGCGTCAGCTACGGATTCCTCGCCAAAGTGTTTCCGGTCTCCGGGGGCGCCTTCGCCTACACGCTGGTCGGATTCGGGCGCACCCACGCCTATATCTGCGCCTGGTTCATGACACTGGGCTATGTCTCCATCGTTGCGCTCAACGCCTCAGCCCTGGGTCTGCTGGCGAAGCGAGTGGTGCCGCAGATCGCCGAGATCGGGTACCTGTACACGATCGCTGAGTGGGACGTATATCTGGGCGAGGTGCTCATCGCCACCGCCGCGTTGGTGATCTTCGCGGTGATCAACATCGGGGGAGGCGGAAACTCCGCCCGTCTGCAGTTCTACATGTGCCTGCTGATGCTCGGCGCCGTCGCGGTGATCTTCGTCGGCGTGCTGGCCTCACCGCAGGGGCAGGCCAGCAACATGGAACCACTGTTCTCCCCCGATACCGCTGCAGTGGCCGGAGTACTGGCTATTGTGGCGATCGCCCCGTGGGCGTTCATCGGTTTCGACAACATCCCCCAGACCGCAGAGGAGTTCAGCTTCTCAGCCTCGAAGGCGTTCCGGCTCATCGTGTGGTCGCTGATCGCCGCCACCCTGCTCTACCTGGCTATGATCGTCGCCACCGCCGCCGGTGCCCCGTGGCAGGATGAACTGGCGGAACAACCGCTGTGGCTGACCGCCGACGTCGTCTCCGGTGCACTGGGGCCGATCGGCCTGGTGCTGCTGTGCCTGGCCGCGTTCATGGGCATCGCCACGGGGCTCAACGGCTTCTATGTGGCTGGTTCCCGCGTGCTGCTGGCGATGGGCCGGGCGCAGATGATTCCCTCGGCATTCGCCCGGGTCCATCCGAAGCACGGCACACCCAGCGTGGGGATCTGGTTCGTGCTGGCGGTATGCCTGATCGCACCGTGGTTCGGGCGCACCGCGCTGAGCTGGATCGTGGACATGGCCTCGATCGGGTTCACCTTCGCCTTCGCCTACACCTGCCTGTGTGCCTACCGGATGTTCCGCTGGTCCGGTCAGCCCGAAGACGTCGAAGGTGCGGCCTCCACCCCGCGCAAGCTCGCCGCGGCCGCCGGCGTGGTGGTCGCACTGATCTTCACGGTGCTGCTGCTGGCACCGGGGTCACCGGCCCAGCTGACGATGCCGTCCTTCGTCGCCATGGGCGCGTGGATTCTGATCGGCGTGCTGTTCTTCATCTCCCGTCGTCGTCACCTGAAGAACGTCAGCGAAGACGAGATCGACACCGCAGTGCTGGGGGCACCGCGCCCACAGTGGCTGCGGGGAGGCTGAATACAGCTTCCGCACCAGAGCTCTTCCGCACTAGAGCTGAAGTCTGAGGAGCTCACTGCCCCACGGTGCGACGCGCTGACTCCGAAACCACACGATCAGCGAGCAGTGCTGCCGGGTCGATGAGCGGCTTCGGCGCGGATGCCGCATCCACGGCCAGGGGGATCTCCGTGCACCCGGCGATGATCACATCAGCGCCTGCAGCGGCCATGCGCTCGGTGACCTCCTGCACCCGCTGGCGTTGGCCTGCAGTCAGCGTCCCGGCTTTGACCGCGAAGATCGCTGACATCACCGTCTCCTGATCAGCGGGTTCGGGCTGTACGACATCTACCTCATGGGCCAGCAGGGCCTGTTGATACAAACCTGCTGAGAGCGTCGCGTCAGTGGCCAACAGCCCTACTGCACGTACATACGGCAGTGCCGCGATGTGGTCAGCCGTCACCTCGATGATGCTCAGACACTCAAGGTCCACCTGCTCACGGATACGTGGCAGAAACGCATGGGCACCGTTGCAGGCGATGACGTAGAAGGCCGCCCCCGCCTCCTGGAGTTTCCTCGCCCCCGCCACCAGGTAGGGGGTAGGGTCTTCTCCCCCGCGTGTCAGCGCCAGAGTACGGTCCGGGACGCGCGGATCAGCCCAGATCATTACCCGCAGATGTTCTTGGTCCGTTGAGGCAGGAGTGGCTGCAATGATCTTGGAATACAGATCCGCCGTCGCCGCCGGACCCATGCCGCCGAGGATGCCGACCACCGGCGACGGACTCACCGACGGCGCCTCACTGCTGGCTCGACCCGCCGTGTCATCGGCCTGCGCGACCCGCTCGGTATATCCAGGCGTCGTCGATGAGGGGGGTTGAGAGGATTGATCCATGCCCCAAGCCTAGTCGTCTTCCCGCCCGGCGCTCAGAGACAAGGAACCACTCGAGCCATCTCAGGAATCTCATCGACCATAAGACCCCCGATGATCTTCGACTGCATCAGGGCAAGATCACTTGGCCGCCCTTCCAGTGTTCCTCGGACCTCTCGGAAGCCCGGGTCTTCCAGAGAACCGTCGATCAGAAGGCCTGAAAGCTCTGGCTGCAGAGCATCGATGAGTGCCGCTGTGTCTCCCACCTCTGAGAACTCCACGTTGACTCGCAGCCGTCCTCCTGTGGGTTCTCTGCGCACCGGGCGCCGGTCGAGCTCCGCGTCCATGATCTGACCTGCGAGATAGGCTCCCCACGAAGGATCCCCATCTTCCGCCGTCAGGTCCACCTGCGGCTCGAGGGACAGCACACAGCACTCATCAGCAGTTTCTGTGGGTCTCGGGCACACCATACGGAGCGTCATGGAAACCAAGGGAGGAACGGTGTGCGCTATTCGACGAACAAGCTCCAGGACGTCAGGATGGAATGATTCCGAGACTTTTTGCACGCCGAGCACCGATGAGGTCACCAGCGCCGTCTCCTCTACACCTGCGCTCCGCCGCATCAGAGGACGGACTGCGACCACACGCCCAGCCACAACGTCGAAAGCGTATTCAGGGCCGGCGACGAACTCTTCGACAAGGAACCGCGCCCCCGGCCGCAGCCGTCGAGTGAGACGGTCCCACTGCTTCTCGAACGGCTGTGGCTCACGCACTGCCGTTGCTGAAGAAGAGTTGCGGGACCTCTGACTTGATTTCAGGAGCACGTCACCTGGCACCCCCGCGGCAAAACGCTCAGCGTCTGCTCGAGCCTCCGCATCGACGATGAGTGCTCTCGGCACCGGGACACCGGCGGCACGCAGTCTGTCATACCGATGGATGCGAGACTCGCAAAAGTGAATTCCCGCATGGGTCGACGTCGTTGATCGGCCCTCGTGAAAGGCAATAGTCCCACCGGTGGGGTCTTCTGCAAGAAACGTCTGTGGGCGCAGCCTCGTCGTGCTCAGGCCGCGATCGAGGGCTGCCGTTTCGAGCAGCACCGTTGCGGCCCCAGAGACTCTCTGCTCTCCGGGAGCTGCTGAGATAGCTGATCCGGAATGACTCATCGCATCTCCTGGAACTCTGCGGTGACCGGTTCGTTCGTGGGGACGACCATGACCATCGAAGGCCGGCGGCGTATCGGCCCAACCGTCGTCCCCGAGATCAGTCGCATGACCACCGGCGCCGGACCAGCGACGACTGCAGCGATCGGCACCTGCGCATCACCTTCAGCAGCAGTCTCCACCCCGCTGATCATGTGCCCCCGAAGCCCTAGACGTCGCGCCTGCCGGCTCAGCCAGCGGGCTGCCGTCCGAGCATCAGGAACTCCATCACACCTCACACGCACGCAGAGGTCATCAACCGGTGGCATAAGTTCCATGCCTCGCTCATCAGCAGCACGTTCGACGACACGCGCTGCTACCGGCTGCGTCGGCCCGACGAACGGTGCCTGGCTCGCCATCAAAGAGGCCAAGGCGTTGATTTCGCATACTCCCCCGCCCTGGCCCTCGACCGGCTGGGTGTGGTCTTGCATGAGGAAATCAACGCCTGCCTGGTGCAGTCCCGGAATCGCCTTCACCGCCCCGACTGCTGCCTGCAGCAGGCTGGGATGCGTCTGGTCGATGACCTCGATCGAGTCTCCGCCTTGGGAGATATTCGCAGCGGAGGCCAGCACCACCTCACGGCCCGCCGTAGGCACGGAACTCCAGGACAATTCCTGGCGCTGCAGCATGCGCTCGGCGGATCTGTCGGCCTTCATCAGCCGCGTCCGGGTATGGGTGCTCTGCAGGCGCAAGGCGTTCTTCGCCGCCACCAGCTCGGCCACGGAGCGTGTGCCGTCCCCGATCACCGAGGCCGGACGTCTGAGCACAACGGAGACCGCCTCACCGAATGCCACGTAGATGCGGTAGTCCTGTCCCTTCAGATGGCGTTCCACAATGAATGGGGCATCGTGCTGAGACCCAACGGTCAGCGACGAGATCGCTTCGCGCAGCTCCTGGGCATCAGAGATGTCAGTCACCACACCGCGCCCCTTACGACCCTTCTGGGGTTTCACCACCACGGGGTACTGCAGTGATTCGGCATACTCAACGGCAGCCTCTACCCCGGCTTGATCGAACACCCGGCCCTGGGCAGTGGGTACACCCGCGGCGAGTAAGAGACTCCGCGTGAGCTGCTTGTGGTCGCAGAGAAACTCGGAAACGGGAGATTCGGTATCAGCCAATGAGCGCCAGAAGGTCAGTTCGGCGCCCTGCTGATCCCAGGCCACAAAGTCCCCCCGCGTGTAACGCACAGTGCCCATACCCCGTCGGAGGGCTTCCTGCTGGAGCAGGAAGCTCGAGTAGGACAGGGAGGAGCCCGCAAGGTCGATCTGAGCATCATGATCGTTGACCGATAAGCCGTTCGGAGTCTGGGGCGGACTGAGTCGCGGGCTCCAGACACGCCGCCGGATCTTGTGAAGCACCTTGGGGTACTGAGAGACCCGGAGCCCGTCATCCTCGCGGTCGTGACGACACAGATCTGCCGCTGAGGAGATCAGCGCCTTCCGAACGGCTGCACTTTCCGGACCGTCCGGAAGAAGATGTCGCAACTGGGTTTCGACGTCCCTGCCTGCATGGAGCGTCCGGACGTCCCGCCGGAGCCTCCGTATCGCCTGGGTCAGGGCGCGCCAAGCCTGACGTTGCTGCTCCCGGTCACCAGGTGAATCCGTCGCCCCCATACCTTCGCCGATGACTTCCTCTCCCAGCGGAGTGCGTCCATGCAGACGTACCAGGAAAGTCGGCCCCTCTCCGGGGATGTCAGAATCTGTCGCATCGAACTCCACCGCATGGGCCCGCTCCACAGTGATCTCAGCTGCGGAGAAGTCCTGGCTGCGGAGTTCCGCAGTGCCGATGTCTTCGGCATCATCTGCTGCGAAGTGGTCTGCGGACAAGACCTCGATATGACGGCGAACGATCTCGCCGGCAAGGTTCCTGGGAGCCCCTTCCCCAGGGTGCTCGAAGAGCGCGAGAGTCGGCTTGGCCCGGACGATGCCGACCCAGTGATCATCCCCTTGCGTCGCAGTCAGGGGATCGCGGACGATCATCTGTACTTCGCAGACATCCAGACCAGGGAACGCAGCGGCAGCTCTCACAGCAGTCTCGGCATAGCCCTCAGCGAGGTCATCGGTGATGTCCTGATAACCCCGTCCCTTCCGAAGGACGACACCGAGGACCTCTCCATAGGCAACGAGGACGCGCAAGGACTGTCCGGCGGGTCGCTGTTCCACCACGATGGATCCATGTTCTCGAGAGAGCCTCCGCCAGGTGTCACGGAACCTCTTCTCATCTCCGGCCGGAATGAGATGCGGCTCTAACGTTTGGCACCTGAGTGAGACATCACCGAGACCTTGGGCGAAGGCCAGCGCCTCTGTCCCTCGGGTGAAGCTCTGAGGACTGCTGTCCGCGAGGAACACCGCCTTGCGTAATTGCGGAACTCCACGGCGAGTCAACATCACCTCTGCATTGCGTGGGCTCCGCGTCGTCACCAACGCGTTCTTCCCGGTGAAATGTGTGTAGGTCCCCCAGATGGTGGTCTGCAGACCACCACGTTGTGCCACGAAATAGGAGCGGTTAAGCCATATGACGTCGAAGCCGAGGGCCTCGAATTCCTCCGCCATACGCGAGGCATCCGGCTCCCTGTCCTCCGTGGGGATGTCACGTGACAGTTCGTGGGGGATAGGGCGTTCCGGGCGAGTATCAGTCCGCTCGGCCATCACGAGATCGACTAGAGCACCCCCCACATTGCGCGGTTCACCGTGGACAGGGAAATGATGCCCACCGATCCCGGGCTGACTGTTGAGCTCAAGAATGATGTGGTTCTGCGGTGAAGCCGGCTGCTCGAAGTCCTGCAGAAGTATGTCGACCCCTGAGACCGGAAGTCCCGGTATCGCAGCGGCAGCACCAGCTGCCACCTCAAGATAGGACGGATGAACCAGGTCGGTCACGTCTTTGCTGTCAGCACCAGTCGAGAAACCGCCCTTGTAATCGATGATGTAGTCCTGCCCATCTTCCAGCACAGACTGCAGTGTCAGACCAGACTTCTTCAGCCGGTTCAGTCGTGCTGAGTCGAACACGATAGGCCGGTTCGCCAAGTGCGGGTTCGTGCGACGTTGTCGGTTCTTCTCGCTGACGAGCTCCCTCAAGGTGCTCTGCCCATCCCCTGTCACATAAGGGGGAAGTCGGAGCGCCGCCGCTATACAGGTTCCACCGACGACGAGGAAACGCACTTCAGTCCCGCGAAAGTGCTCCTCCACGAGCACTCCCCCAGAACCCGAGTTGAACGCGTGTGTCCAGGCCTCCCGGAAGCCATCCTCAGTGTCGATATCAACAGTGACACCTCGCCCTTTAGTTCCTCGTACCGGTTTGACCACCACGGAAGACAGATTTCGAAAAAAATCTAACCCCTCATTGATATCTTGTTCGACATTAAATTGCTGACCCCGTGCAACGGATATTCCTGCAGACTGAAGAACTGTTCTTGTGACATCTTTGTCATCAGTGACCATGGCCGCCGTCTGAGCAGTGCGGGGAGAGCTCGTCACGTGAAAAGAAAGTTCTCCCCCAGCATGCTCTGTCACGAAGGAGTTCGCAGAGGTCCATTCCGAGGCGATTCCTCGCCGCTGAAGTTCGTGCCGCAAGATCAGTGAATTGATCCCGTGATGCGGATCGAAGTCGAACGTCGATTCCTCACCATCCCAGGACACACTGACGTCCCTCTGTGAGGCCCGCCGTAGCGGGACCCGTCCCGTCGGCCTCAGCCGCAGGGAGAAGTATGTGCCGTGCTCGTCAGTGCGCATGACGACGTTATCCAGAAAGGATTCTGGGTCGGATGAAAGACGCAGAGCCCGTTCATAGGAGTCAGGGTCCGCAGCTGCCAGGCGAATACGGATCTCTAGCCGGTTCCCGATGCGATGCAACCACACCTCATCCGCCGGTGCTGACGTTCCTGTCCCGTCCCAGCTGGTCCGGCCGCCGTTGAGAACGTCTCCAGCTCGTGTCTCTCCGCCGAGGCGAATGAGCACACGTCGACGATGAAAATCGACCGTGGTCTGCTCAGCATCAACCTGGGAAATCACGAGTCCAGCACCGGCAGCAACAGCACGAGACGCCGACAACCTCGGCAGGGCGGGCGACTGGAGCAGGACCAGCAGGCAGTTCTGATACTCTCTGGCGACGCTTCGCAGGTGATCGGTAGCCGTTCCACCGTCGAGCACTTCAGGCTCCGGAAGGCGCACGTCAGCTGCTGTCAACGGAACGACGTGGAGTGCCTGTGCCTGTATCGCGGAGTCTGACGTGCCCTGCCGCAGCGGGTGGAGGGCATGGCCTTCTGAGGCGAGTGACGTCGACGAAGCCACAACGATACGAGTCGTCGCTGTCCTCTGATCAACCGACATACGTGCTGCTCCTCCTGTCATGCTGGGCACCGGCACCCTGCGCTCTCGGCTTCTAGCGCAGATTTCCGGGTCTCAGGAATTATCCCGAGTGCGACGGATCGTCCGTGTGGGACGTTGCCGGAATCCAGACTCAGGAACAGTCTCCACCACACGCGACGTGACCCGATCGACCGACGCCCTGGGTGGCCCAGTATGTGCTGCCGCAATAAGAGCACGAACAGTATCTTCATTGCCGTGCATCAGCATCTCGACACGTCCATCGCTGCGATTACGGACCCAGCCATCAAGCTGACGGCGCTGAGCTTCATCGCGAATCCAACGTCGGTAGCCAACACCTTGAACTGCCGGGCCAGAGACGACGAGCCTCCATGAACGTGGGGACTGCGGAGAGGGCTGCTCAGCCCATGCCTTGACCACTCGATCCAAGCCTGTTGAGTGTGACGATTTCACCAACACCGCGTCCGCCTCCTGCAGTTCCTCAGGAAGCACCGCAAGCAGCTGGTCCACACTCATCATATGAGCACCGCGCTGAGCATCATCGAGTGCGGCCCAGAGAGAACTCATCAACGGTCCCATGAGGAATACCTTCTCCGCACCCGAGCGTGCGACTGCATCAGCCAAAGCACCATGCATTTCCGCCGCGTCAGGTCCGAGCTCCTGCATGTCACCGAGAACCAAGATCCGACGCCGATCCGCGTAGCGCCTGCCGAATCCCTCGATTGTTGCTCGCATAGACGTCGGGTTGGCGTTGAAGGACTCGTCGACGAGGGTGACACGACGGCCCCCCACTGTCATCTCCTGGGTCTCTCCACGCCCCTCAACCGCAGCGAATTCGGCAATGGCCTCCATGTATCGTGACCGGTCTCGACCCAGACCCTTCAGGACAGCGATCGCCGCCAGGCTGTTGAGCGCGTTGTGCTCACCTGTCATGCCGATCGAATAAGAGAACTCGTCACCATCGCAGGAAGCAGTAATCGCACCAGTGCCAGGCTCATAGCTCAGCAGGCGCACGTCAGCAGATTCGGAAGTGCCGTAGGTGATGATATGGCTGGTCTGTTCTCGGGCGACGTTGAGGATGACGTCCGAATGTGGTGCGTCGATATTGATCACCGCCACACCTTCTGCATCCAGTCCACGCAGGAGCTGGGACTTCGCCCGAGCTGTGTCCTCCATCGTCCCGAAGTCCTCAAGGTGCGCTTCCGCGATCGCGGTCACCACAACCACCTTCGGCGCAAGAATGCGCTCCGCGCCTGGCAGCCCAAGGCGCGAGACCTCGAAGACAGCTGAGTCCTCGTCACTCAGAGAGAACAGATTGGCACGGGCGGTCAGCAGATCGTTATGAGTCGTCCGGGCGATGTGCGTCCGCTCATGGGCACCAAGCGTGTGTGCCAGCAAACGCGATACCGTCGTTTTCCCGACGCTCCCCGTCACTGCCAGCACAGTCCCCTGGAAGAGTGCTCGGCGGGCCTGGGAGACCTGTTCCAGCGCACGATCCACATCGGGGACCCGAAGCATCGGGAAGGCCGAATCGGGGACTTCACCGGTATCCGGTACCAGCAACGCCACATGGTGGGGATCCACATCAGAGGCCGCAAGTCGCTTCAGGGACCGAAGCGGGTCCTTCGACGATGTCAAGACACTCGATTGAACCCGACGTCCGCGGCGCAGGACCCGCCGCACAGACAACAGCGCTTCCGGACGCCACTGAGGCTCTGGCATTCGCGTCCAGGTTCCGCCGAGCAGCTGGGCCAGATCGGCGGCATCTCCCACTGCTGCCCGACGTTCGGAGGTCACCGCAACCGGTTCTTCACTGCTCCGGTCCACGGACTGAACCCGAGAATCCGGCGCGCCCTCTGTCACAGCGGTCTTCAGAACAGAGGCTTTTGGAATAGGGGCTTTCGACGCCACGCTCGTCACGGTTGGGCTCCCCTGCGCCGAGGGAGCTTCAGTCGGAGTCCACTGCGCGGCGCCCTGGATGATGACGTCGAGAATATCGTCGAGCGCTCCGGCGAGAACCAGATCAGTTGACTCAAATTCGGGGCGTATAGACATCATCTCTACGAGGGCAGGCTCTTGTGTGTCAGCTGTGACGTCTGCGGGTATCACAACGTCGACGACGGCCCACCTGAGCTGCGGCACAGCGCGCACTGCACGAACGGCAACTCTGGACGCCTGCGACAACTCTCGAGGGCTCAGAGCCGAGGCATCCTCCGGAGCTGCCACCACAGTGAGGGCAGCTTCCTCCGTCGCCGCCACTCGAAGCCGCAGACCCGCAGGCCGCACCTGAACACACCAGCTGTCCTGGCCGGTGGGCAGCGTGGCAGGCAGGCTCTGCTCAGCACCGATGACTCGCGGCACTCCCCCTGGCTGATGACCATCCACCTTGAGCAGCGCCACATCTGCGGAGTGCTCGGCTCGGAACGTTTCCAGCTGCTCGACGTCACGGATACGACGGGCCGGCGGTCGAGGTACCCCCTGCCTGCGTAGTGTCTGCCGCTGCTGCATGTAGCGCCGCAGATGGCGATGACTCAGCAGCAGGTCGCTGCCTGTCGTACAGCCGGAGAACCACAGGTCAACGCCGTTATGAGATGCGCTGATGATGCGACCCCCGCGGGCCTGCACTGTGTAGTCACGCCTTTTCAGGTCTTCAACGAGCATGCCGAACAAGTCGACGCGGCCCGTCCTCGTCGAGATCGGCTGCGGAGTCTCCACGAGCTGAGCGACAAGCGGCTCGGTGCTGATTTCGGGTCGGGAATTCGCGTACTTCTGCTGCCATACCAACCCTCCGAGATCACGCGGTGTCCCATACACCGGGAAGGTCGAACCATTGATCGCCGCATCGGTGTTGATCTCCATCACATACGGGTCACCAGTGGAGCGTTCCACGAGGATGTCGGCACCGGCCCAGTCCATCCCCGGAATAGCAGCCACGGCATCAACCGCAATCTGTTTGAGCGCTGCGCTCGCGGTGTCAAAGCACTCCACCGAATCACCACCACTGGTGATCCCGTTGACGTCACGAACGACGATTCGCTGCCCCGCATCGATGACAGAGTCCCAGGACATACCCCGCCGACGCAGGTACCCCTCCGCCACATCATCCATGGGGATGGGGTGACGAGTCGTCGAAGGGTTCTTCTTGCGGAACTCATTCTTCGCGCGGACCAGTTCAGCGATCGTTGAGGAGCCGTCTCCCATGACGTTGGGAAGAATACGCCGAAAAACACCGACACACTCCCGATCATTGGCATGGACTCGGTACTCGAGTCCGTCGACGAACTCTTCGACAAGAACATCTCTGCCCTGTTGCCGGGCGCGGCGGTAAGCGGCCTCGAGGTCACGCGGTTCAGTGACATTGACTGTGACGCCGCGGCTCTGCAGACCATAGCGCGGTTTGACCACCACGGGGCGTCCCAATTCCTGCTGGGCGGCTACCGTGTCTGCTGCCGAGGTCACGAGCCGACCTGAAGGCACTCGTACCCCACCGCGTTCCATCAGCTCCTTGGCTAATGTCTTGTCTGCAACGATCGCTGTGCTGAGGCTGGACTCCGTGGCGCAATGCGCAGCGATAGGAATCCGTCGGTCTTCAAAGGTCGCCCAGACATCACGACCTGACAACCACTGCAACCTTGCTCCGTGGCGTGTGGCCGCAGCAGCGATGGCTAACGTGCCCAGATTCCTGTGCTGTTCTCCATGCTGACGGATGATCTCCAGCGATTCCGGGTCTGAGTACGAATTCGGGGCCTGTTCCTCAGCAGCCTTCCCATCTGACACAGGTCCAGACGGGTTCTCTGAATCTGATCGCATAAGACATGTCCTTTCATCAGGCCGCACCACGACGGCTCCATGCCGCCGAGCACGACGGGCAGCGCCTCCCGGCTATCCAGTCCTCGAATCGGATTCCACGATAGACCCCGGCACAGCGGCTGAGGTGATGAGTCGCTCTCAGCGGCTTCCGTGTGTCGCACATCTATGTCTCCGGACACCTCAGCCTAGACTCACCCACCAAGTAGAGAATGAAACTCTCGCGACACACTGACTCGAGGAGAAGTCCCGGACATGCGCGTCGAGACGCTGATCAACTCGTTGCCGACTAATGTCACCTTCGAATACGAAGGCAAGATGCGGACGATCTTCGGCGGTGTCTCCGTGAATCATCGAAGCACAGACCTTAAACACCGCTTCTTCGCCCTAACTCCGCGCACACTCCGGAAATTGCCGCCACGAGACGACGAGAACTGGGATGCTGCCTTCTCCCGGCTGATACGCAGGATGAGACGTCGCGGTGCCTCCGTCTCGTCGACTACGACCCAGTCACACGCAGGGTGACGGCCCAGATCGGCCAGGAACAGTTGGTTTACACAGTGGGCGCCGACGGGCGGCACATGGCGTTGAACAGCCTCGCCGTGATCGCTACATTACGTTCCTACCGTCTCCGGAACTGGCGGGCAGGAGTAGATGCCCAATCCACCTTCGGCGCATTAAAGGGCCGTGGTGAGACGACTGTAATCCAGACGTTTGAGGGTGGTGAGGTGACACTCATCGACGAGGCCTACAACGCGAACCCGGGATCGATGCGCGCTTCCCTTCGCGCTCTGGCGGACCGGCCTAGGCTGACCAGTGAGGGACGGAAGGTCGCAGTTCTAGGCGACATCCTCGAGTTAGGGAGTCACGCCCACGAACTTCACCTTGAGCTCGCTGAGGATATTCTGGTTGCGGCACCTAATGAACTTCATCTCTTTGGTGAAAACATGGGTGCTCTTCATCACGAACTTGCAAAACGCGGCGCCATTTCCCGCCACTATGACGATCTGGACGATCTCACGACAACGGTACGTTGGTACGGTCTCAGCTTCGCGCAGGTGATCTCATACTGGTGAAGTCCTCCCACGGCACCGGCCTGCATCACGTCGTCTCAAGCCTGCAGGCAGATACGCAACTGGACGACGTGGATGTTTCGCCACAGCCTCAGACAGCACCGGACTGACTCAGCGTGCACAGCATCGCCCGCTGACCGTCGATCCCTTCGTCCAGCAAAGTCTCTGCCAGCGCCGCGAGGCTGTCCGAAGCACCCTCAGCAACACCGCCGATCCGCCCCATCGCCTGGTCGGTGACGGCCACATCCAGCTGTACTCCGTTACGCGAGTATGTACTCAGTGCCTGGACCATGGCCTGCGGATCGACCGCACCTTCCAGTGCGATCTCCGCACGGATCGCCTCTGCCCGAGGTGCCTCGGACAGCTCCGGGATGCTGTGGTGCAGCAGCCTCTGTGCCACACGAGCTGCCACATCCGGTGCGGCCTCATCGTAGAGCCCCAGCCACGGGCGCTCCGAATACTCGGCGATCACCGCCCTGCGGGCCGGTGTCTCAGCAGTGTGGTCCGGGACCACCAGGTCCACTGCGCTGAGCGGCACACCCGGCACCGCCGCGGCCGCCCCCACCGCGATCTCCGACACACTGGAATGCACCATCTCGGTCACATCCACGATCTGCTCACCGGTGCTGTTCACCCCGTCAGCGAACAACAGCACCGCGAGCACCTCGCCGTCGAGGATCAGCGCCCGCAGGTACTGGCCCTTCGGCTGCTTCTCCACGATGAAGCGGTACCCGGGAGGCACGATCACCCGACCATCCTCGTCCACACCCGGCTCACGCAGCTCCGTCAGCGCGTAGGCCGCGCGCGTGTACCCGGGACGGTCCGCAGGCGGTGTGACGTAACTGTCCACCGCCTCAGCCAGCTGCTCCGCATCAGCGATCCCATCGATGACTTCACTCATGTTGTCACCGATCGCGGGCTTGATCATCACGGGGAACCCGACGCGCTCGGCATAACGACGCGCCGCCCGCCGGCTGCGCCCCACCGAGAACGTGGCCCCCTTGACCACCCGGTACCCAGCCTTCGACATCAGATCCCGGCGCATCCGCTTGTCCTGGGCGAAGGTCGCACCGGCCAGGGTTGTGTCCTGGGGCACTCCGTGGGAGAACGCGGTGCGCCCCACAGTGCCCTCCCCCTCGCCGACGAGCATCACCTGGCGCGGCAGCAGCACCACATCCAGCCCGGCCGCGAGCGCGGCCCGGTGCACCTCATAGCCGTCGCGCAGCGCATGGGGTATGGCAGCAGTCCCGGCATCCTGGGAGGTCATAGGTCGGTCCGTCCCTCTCTGAGCGATGTCCTTCTGAGCGCTGTTCTCAGTCATCCTCGTCCTCCGTGGCACCAGTCGAGGCCTCAGTTCCGGCCGTGCCCTGGGCATCGCGGATCTCGAAACCGGCGAAGGACTGATGCGGCAGATGCTCTGCCGCGTACGTCGTCGGCAGGGCGCGCTTGGGGCCGAGGATCAGCGACGCCACCAGCGCCGTCGTCGCAGCCGTCGGACCGCTGAGCACCGTCTCCATCGTCTTGTCATCGACGTTGCGCACCCAACCGGACACGCCGGTGTGCAACGCCCGCCGGCGCAGCCACCGGCGGTACCCCACACCGGTGACCTTCCCGCGGACCTGCACCTTCACCGTGATCTCCGCCGCCGGCTCATCGGCGGTACGGAGTCCGTAATGATCCACCACCGCGCGCATCAGCGTCCGCGCCACCGGCCGCGGCGTCCCATACATGGGGTACTCGCAGTTACCGATCGCGGCATGGGCATTGAGCTCACAGATCCCGGCGTCCTGCTCATCGAGCGGGCGCGTGTGGTCCTCCAGCAGGAAGTCCACACCGCAGTATTCCAGGCCCGGGATAGACCGCACCGTCTTCACACAGGCCTCAATGATGGAGGGATGCATCTCATCGAGCACATCGACTGAATCCCCACCCTGAGAGAGCGAACAGGTGTTGGCCAGCTGCACCCGGCGGCCCGGCTCCGGCACCGATTCCAGGGTCAGCCCGGCCCGGTGCAGCTCATACCGAGCAGCGGCGTCATACTTCGCCGGACGCGCCCACAGATGCGGATTCCGCCGGCGGGCGACGTTCTTATCGATCATCAGCTCCGCCACAGTGCGCTTGCCGTCGCCGAAGACCGAGGCCGGTTCACGCAGAATGGCCGCAACCACGCGGTCCCCGATCACCACGATGCGGTAATCACGACCGGAGACGTGCTTCTCCACAATGAAGTCCTGATTGCCCAGCTTCGAACCGGACATCAGCTCGAACGCGGCATCGAGCTGCTCATCATCCTGAATACCGGCGACCACACCGATCCCCCGGACACCCATCGCAGGCTTGACCACCACCGGATAGCCGATCCGCTGGGCGAAGGCCTTGGCCGTGGTGAAATCACCGTTGGTGAACGTCCTGCCCTGCGGCACCGGCACACCGGAGCGCTGCAGCTGCAGCCGGGTGCCCTCCTTATGCGTGCACAGCGCCAGAGACACCGCACTGGAGAGCGGGTTGCGGCTCCACTTGAACGGGATCGGCGGGTGCTCGCCGTCTGTGGCGGTGAAGGCACCCTTCGAATAGCGGATCGTGTTCAGCCCCAAGGCCAGCGCCTCACGCTCCAGCAGGTGCCCCTTGGAACCGTTGGGGCCCAGCGGGTGGAGGTTGTCGACGTCGTCGTAGATCGTCGGGCTCAGCCCCTCGTACTGGACGACGGGCTGAGCGGGGTAGCTGACCATGTTCTCGATCTCACCGACCATCGAGTTCAGCGTCAGCACCACCCCCAGACCCGCCGCATCAGGGTGGCCGAACTGACGGAACCCGGGTTCTTCCAGGTCCTCGGAGTCCTCGTCATCATCGCTGTCAGATTCGGCAGACTCGGCGGACGCGGCAGACACAGCTGCCGGCGCCGACGACGGCGTCTGCTCACCGTCATCATCGTCATCGGTGTCCTCCGACTCACGCAGCGCCCCATCAGCCACGCTTCGTTCCTCGGCGGCGTCGAGGCCCTCAGCAGCACCGGGCTCGTCAGCTGCGCGCTCACCTGCCACGGACAGGTACTCCACATCCGTCAGCGGCAGCGCGTTCTCCACCACAGCGATGACCCGCGCCTCGTCGATCCGCGGCAGAGCCAGGGCCAGATGCCGCAGCGAGCCCGCCGTCAGACGGCTGCCGCCGACCATACGGCTGAGGAAGATCTCCGTGTCCGGATGCCGCCTCAGCGCCTCCTCGGCCAGGTCCACTGCTGCCAACAAGCCACCGACCTGGGCCGGGCGGATGTTGATCGCCCGCAGCCCACCATCGGCGTCCAAGCGTTCGAGGCTGGCTTCGTCCCACACCGACTCATCACCCATGATGCGCACATCAAGCTGCGAGTCTTCAGGGATCTCGGCGTCGACGAGGCGCTGCAGCTGTGCCAGATGCAGCCCCTCGCTGGCGCGTACCGGCTCCTCGATGAGGATGGTGCCGGGCAGCGTACCCTCCGCTGCGGCGGCCACCACCAGGCGTACGAACTCCTCAGCCTCCGCCGGCTCCAGGCTGCGGTCGAAATCGATCCAGAGCTTATGCTGGCGCTGATCAGCCGCGATGCGCCGCTCCACAGTGTTCATCAGGCCCACAAAAGCCATCACACCGGTATCAGCAGCCTCCGGGCGCAGATTGATCCGTCGGTACCGGCCATCGGCCTCCGCACCCGCTTCCGGCCTCCACCGGGTGGAATCTCCCAGCCGCAGCGTCTCCGGGACACCGATGACCTCCTCACGCCGCTGCCCCAACAGCTGCGCCAAAGGCAGTCCATGGGCCCGAGAGAGCAGGTCCAACAGGGCGACCTCGACGCCGAGCAGAGTGCCGCGGAAAGGCCGGACATGCTCCGGATCCAGGGAGAGCTCCTCGGCCAGGGTGCTGAAATCCGCGGTGAGGTCACGCACGGCCTGCAGCGAACCGGCCAAATCCTGAAGGGGCAGCTCGAGACCCTCGAGCCGACGGGTCAGCTCCGTGAGATAGTTCCAGCTCGACTGCGGGGCATCACCGGTACGCCACCCGCGGGGCTGGCCCTCACCGAGCCCGACCACAGTGCTGCCGTCAGGCCTGTGGGCCGTCAGCTCGACGACGAAGTTGTACTTGGCCCCCCGCGTAGTGACCTCGGCGGGGACGCGGTACGACATCCCCCGGGCGCGGGAGATCCGGAGCGCGGACGATGAGCCGGGAACCGGCTCCTGAGTCACTGCGGGCTGTGAGTTATCCACCGTCGATACGCCTCTGTCACCTCGGGGTCCATGTGGTCGACTGAGCCTCCACGGCCGACGGCTGAGGAGCTGTTCTGCTGCGACGGGCCCGACCTGGCGGCTCGCCGCATCTTATCACCGGCGCGCACCGGCACCCCGGAGGGCATCCGCCGCGCGGGCCGCACGTGAGAGAGCCCGGCGGCCCAGACGACGCGCCCGGCGCAGCGCCTTCCGTCCGGTCCCGGCTGGCCCCCGGTCCGCGGGCGGCAGCACCTCAGCGGCGGCACGCCGACGCGCCTGGCGCACTCCCCGGGCCAGCACCGCACGTTCGGCACCGATCCGGGCGACGGCCTCGGCATGCAAGACGGCATCGTCTGTGGCCAGATGCGTGGCCAGCCCCGCGAGCGTGGAGTCCGCGTCCCCCGCCTCCTCCAACCACAGGAGCACACGCACTCCGCGGCGTTCGCAGTCGATGAGCAGCTCGACCGTCGCCTCATCCAGACCACCGTGCTCGGCAACAGTGACGACGATAGTCCGTACGCGGCCGAGAACCGGCGTGGCTGTGATCATGCGTGTACTCCCCTCACCCGTTCCACAGCTCCGAGAGATCCGCATCGGCCACCCGGCTGTGGTGCTCGCCCCACCACAGCGCCAGCAGCGCCAACCCGCGGATCACATGCTGACCGCCGGTGACCTCCAACTGCCGCTGCCAGTCCCCCGCCGAGCCCTCAACCAGCCGGGACCCCACCAACTGTGCAGCCGGGGAGTCCATCACCACACCGCGATACCAGCGGGCTGTCTCGATCGTCGCACCGCGGCGCTTATGCTGACGCACCCCGGTCAGATCAGCCGCCGTCGGAATCTCACGGAACTGCGGGTGGACCGCCGCCATCAGATCCGGGTACCACGCGCCGTCGCGCCTGGCCTCATGCGGCACGCTCAACGCACGCGAGACCACCTCATGAGACATGATCGGCACCGCCGTCGGACGTACAGAACCCAGCACTGCCGCCGGGGCCATGCTGATCCCCGGTAACGTACGGGTCAGGTACGCGGTGAGCGTAGCCCCCTGAGGATGCTCGGCATACCGCTCGGCGGTCTGCATGAAGTCTTCCCGCGCCCGGGCGGTCACCACCTCAGCGGCCTCAGGCCGCAGCAGCTGATGCACCGCACCGAGATATTTGCAGGCCCGGGCGAAGCGGTCCTCCACCAGCTGCGCACCGGTGGGCCGCCGGGCCAGCAGGGCGGCCTCATCGGCGAACCCGCCGCCGAGGAAAATCCCCCCGCCCAGGCCGTCGAGCACAGTGCCAGGCTGCGCGGCGAGCTGCCGAGCCACCGGCATCAGCCACACGTGGAAGGACGCCTGAAACCCCGTCGCCCGCGCATAGTCCAGAAAATCAGCGGCGAAGCCGTCCTGCCGACCGGTGACGATGCGCTGCTCGACGCCCAGCAGCCGGGCGATCCGCGCCCCGGTAAGCTCCTCCAAGGTATGCCCGATATCCGAACTGGTGGACCAAGCGCTCAACCGCCCGGCACCACCACTCTCAGCTGCCAGTTGCGCCGCCAACCCCGCCAGCATCCGGGAGTCCCGTCCACCTGAGAGCATCGGCTGCCACGGGGCATCGGCGATGGCGGCTACCTGCGCGCGCAGCGCACCGATGGTCTCCTCAGTGAACCCGCGGCGCCTGACCTGCTCCAGGCTCAACCCCGGCTCCGGGAGCACGTCTTCCCATTCCCACCCCGCCTGTTCCCGGCGGATCCTGACCTGGGGCTGACCACCGGGCGCCTCAGCGGAGTCGCCGAGGGCACCGATGCCGGCATCACCGCCGATACCAGCATCACCGCCGACATCGACCGTCACCGACTCCATCGGCGCGAGCCGCCGCACCCCTTCGACGGTGGTCCGCCCGGCCATCGGCGCCCCCGCACCCAAAATGGCCGCCCAGGCCGAGGCATCGGGCCGCAGCGCCGTGCTCGCAGTCCGCACGAGTGCTTCGAGATGCGTGGAAAACCAGACGGCGCCGTCGAGGATCTGCACATACAGCGGCTGCACACCCGAGATGCTGGCATGCAGGGTGAGCCTGCCCTCAGGACTGAGCACCACACCGGCGACGTCGGCGTCACGGGCGGCCTGCTGCCACGGCACCGGGGCCGTGGCCCACCGGTGCGGCGAGGGCGTCGCGGTGCTGAACATCCAGGCCTGCCCCTCAGCGGCGGGGCGGCGCACGATGCCGGCACCGACGAGTCTCAGGTGCAGGCTCTGATGAACTGCCGCGTCAGTCCCCAGTCCGAGGAACTCCGCCATCGCCCGGACACGGGCGGGATCACCGGCGCCGAGGACACCGCAGACACGCGTCGCTTCCGACACCGGTTCAGCGCTCAGCTCAGGGACAGCTTCGGAGACCGCATCAGACACGGCGGGACCCCAGCATCTCAGCTCCTCCCTCGGCCGACGGTTCACACCCCACGATTCGCACCCCACAGTTCACCGCGCTCACACAGCCGATCACACGTCAGACCGCCAGAGACATCCGACTGGGTATCCGACTAGAGATCCGGCCGGGCATCCGGCACTGAGAATCCGATGATCGCCATGCGGCGGTTGGTAGGATCCTAACAGTCCACATCCCCGGCACCGGAGGCTTCGACCCGGATGGCATCCACCCCGACGAACCCGTCACCCGAAGAGCCCTCCGACGCTCCAGGAGCCCCGGCAGCACGCGGAACCGTCGGTTCCGCCGCACAGGCCAAGAACCAACTGGCCAAGAAGGTGCTGCGCCGGTCGAAGAACGCCGTACGGCGCGCCGAGGAACAGCGCAAAGGCTGGCGGCGGAGCCTACGGCGCAGCAAACGGTTCCGCGAGGACTACTGGAAGTTCCTGCGCAAGGAGTTCCGCTGGGAGACCTCCTTCCGTCAGCGCCAGCCGCTGTGGTGGGGCCGCGGGTTCCTCTCCCGCTCCGCGACCCTCTACAACCTGGAGCAGAACGACCCCGGCGACTACGTCTCCGACGTCCAGCGCTACACGCGCACCCGGCACATGGTGCACCCGCACCTACAGGACGTGCTGCACAACAAATTCACCTTCTTCCTGCTGATGAGCCAGCTGGGACTCGACTCCGACACCGTCCCACTGCTCGGCGTCCACTACCGCGGTGACGTCCACGTCTTCCCCGGTGACGAGCAGATCCCGCTGGCCGATTTCCTCCGCGAGCACCTCGACGTCGGCCAGAAGGTCTTCGTCAAGCCCTTCCGCGGCGCCGAAGGCAAGAACGTCCGTGCCGTACGGCGCACCGGTGAGGACAGCTTCGTCATGGACGGCGAGCCCGCCAGCTTCGAGCAGGTCCACGATTGGCTCGCCGGACGGCCACGGCCGATGGCGATCGAGACCGCCGTCGCCCAGGCCCCGGCCCAGGCCGCGCTGAACCCGGAGGCCACCAACACCATCCGTGTGCTGACCATGCCGGACATCACCCGCGGCAAGGAGCCGTTCATCGTCATCGCAGTCCAGCGCATCGCCACGGCGAAGTCCAACCACGTGGACAACTGGACCCGCGGCGGGCTCAGCGCGGAGATCGACCTGGAGACCGGGAAGCTGGGCAAGGCCAGCCGCCTCCCCGACGGCCGTGAACTGGAGTGGTTCTCCGTCCACCCCGACGTCGGCTCGCAGATCGAAGGGGCCCAGGTGCCGTTCTGGGAGGAGACCAAAGCCCTGGTGCTCGAGGCCGCCCAACGGCTGAACTTCCTGGAATACATCGGCTGGGACATCATCATCAGCCCCACCGGACCGGTGATCCTGGAAGGCAACGTGAACTCCGGGATGAACGTGCTGCAGGTCCACCGCCCGCTGCTGACCGATCCGCGGGTGCGGCGCTACTTCGAGAAGCGCGGCGTTGTCTGAGCCGGTCAGAGGCAGTGGATACGATGGCCGGGTGAGCACCGCTGCGCAGAAATCCGCCCCGATGTCGTTGTCCCGTCGGCTCGTCCGCAAAGCACGGCAGCTGGCCCGGCGGGCTCGGCAGGACCCGCGCCTGCTGCGCCAGGACTACCGGCTGGCCAAACGCTATGCCGAGGACTACCGGAAATTCCTGCGCAAAGAGTTCCGGTGGGAGACCAGCTGGGACCAGCGCCGTCCCACGTGGTGGCGCCGCGGATTCCTCTCCCGCTCGGTCACGCTCTACGACCTCGAGCATAATGACCCACGGGACTATATCTCTGATGTGCAGCGCTATACGCGCACCAAATACATGGTCCACCCGGACCTGCAGGAGATCCTGGACAATAAGTTCAGCTTCTTCCTGCTGATGAACCAGTTGGGCCTGGATTCCGACACTGTCTCCCTGCTCGGGCTCTACTCCCGCGGGGCCGTGCACGTCTTCCCCCATGACGATCGCGTCCCGCTGCAGGAGTTCCTCGATGCCCGCGTGGAGGTGGGCAGCCGCATCTTCATCAAACCCGTCCAGGGCGCCGAAGGCCGCTGGGTGCGCGCCATCCGCCGCACCCCGGAAGGGTATGTAATGAACGGGGAACCCACTGAGGTCTCGGAGATCCGGGCCTGGATCGAGCGGCTGAAACGACCGATGCTCTTCGAAGCCGCCGTGGCCCAGGCCCCGGAGCAGGCCGCACTGAACCCGCAGTCGACCAACACCATCCGCATTCTGACCATGCCGGACCTCTCCCGCGGCAAGGAGCCGTTCATCCTCACCGCAGTCCAGCGGATCGGCACCGCCCAGTCCAACCACGTGGACAACTGGACCCAGGGCGGGCTGAGCGCGGAGATCGACGTCGAGACCGGCACACTGAGCCGCGCGGCCCAGCTTCCGGAGGACCGGACACCGGTGTGGTTCACCCACCACCCGGATTCCGGAGCCCGGATCAAAGGTGCGCAGGTGCCGCACTGGAAGGCGACCAAAGCCATGATCCTGGATGCGGCGAAGCGGCTGAGCTTCATGGAATACGTGGGCTGGGACATCATCATCAGCCCCAACGGGCCGGTGATCCTGGAGGCGAACATCAACTCCGGGATGAACGTGCTGCAGGTCCACCGGCCACTGCTGGCCGACCCCCGCGCCCGGGAGTATTTCCTGCGCCGGGGCGTCGTCCGTGCCCGCGACCTGCGCTGAAACTCCCCCGCTTCTGGCTCCTCCTCCGCACGTCCTGCCCATCCCGTGAGTACGGGCAGGCTCATCAAGCAGGCAGGCGCGGGGTGCGGGGAGGTTCCCGACGCCGATGCCCCGTGGCCTCGAAAGCGGCAGCGATGCGCAGCAGCCGCATATCGTCATAGGCGCGGCCGGCGATGGTGATCCCCACCGGCATACCGGTGTCCTCCATGATCCCCATCGGCACGGTCACCGTCGGGATGCCCAGATGCCGCCAGACCAGATTGCCGTGAGCGACCCACACACCGTTGCGCCAGGCCAGATCCGCCGAAGCCGGGTTGATATCAGCATCGGCAGGCCCGACGTCGGCCACCGCCGGGAACGCGATCACATCCAGTCCGAGATCATCCAGCCAGTCCTCGAAATCGATCCGGCGCGTGGCCTCCAGTCCGTGCAGCCCCTCTTCCATCCCCGGGATCTCGGTGAGCGAACTGATCGGATGGTTCCGGATGAACTCCGGGTAGGCGGCGATGTCATCTTCGAACTTCTCGTACCTGTCCGGCAGCGCCGCCGGGTCCGGTGGGAAGATCTGCGCACCGTCAACCAGCTGAAGACGGTCCAGGGCGGGATCGCCGTTGGCACGCAGGAAGTCATCCCAGGCGAAGGCCGCGAGGTCCAGCAGCTCCCGGCGGAGATAGTCCGGGCTCACCAGGCCGCGGGTGGCGATCGTCGGCTCACCGGGACGGTCCCCCTCATAGCGGCTGACCACCGGAAGGTCGGTCTGCTCCACGTCCGCTCCGTGGGCGGTGAGGTCAGCCCGGGCGGCGTCGAAGAGCGCCAGCACGCTGGGCCGCGGGTGGATCCGCCGGCCGGTGGGGCCGCCGATCCCGGGGTCCGATGCCGTTCCGGCCAGCTCATCGGCGCCTAAGAACATCGCCGGTGTTCCGATCCGCAGTCCCTCCAGCACCGCCGTCGGGGCGGACTGTGCCTGGTGCACCATCGTCGTCACCGATTCCGGTCTGATCTGCGAGGTCGCCGGCACGTTGAGCCAGGGCTGGGTGCGCCAGAAGTCCCCGTGCGTCTCAGCGTCATCGACGAGGAGGACCTCGAGAAGCTCACCCATATCGGTCATCGTGCGGGTGTGCGGGACCACCACATCCATCGTGGGCACCAGCGGCCAGTTCCCCCGGATCGAGAGCACACCCCAGGACGGCGTGTACGCGCAGAGTCCGTTGTTCGACGCCGGCCCCCGCCCCGAGGACCAGGTCTCCTCGGCCAGGCCGAAGGAGGCGAAGCTCGCCGCCGTCGCCGTGCCGGAACCGTTGGAGGATCCCGAGGCGAAGGCCGAGGTGAGGAAGTCGGCGCTGTACGGGCTCTCCGCCCGGCCATAGACTCCGCGCTGCATCCCGCCGTTGGCCATGGGCGGCATATTCGTCAGCCCCAGCAGCACTGCCCCGCCGGCCCGAAGACGCCCCACGGTGAACGAATCCCGCTGAGCCACGAGATCCGCGAAGGCCGGTGAGCCGGCGGCCACAGTGAGCCCCCGGGCCATGAAGCTGTCCTTCGCGGTGTAGGGAATGCCGTCCAGCGGCCCCAGAGTCTCGCCGCGGGCACGGCGGGCATCTGAGGCCCGGGCCGCGGCCAGCGCATCAGGATCCTCGACGACGACGGCGTTGAGCTGCGGACCAGTGCGGTCATAGGCGGCGATCCGCGCCTGATACGCCCGCACCAGCTCCTCACTGGTGACACGCCCCTCTTCCAGGGCCGCCCGCAGCTGCGGGATGGTCGCCTCGACGACGTCGAACTGTCCCGTCATCACTGACCTCCTGGCATCATCTGTGTTCTGGCCTCATCTGTGCTTCTGTCCCCGATGTTTCTGCCCCTGAACCCCGAGCGGCCGAGGCTGCTGCTGGGTGATGCAGTGGATACCGCCGCCGAAGCGGAAGATGTCCCGGGCATCGACCAGCTCAACCGCGCGGCCCGGGTAGGCCTCCGCCAGGATCTCCGCGGCGACGGCGTCCTGCGGGTCATCGAAGGCGCACAGCACCACCACACCATTGGCCACGTAATGGTTGATATAGGACCAGTCCACGAACTCCCCGTCCTCATCACGCAGAGCCTGTGGCGCGGGCACCTCGATGATCCGCAGCGGCTGACCCTCGGTCTCCCGGGCGCGGTCAAGCACTTCGCGCAGTTGCTCGCCGACCTCGAAATCCGGGTGGGCTGGGTCCTGCTGGCGGTGCAGCAGCAGGGCACCCGATTCGGTGAAGGAGGCCACGATGTCCACACGGCCGCGGGTGCCGAACTCGCCGTAGTCCCTGGTGAGCCCACGAGGCAGCCACACCGCCTGGCGTGTGCCCAACCGGGTATGGATCTCCGCCTCGACCTCCTGGCGGCTCCACTGTGGGTTGCGCCCGGGATCCAGTTGGACGGTGTCGGTGAGCAGCACGGTACCGCGTCCATCGACGTGAAACCCACCACCCTCGTTGACCAGCGTGCTCGGGATCCGCGGGACGCCGGCGAGCGGGGCCATCTTCCCGCCGACGGCGGCGTCGGCTTCCCAACGCGCCCAGCCCTGGGCACCCCAGCCGTTGAAGATCCAGTCCACGCCGTGCACCGCCCCGGCGGCATCGTGGACGAAGGTCAGACCCAGGTCCCGCATCCAGGCATCATCCAGGGCCACCGGCACCACAGTGATGTCCGCACCCAGCATCTGCTGGGCAGTCTCGAGATCCTCGGGATCTGCGACCACTGTGACCGGCTCGTAGGCGGCGATGGTCTGCGCGACCCGGACCCACGCGGCCCGGGCCCGGTCCAGGGACTCGTCCCCGAGTGCACCGAAGGTCTCATTCGCGGGCGGAAACGCCATCCACGTGCGCTCATGCGGCGCCCATTCCGGGGGCATCACAGGCCCGAAGGCAGTCATCCCTGCTCCTGTGCAGCCGAACTCAGCAGCCCCGCGACGGTCTCCGCCGTCTCACGGCCCTGTCGCAGCGCGCCGTCGACGTGCTGGTACCCCTCGGCCGCGAGGTCCGAACAGGCCCAGTGGATCGGCCCGACCGGCGTGGACTGATCCGCGCCGTAGCGGTGCAGTCCGCCGAGGGAATAGCTGGAGGCGTAGGCACCGCGGGTCCACTCTTCCGAGGCGAAATCCGATTCGAAGTACACGCTCGGGCTCAGCGCCTCCTCCCCCAGATAGCGGGCCAGGGACTCCAGAATCAGCCGCCGGCGCTCCTCGGGCGCCAACCGGAGCATCTCATCGGCAGACTCGTCAGAGACGAAACCGACAAGCGTGCCACGGGTGTCACCGTAGTTGGTGTTGTCATAGACCTCCTGGCACAGCTCGGCCGCACCGAACCCGGTGCCGGAGAGCCCCTTCTCCCGCCAGAACGGGGTTTCGTAAACCGCGTGGACCTTGATCACCAGGCCCATGGACTGGTGCTGGTGCATCTGCTGCTGCAGCCACGGCAGCGGCGGGTCGAAGGAGATCCGCGAGTACAGGTTCGGCGGCACCGCGAGGATCACCTTCCTCGCTACCACGGTGACCGTGTCGGAGACCAGGACTGCGCCCTCGGAGTCTCCGGCACTGCGCGTGATGCGCCGGACCGGCGAGTCCAGATGCACTGTCCCCGGTATGAGCCGATCAGCCAGCGCCTCCGAGACCGACTGCATCCCTCCTACCACCCGGCGGTCGAGGATGAAGTCCTCATCCACCAGGTGGGAGAAGCCGCCGGCCGAGGCGGCCATGAGCACGGCCTGCAGCGCGGAGAAGGCGTGGGCCGGTTTGGTCAGCATGCCTCCGGCGAGGAAGATCCCGATGTTCTCCCGGGCCGCGGCGTCATCACTCTGGGCGCGCAGCCATTCGGTGAAGGTGATCGTATCCAGCTCGCGGGCCCGCGGATGCGCCCAGGGCTGATGCGGGCCGATCTCGGCGGCGAGGTCATCCAGCGCCGCGATGATCCGGCGCATCTCCGCCTCAGTCTGCTCACCGGCGGGGAACATGTCCCCGGTGTATTCGTAGCGGGTGCCCTCAGCATCCAGGTAGACCGAGGCGCCCTCGCGGTACCGGGGAAAGGTCTGCATGCCCAGTTCCTCGAGCAGGCCCAGCAGCTCGGTCTGATCCGGTGACACCCATTGCCCGCCGATCTCCAAGAAGGCGCCGTCGATCTCGCGGGACCAGGTCCGCCCGCCGACTCGGTCACGCGCTTCCAGCACCACGACGTCGAGGCCACGGGACTGGAGCGTGCGGGCGGCCATGAGCCCTGCGGGACCGGCCCCGACGACGGCGACGTCGACAGTGAGGTCCGCGTCACTCGCGACGTCTGCGTCGACAGCGCTCTGACCTGTCTGGCCACCGGCCTGCATCACTCTCTGACTCATGAAAGGCCTCCTCCGTGAAATGAAGTGAGTTCATTTATTAGGGTGTAGCATGGCCGCGATCACACCAACCTGTCAAGCGGTCAGCACTGACGAGGCACGCGCCCCGCGTGGAACACCGAGAACAGGAGTCACCCCGTGCCGACACCACCCCGCCGCGGCCGAGGCCGCCCCGCGGCTCCGGTCCTCTCCCGCGAGCGCATCGCCGAGGCAGCCATCGGCCTCGTCGAGGAGAAGGACTACCGGCACCTGACCATGTCCTCGCTGTCTAAGCGCCTCGGCGTGTCCACCTCAGCCCTGTATAACCATGTCGCTTCCAAACGGGACGTCATGGTGCTCATCCAGGACCGGCTCAACGCTGAGATCGACTGCTCCGGCTTCGACGCCGCACCCTGGGACGAGGCCCTGCGCCTCTGGGCCCGCTCCTATCGGCGCTGCTATATCCGCCACACCGCGCTGATCCCCATCATGGCCGTGCTTCCGGTCGCCGATTCCCCGGAGACCCTGCAGATGTACGAGCGCGTCGCCCACGGCCTGGAGCAGGCCGGGCTCGACGGCGCCGCCGTCGTCGATGTGATCGTCGGCGTCGAGGCGCTGGTCTTCGGCGCCGCCTATGACGCCTCCGCCCCGGCCGACATCTTCGACCCCGGAAGCCTCGCGGAGCTGGCGCCGACCTTCACCCGCCTGGCCGCCGCCCGCGCCGAGGAGCCCGGGGACAGCGCAGAGAGGGCCTTCGAGCGCGCGCTCGAGGCCCTCATCCGCGGACTCGACGATCAGCTCAGCGCAGAGGTCACTGGCCCAGTGCGTGCATGACGTGCTTGACCCGGGTGTACTCCTCCACTGAATACAGCGAGAGATCCTTGCCGTAGCCCGAGTCCTTGAACCCGCCGTGGGGCATCTCCGCGACCAGCAGCACGTGAGTGTTGACCCAGACGCAGCCGAAGTCCAGCTCACGGGTCAGCCGCATCGCCGTGCCGTGATCCGAGGTCCACACACTGGAGGCCAGTCCGTAGGCCACCCCGTTGGCCAGGGCGACAGCCTCGGCCTCATCGCTGAAACTCTGCACGGTGAGCACCGGAGCAAAGGTCTCCTCCTGGATCAGCTCGTCATCCTGACGCAGCCCGGAGATCACCGTCGGGGGCACGAAGTACCCCGCACCACCGGCCTCCGGCACCCCGCCGGTGACCACAGTGGCATGGGCGGGCACCCGGGAGAGCTTCTCCCGCACCGTCTGGAAATGGCGGCTGTTGTTCAGCGGCCCGTAGTCGTTCTTCGACTCGTCCGCCTCACCGGTGGTCAGCTCGGCGGCGGCACGGGCGAGCATCTCGACGAACTCGTCGTGCACGCTGTGCTCCACCAGCACACGGGTCACCGCCGTGCAGTCCTGCCCGGCGTTGAACGTGCCGAACTCGACCAGCGCCTTCGCCGTCGCCTCGAGGTCCGCATCGGCGAAGACCACTGCCGGGGCCTTGCCGCCGAGTTCAAGATGACTCTGCTTCAGCCCGCGGGCAGCCGTGGCGGCGACCTGCCGCCCCGCCCGGACGGAACCGGTCAGCGAGACCATCGCCGGGGTCGGGTGCTCCACCATGAGCTGGCCGGTGCCGCCGTCGCCGAGGACGACGTTGACCACACCCGCGGGCAGGATGTCACCGAGCAGCTGCGCCATGACCAGCGTGGACTCCGGAGTGGTGTCCGAGGGCTTGAGCACCACAGTGTTGCCCGCGGCAAGTGCCGGGCCGAGCTTCCACACCGCCATCAGGAAGGGGTAGTTCCACGGGGTGACCTGCGCGACGACGCCGACCGGCTCACGGCGGATGTAGGAGGTGTGGCCCTCCATGTACTCCATGGCGGCCCGGCCTTCGAGCGTGCGGGCAGCACCGGCGAAGAAGCGCAGGTGGTCCACGCCCATCCCGATCTCCTCCTGGGTGATCATCCACCGCGGCTGGCCGGTGTTGCGGTGCTGGGCCTCGACGAGCTCCTCGGCGTGGGCCTCCACCGCGTCGGCGAAGTCCAGCAGGGCCTTCTGCCGCTCCGCCGGGGTTGTCCGGCCCCAGGTGGTCGCCGCGCGCTGGGCGGCAGCGAAGGCGGCGTCGACGTCGGCGGCGTCGGAGATCGGGGAGACGGCGACCTGCCGCCCGTCGGTCGGATTGATGATCTCGATCGTGTCCTGGCCGTGCGCCTCGACGAATGCGCCGTCGATGAAGTTCTGCAGCCGGCTGCTCATGGAGACCTCCTGGTCATACTTCGTTAAATGACGTATATTCATATTATTCTCCGATAAGGTGAGCTGCAACACGTCAGGACCGTCTGCTCAGACGTCTCCTGCCTCACCCCTGACCTGTCACCGGAAGGGAACCCATGACTTCGCTGATCATTCACCATGCGACCCTCCGGACGATGACCGAGGACGCCCGATTCGCCGCTGATGAGCCGCAGGCGCCGACCGCACTGGCCGTGACCGACGGGATCATCACCGCCCTGGGCAATGACGAGGAGATCCTCGCCCTGGCCTCCGCTGACACCGAGATCATCGACGCCGAGGGTGGCGTGCTGACTCCCGGGCTGATCGATTCCCATATGCACCCGGTCTGGGGAGCACAGCTCACCGACGGAATCGACCTCGGCGGGCTCTCCACGGTAGACGAGGTGCGCGAGGCCATCGCGACTGCGGCCGCGCAGCTGCCCGAGGACGCCTGGGTCCGCGGATGGAATCTGGACTATAAGGTCTTCAGCGAACACGGCGCAGAAGGTGGCGGCGCTGAGAGCGGTGCGCAGGTCTCTGGCGAACAGATCCGCGGCGACCTCTTCGATGAGGCCGCCGGAGGCCTGCCCGTCGCACTGGTGCTGATGGACCTGCACACCGGAGTCGGCAATGCCGCCGCACTGGCGGCAGCAGGCATCGACGGCACCGAAGAGTTCGAGGACGAGAGCCTCGTCGTCGTCGACGAACACGGCCGGCCCACCGGTGAACTGCGCGAGATCCCCGCCTATATGATGCTCATCGATGCTGCCCCTGCCTTAAGCCAGGCGGCCACGGTGGACCGCGTGGTCGAGGCACTGGGCCAGACCGCGGCCAGCGGCGTCACCACCGCCGGGGTGATGGATGGTCGGCCGCAGACCATCGAAGTCCTCGAAGCCGCCGAGAAGCAGCCCACCGGGCTCCCGGTGCGGCTGCAGATCGCCATGTGGCACCAGCCCGGCGACGACGATGCGGCTGTGGAGGAGCGCATCGGCCTGCTGGGCACCCGCGGGGCGCGTTTTGAGGTCTCGATGATCAAGATGTTCATCGACGGCGTCATCGATTCCGGCACCGCCTGGCTGCACACCCCTGACGCCGAGGGCGAATCCCAGCACCCCTTCTGGCCGTCGGTCCAGCGGTACCGCGAGGTCTCCCGGCGCTACCACCAGGCCGGGTTCCAGCTGGCCACCCATTCCTGCGGCGACGCCGGTGCCGCAGCCGCCGCGCGGCTCTACGCGCAGCTGGGTCCGCGGGTCACCGACGGGGCGCCCCACCGGGTCGAACACCTGGAGACCCTCACCGACGAGGACGTCGCGCTGCTCGCCGAGACCGGCACCGTGGCTTCGATGCAGCCGCTGCACATGCAGTGGCGGGAGGCCGACGGGTCCGATTCCTGGAGCCGCCGCCTGGCCGGCGAACGAGCTGACCATGCCTTTCGCGTCAAGGACATCATCGACGCCGGCGGGAAGATCTGCCTGGGGTCGGACTGGCCTGTCGCGCAGTACGACGCCCGGATCGGGATGGCCTGGGCGCGGCTGCGCCGTCGACCGGGGGATCCCCAAGCCCCTGTCTTCGAACCGGACCAGCGGCTGAGCGGCGAGGAAGCACTGCTGGGCTATACCCGGTGGGCCGCCGAGGCGCTGGGCCGGGCAGATCTGGGAGTGATCGCCGTCGGCGCCCGGGCTGACCTGGCCCTGTGGGAACGCGATCCGGTGACCACGGAGCCCGATGACCTGCTCTCCACCCGTGTGCTGCTGACCCTGATCGACGGCCTCGTCTCCCACCACGCAGAGGACTTCTCATGACCGGAACACCCCACTCAGCGCCCGGCAGCGACACCGGACACGAGCTGCCCGACATCGGCGCCGGCATCGGCGGGGCCTCCACGCTGCGGCGAACCCTCGGCCTGCCCTCGACGGTGATCTTCGGGCTGGCCTATATGGTCCCACTGACGGTGTTCACCACCTACGGCATCGTCACCACTGTCACCGGCGGACACCTGCCCACTGCCTACCTGTTCACTCTGGCCACGATGCTGGTCACGGCGCTGGCCTACGCGAATATGGTGAAGGCCTATCCCCTGGCCGGATCGGCCTATACGTATACCGAGAAGTCCTTCGGTCCGGGGCTCGGCTTCATCGCCGGATGGGCGCTGCTGCTGGATTACCTGTTCCTGCCGATGATCAACTTCATGGTCATCGGGCTGTACCTCAATGCGGCCCTGCCGCAGGTCCCCACATGGCTGGTCATCCTGGCCGCGATCATCCTGGTCACCGGGATGAACGTGCTGGGAATCAAGGTCGCAGCCGGACTCAATGGGCTGCTGCTGGCGGTCCAGGCGGTCTTCATCATCACCTTCGCGGTGATGAGCGCGCTCACGCTCTCCGGCGCGGCCGGCGTGGTGGACCCGCTGGCACCGTTCTACTCCGAGGGCATCTCCTTCACCGCCGTGGCGGCCGGCGCAGCGATCCTCTGCCTGTCCTTCCTCGGATTCGACGCGGTCTCCACGCTCTCCGAGGAGACGAAGAACCCGACGCAGACCATCCCGCGGGCCATCCTGATCTGCACGCTGGGAGCCGGACTGCTGTTCATCCTCCTGTCCTGGATCGGGCATCTGGTGCTGCCCGACTGGGAGAGCTTCACCGACGTGGACACCGCCAGTGTCGATGTGATGCGTGAAGCCGGCGGGGCGTTCCTCGTGGCGTTCTTCACCGCAGCCTACGTCTCCGGATGCATCGCCTCGGCGGTGGCTTCCCAGGTCTCGGTCTCGCGGATCCTGTTCTCGATGGGCCGTAACCGGCTGCTGCCGCCTCGGATCTTCGCGGTGCTGCACGGGCGGTTCCGCACCCCATACCTGGCGGCGATCGTCGTCGGCGTCGTGTCCCTGTTGGCACTGGTAGTTTCGCTGGATGTGGCGGCCTCGGTCATCAGCTTCGGGGCGCTGATCGCCTTCAGCGCGGTGAACCTGAGCGTGATCAAGCACTATGCGATCGATCAGCGGCGGTTCCGCGGCTATGACGCCGTGAAGTACGTGGCGCTGCCGAGCCTCGGCGTCGTGCTGTGCCTGTGGCTGTGGACCTCGCTGACCACGCTGACGTTCATCGTCGGCATCGGGTGGACATGCCTGGGGCTGATCTGGCTGCTGATCATCACCCGCGGGTTCCGCCGCCCAGTGCCCCAGCTCGATCTCCGCGAACAGGCCTGATCCCGGGGTTCTGGGTTCTGGGTTCTGGGTTCTGGGCTCTGGGCTCTGGGCTCTGGGACCGACCCACCCACTCCCCTCCCCATCGAGGGAGAGAATCTGGTCACGACACCCCGAGAACCAGGACCACTTTCTCTCCCTCGCTGCACCCATCCGCGCCACCCTCCGCCGAGGGAGCATATCTAGTCGCGACACGCCGGGCAGGGAGACCACTCTTGCTCCCTCGACGGCGGCGGCCAGCTCCACCCGTCGAGGGAGAGAAAATTACCGCGACACGCCGAAATTCGGAACCAGATTCTCTCCCTCGATGAGGGGTCCCCGAGCACAGTTCAGCGAAGGAGCAAGAGTTACCGCGACACGCCGGGTGGGCAGACCAGATTCTCTCCCTCGGTGGAGGGGAGCTGGGGCTGAGACTCAACCGGAACTATGAGCCCCACCCGCCACCGGGGCCGGAACAGTGGGAGACTCAGGACGGCTCAGCAGCTCATCGGTTCAGGAGTCGAAGCCGAGACCGACCTTGTCCATCGCCTTCAGCCACAGACTCGGCCGGCCGGTGGCGTCCTCACGCGCCCGTGCACCGATCGACAGCCGGATGCCCGCCCAAGCCAGCGGCTCAGGCGGGAAGGGCAGCGGACGACGACGCACCATCTGCAGCTGCGTACGCTCAGTGTCCTCGCCGGCGAGCCGATCCAGCATCACGTCGGCGGCGAAGCGCGTCGCACCGACGCCCAGCCCGGTGAAACCCACCGCGTAGGCCGTGCGGCCCCCGTGTGCCTGCCCGAACATCGCGCAGAACTGAGTCGACGTGTCGATCACTCCGGACCAGCGGTGAGTGAACCGGATCCCGTCCAACTGCGGGAACGTCTCACCGAAATGCCGCGCCAAGGTCTCAAACGTCTCCGTGCGGTCCTCCAGCTCCGGACCGATGGCCTTGCCGAAGTGGTATATCGCGTCATAGCCGCCCCACAGGATCCGGCGGTCCGGGGTCACCCGGTAGTAGTGGAACTGATTGGCGCAGTCTGAGACTCCGACGGCGGGGTCCCAGCCCAGCTGCTCCAGCTGCTGCTGAGTCAGCGGCTCCGTGGCCAACACATAGTCATAGACTGGGACCGTGTCCAGACGGGCCCTGCGCAAGGGGTTCGGGAACGCATTGGTCGCTATCGCCACTCGGCGAGCGCGGATCCTCGCCGCACCGGTCGTGGCCACCACATGCCCGCCCTCACGGCGCAGCGACTGCAGCCGTGTCCGCTCGGCGATCCGCACCCCGTGATCCTCCGCAGCATCGGCCAGCCCCCAGGCGAGCCGGGCCGGATCCAGCACCGCGCACTCCTCTGGGACGAATCGCCCCGCCAGATACGTCGGGGAATCAACCAGCTGCCTAGTCGCGGCAGCATCAAGAAATCCCGGCTCTTCAGGCTCCAGGTCAGGAATCTGGTGGTCACGGGTGGCGACGACGAGCGCCCCGCCGCGCGCGAAGCCGCAGTCGATCCGGTACCGCTCCACCGTCTCAGCGATCCCGGTCAGATTCTCCATCCCCAGCCGGTGGATGGTCTCGTACTCCTCAGGCCACCGGGCCCGGCCGTTGGCCTCGCCGTGGGTCAGACTGGCCTCGCAGAAACCGCCGTTGCGGCCTGTGGCGTGCTCAGCCAGACGGTCGGCTTCCACCAGCAGTACCCGGCGCCCCGGATCGCGCTCCACCGCGCGCAGAGCAGTCCACAACCCCGCGAATCCACCCCCGACGACGAGCAGGTCCGTCTCATGCTCACCGATCAGCGTGGCGCGCGGCTCCGGGCGATCCTCCGTGTCCAGCCACAGCGGCCGCAGCACGGAGTCATCCAGTCCACTCAAGGGCCAGGGCCGGGGAGAGTCTGCGGAGGTCACTGCTGCTCTCCGATGTAGCTCATGACGTGCTTGATGCGGGTGTAGTCCTCCAGCCCGTACATGGACAGATCCTTGCCGTAGCCGGAATGACCGAACCCGCCGTGGGGCATCTCGGAGAGGTACGGGATGTGCGTGTTGATCCACACGCAGCCGAAGTCCAGGTCCCGGGAGGCGCGCATGGCGCGGCCGTGATCGGTGGTCCACACACTGGAAGCGAGCCCGTAGACGACGTCGTTGGCCAGCTGCAGCGCTTGGGCCTCCGCCTCGAAGGACTGGACGGTGATGACAGGACCGAAGACTTCGTGCTGGATGAGGTCATCATCCTGACGGAGCCCGCTGAGCACCGTCGGCGCGTAGAACCAGCCCCGATCCCCCACAGTGTGGCCACCGGTGAGCAGCTGCACATGGCTGGGGCGAGAGTCCACGGCGTCGACGATCTTCGCCAGATGCTCCGGGTTGTTGATGGCGCCGTAGTCCGCTGCCTCATCCTCCGGACCGCCGACCCGCGTCCTCTGCGCGGCGGCCACCAGCGCCTGAGTGAACTCCTCGCGGATGCTCTCGGCCACCAGCACACGGGTGGCGGCGGTGCAGTCCTGCCCGGCGTTGAAGAACCCGGCGGCAGCGATGCCCTCAGCGGCCGCGGCGACGTCGGCGTCGTCGTAGACGATGACCGGGGCCTTCCCGCCGAGCTCCAGGTGGACGCGCTTGAGGTCATCCGCCGCGGCCCCGGCGACCTCCCGGCCGGCACGCACAGAACCGGTGATCGCGACCATGTCCGGTCGGTCATGGCCGACCAGAGCCCGCCCCGTGTCCCGGTCACCGCAGACCACGTTGAACACTCCGGGCGGGAGGAACTCCTGGCACAGCTCGGCGAACAGAGTCGAGCTGGCCGGGGTGGTGTCGCTGGGCTTGAGCACCACCGTGTTGCCGCCGGCCAGGGCCGGAGCGACCTTCCACAGCAGCATCGGCAGCGGATAGTTCCAGGGCGTGACCTGACCGACCACACCGACAGGCTCACGCCGAATGTAGGAGGTGTGGTCAGCCATGTACTCACCGGCGGCACGGCCCTCCAGCAACCGCCCGGCACCGGCGAAGAAGCGCAAATGGTCGATATTCGGCGGCATCTCTTCCGCGGCCGTCAGGTGTTCCGGCTTTCCGGTGTCCTGGGATTCGACGCGGACGAACTCCTCGCTGCGGGCTTCCAGCGCTTCGGCGATCTTCAGCAGCGCCTCACCGCGCTGCTGCGCAGTGGTGCGGCGCCAGGCGGGGAAGGCCCGGGCCGCAGCGGAGTAGGCGCGGTCGATGTCCTCCGCATCGGAGAGCGGCGCCTCGGCGTAGATCTCCCCGGTGTGCGGGGCGTAGACCTCGTAGCGCTTCCCGTGATGCGCGGGGACTGCTTCACCATCGATGACATTGTTCATCTGCTCTGTGGCCATGTGACCGAGCATACAGAAACAGGGTGCTGATTCATATGGTGTGAACCCTCACTGATTGCGGATTTCGCAGGATATTGAGGCTTACAGCGCGGATTCTCTTGAATGATTCGCATCCGCCGGGGAAGATGGTGGGCATGAACGATGACGCTCGCCTGCAGCACGCTGCGAAGAACCACCTCTGGATGCACTTCACCCGTCACGGCTCCTACGCGGAGGCGGACGTACCGATCATCACCCGCGGTGAGGGCTGCTATCTCTACGACAGCGCCGGCCGCCGCTACATCGACGGGCTCGGCGGGCTCTTCACCTCTCAGCTGGGGCACGGACGCCGCGACCTCGCCGAGGCCGGAGCTGCGCAGGCCACACAGCTGGAGTACATGCCGCTGTGGTCCTACGCCCACACACCCGCCCTGGAGCTGGCAGAACGCATCGCCGGCTATGCACCAGGGGATCTGAACCGGGTGTTCCTCACCAACAGCGGCAGCGAGGCTGTCGAGACCGCGTGGAAGCTGGCCAAGCAGTATTACCGCCGCACCGGCCGCCCGGGCAAGCACAAAGTGATCAGTCGCTTCACCGCATATCACGGCACCACGCACGGGGCGCTGTCCATCACCGGTATCGCCGGGCTGAAGCAGGACTTCGAGCCCCTTGTGCCCTCCACCGCGCACGTGGCCAACACCAACGCCTACCGCGCCCCGGAGATCACCTCCGGCGCACTCAACGTCACCGATGAGGCCTCGCTGGAGACCTTCGGCCGGTGGGCGGCCGATCAGATCGCCCACGCGATCGAGGCCGAAGGTCCGGAGACGGTGGCGGCGGTGTTCTTGGAACCGGTGCAGAACGCCGGCGGCTGCTTCCCGCCGCCTCCCGGGTACTTCCAGCGCGTGCGCGAGATCTGCGACGAATACGACGTGCTGCTGGTCTCCGACGAGGTCATCTGCGCGTTCGGGCGTCTGGGGCGTATGTTCGGTGCCGAGCGCTACGGCTACCAGCCTGACATCATCACCACCGCCAAGGGCATCACCTCCGGCTACGCTCCCCTGGGCGCGATGATCGCCACCGACGCCCTGATGGAGCCGTTCCTGGAGGACGGGGCCATGTTCGGCCACGGGTACACCTTCGGCGGTCACCCGGTATCCGCTGCGGTGGCCTTGAAGAACCTGCAGATCTTCGAGGACGAGAAGATCCTCGAGCATGTCCAGCAGAACGAGGAACGCTTCCGCTCCACTCTGGAACGCCTGAAGGACCTGTCCATCGTCGGCGATGTGCGCGGTGCCGGGTACTTCTACGGCATCGAGCTGGTCAAGGATAAAGAGACCAGGGAGTCCTTCAGCGCGGAGGAGTCCGAGCGGATTCTCTACGGCCACGTCTCCAAGCAGCTCTTCGCTGAGGGGCTCTACTGCCGGGCCGACGATCGCGGCGACCCCGTCATCCAGCTGGCCCCGCCGCTGATCGCCGACCAGCAGCTCTTCGAGGACATGGAACAGATCATCCGCAAGGTGCTGACGGAGGCCAAGGCGATGATCTGACGGGCCGCCCGGCTTCTGGCCCACCTCCTCAGTGCACGCTCTCAGTGAATACTCTCAGCGCACGCTCTCAGTGCATGTCTTCAGCGCACGATGGTCTTCACGATCGCCGTGGAGCTCTCCCCCGAACGGCGCAACACCAAGCCCACCACGGCCAGGGCCAGCAGGGTCAGCACCAGCATCACCGTGGACATCGCCGCGACCTCGGGCCGCAGCGCCACGCGCACCGAGCTGAAGATGTACACCGGCCAGGGGGTGTAGCCAGGCTGCTGGACGAAGCTGGAGAGGATCGTGTTGTCCAGGCTCAGCGTGAACGCCATCAGCGAACCGGCCAGGATCCCCGGCGAGGCCACCGGTAAGGTCACGCTGCGGAACGCCTGCCAGCGGGTGGCCCCGAGGTCTGCCGCCGCCTCCTCCAGACGACGATCAGCCCCGGCCATCCGAGCTCGGACGATGAAGGTCACCACGGCCACAGAGAACATCGTGTGCGAGACGATCAGCCGCACCATACCGTTGTTGAACGGCCCCAACCCGGCGTCGACCCCCAGGGTGACGAACCACGGCAGGAAGGCGATGCCGTCGACGATCTTCGGGGTGATCATGGTGACCGCGAGCAACCCCGTCAGTGCGGCCGCCCACCACAGACCGGCGCGCGCCCGGGCCAGGGCGATGCCGCCCAGGGTTCCCAGCACCGTGGCCAGCAGTGCGGTGCCGAGTGCGGCCTGCAGGCTGGTGATCACCGAGGAGACGATGACGTCGTTGTTGATCGCAGCCACATAGGACCGGAAGCCGAAGCCCTGCCAGGAGGCCAGCACCCGT
Organism: Nesterenkonia aerolata; assembly: GCF_031470965.1. Classification (NCBI taxonomy): domain Bacteria; kingdom Bacillati; phylum Actinomycetota; class Actinomycetes; order Micrococcales; family Micrococcaceae; genus Nesterenkonia; species Nesterenkonia aerolata. The sequence continues at coordinate 191,644 of NZ_JAVKGR010000003.1, read as the reverse complement.
CCGGTGTTGAACGAGTAGGCGACGATCACCGCAATGGGCAGAAACAGGAACGCGAAGACCAGCACACCCCAGACCCTCAGCCCGAGGTCCGTCTTCCGTATCCGTTCAGTCCGCGCCATCAGTGCCTCCCTTCCGCTGTCACACCGCGCTGCGTAGTGCTCTCGGCAGCACTCGGCGGCACCGCCAACGGTGTGCTGTTCCACCACGCAGCCAGCCGCTGCCCCGCCCACAGGGCCACGCCCACCACAGCGACCACCAACAATGTGGTCGCCATGAGGATCACGGCCATCGCCGCCCCCAGGGCCCAGTTCTGCGCGGTGTTGAACTGCGCGGCGATCAGCTGACCGACCATCGAACCACTGGCGCCACCGAGCACTGTCGCCGTCACGTAGTCACCGGTCAGCGGGATGAACACCAGCAGGCAGCCGGAGACCACTCCGGGCATCGCCAGCGGCAAGGTGACCTTGAGAAACGTCGTCCAGCGCGGGGCACCGAGGTCATAGCTGGCCTCACGCAGGGATCGTCCTGCCCGGTCGATGGCGACGAACAACGGCAGGATCATCAGCGGCAGGTAGTTATAGACCACACCGATCTGCACGGCAGTGCGCGTGTAGAGGACGTCGAAGGCCGAGTCGATCAGCCCGGCGCCGATCAGCCACTGATTGAGGAACCCCTCGGGAGACAAGGTGATCTGCCAGCCCAGCGTACGGACCAGGAAGTTCGTCCAGAACGGCACCAGCACCAGGGCGATGAGCAGCCCGCGCCACTTCGGCGGGACCTTCACCGCCAACCAGTAGGCGAAGGGCAGCGAGATCACCAAGCACAGCAGCGTGCCCAGGATGGAGATCCGCAGTGTGGCACCCAATGTGGTGATGAAAGCACCGCTGAGCGCCTCCCCATAGCGGTCGAAGCTCAACTGATCAGTGGCCACCGCGGTGAACTCATCGGGCTTATGACCGAAGCTGTAGAACAGCACCAGGAAGACCGGGATCACGAAGAAGAACAGCGCATAGGCCCAGGTGGGAAACGCCAGCGCACCGGGACCGAGTACCTTGTTAAACAACCGTCTCATGCCCCGCTCCTCGCCTGCGCGGCCCCGAGGATCTCGACCCGGGTCTGCTGCGCCTCGTTGTACTCCGAGGCTTCGAGACGATCGAGAACCTCCTGATCGGGGAAGATCAATCCCAAATCCTCCAACTCGGCCTGCCGCGCCTGATCCTCCAGACCACGGGTGCCGACGGGGTACCCGATGTAATCGACATTGGCGATCGCCGACTCGGGGGTGAGCATGTAGTTGATGAACGCATGCGCGGCATCCGGGTGCGGGGCGCCGGTGGCCACACACCAGTTGTCCATCCAGAGGTTCGCCGACGGCGTCGGGAAGACGAAGCGCCAGCTGTGCCCCTCACCGGCCTCCAGCATCCCCTGCCGCGCATCTCCGTTGAACGCCTGCAGCAGAGACACCGTCCCCTGAGCCATACCCGTGGCCGCATTGCCCAAATAGGCGCGGATATGCGGGGCCAGCTCAACGACGATCCGCCGGCACTCTGCGAGCTCGCCGTCATCCGTGGTGTTGAGGCTGACACCTTGGGAGGCGAGCGCGATGGAGCACACCTCCCAGGGATCCTCCAGCAGGGCGGTCCGCCCATCGGCCTCGTTCTGCGCGGCCTCGATGAAGTCGCTCCAGGATTCCATCGGCCGAGTGATGACTTCGGTGTCGTAGACGAACCCCGTGGTTCCCCAGGCCTTACAGATGGAGTAGGTGTTGTCCGGATCGAAGTACTGACCGGCGAACTCCGGATCCACGTGGGAGAAGTTCGGAATACGCTCCCTATCCAGAGGCTGGAGCAGGTTATGCTCGACCATCTGCGGGATCATCAGCCCAGTGGGCACGACGATGTCATACCCCGAAGTACCCCGGGCGGCGGCCAGCTTGGCGATCATCTCCTCGTTCGAGCCGAAGGCATCCACCTGCAGGACGAGGTCCTCGGAGTCCTTGAAATCGTTGAGCAGATCGGGGTCATCGTAGTCACCCCAGGTGTAGAGATTGAGCTTGTTCTCCACCGTGCCGTCCGGCGCGGGCGAACTGGCCATACGGTCCGTGCTGGCCGTGCAGCCGGTCAGCGCCCCGAGACCGAGTACGCCCATACCGGCCAGCAGATGCCTCCGGGACACCCGCTGGGCCACCCGACGGGCCACCGGCTCCGGGCCGAGGAAACGGATCGGCTCACTCATCGCCGAAAACCTGCACGGCATCGCCCTGCCAGCTCAGGCGCACTTGGGAGCCTTCCGGCATCGCCTCAGTGCTGTAGGCCGAGCCGCGCACCAGCATCTCCGCCCCACCCGGGGTGCGGATCAGGTGCTGCACCACATCGCCGAGGAAGGAGACGGCCACAACGCGCCCGACGACCGCGTTGACCTCCGGGGCGCTCTCGCCCCCGCGGGCCCCCGTAGTCTCTTCCGGCCTTGGAAGTTCCCGCCCTGGGAGTTCCCCGGCTGAGAACCGTCCGAGGGTGATCGCCTCGGGACGAATGGCTACAGTCGTCGTCGATACTTGAGTCGCCGGTGAGACCTCAGCCGTCGATGCCGTGGCAGTCGAGCTCTTCGTACTCGGCGCGAAGAGGAACTCACCGTCCGCAGAGGCGAGCATCCCCGCATCACGGCCCTGCCCGGTGACGGGAATGAAGTTCTGACGCCCAATGAACCCGGCGACGAAACGGCAGTTCGGTGCCGAGTAGATCTCCTCCGCCGTGCCCAGCTGACGGATCCGCCCACCCTCCATCACCGCGATCCGGTCGCTCATGGCCAGCGCCTCTTCCTGGTCATGGGTGACGAAGACGAAGGTGATCCCCAAGTCCTGGTGCAGACGGGTGAGCTCCAGCTGCATCTCCTCACGGAGCTTGCGGTCCAGCGCGGACATCGGCTCATCGAGCAGCAGCACCTGGGGCCGGTTGACCACGGCACGGGCCAGCGCGATCCGCTGCTGCTGGCCGCCGGAGAGCTGGTCGGGCTTGCGCTCGGCGTAGTCTTCCATCCGCACCAGGGCCAGGGCTTCCCGCACCCGCTCGCCGATTTCCCGACGGGGCACTTTGGCCTGCCGCGGCCCGTAGGCGATGTTGTCCGCCACGCTCATATGCGGGAAGAGCGCATAGGACTGAAAGACCGTGTTGACCGGCCGGCGGAACGGCGGCGTGCCGACCAGATCTGTCTCACCGAGAGTGATCCGTCCGCGCGTCGGTTCCTCGAACCCGGCGATCATGCGCAGCAGAGTGGTCTTACCGCAGCCGGAGGGACCCAGCAGGGAGACGAATTCGCCGGGTTCGACCTCAAGATCGAGATCTTCGATGGCGACGTGGTCGCCGAAGCGCTTCTGCACCCCGGAGATCACCAGTCGCCCGGCCGGGCCAGTCGAATCTGTGCGCATAGGTCCCCTCGTGTCGAACATGGGGCCTGCGCCCCGTCGATACCGGTGGTCTCACTGCCCGCTCAGGTGCTATGGAGGACGACCGGTGAGAGACAGAGTGCCACGGGGAGACGTGAACCACAAGAGGGAATTCGTCGCGAAACGAGAATTTAACAACAGATCCGATGGTACGTGATCCTCATATCGGATGAATCGAGGATCACAAGGTGTCTTCAGAACGTTTTCCGCATACGCTCAGCGCACACCCCAGCTGTAGGTCTGCTTCCGCAAGCTCAGGTACATGAAGGTCTCCGTCGCCGTCACCCCGTCAATGGTGCGGATCCGGTGGGAGAGGATGTCGAGCAGATGTTCATCCGACTCGCAGACCACCTCCACCAGAAGATCGAAGGCCCCTGCCACGATGACCACGTAGTCCACCTCGTCATAGGCCTCCAGCTGCTCGGCCACCGGCTCCAGCGGACCCTCCACTTTGATGCCGACCATCGCCTGCCGTGGGAACCCCAGCTCCAGCGGATTGGTTACGGCGACGATCTGCATCACGCCGCTCTCCAGCAGCTTCTGCACCCGCTGCCGGACCGCCGCCTCAGACAGTCCGACCGCCCGGCCGATCGTGGCGTAGGAGCGCCGACCGTCCTGCTGCAGCTGCTCAATGATGGTCTTCGAGACGTCGTCCAGCTCATCGGCGGCGACGGAATTCCTCTTACTCATGCAGCTATATTCTCAGACCCGAGGGCCGTATCTCCCGATCTGGCAGACCTCACCTCGAGGCTGCGCAACCCTGACCTGCAGCTACTCCTCCGCGCGCCCCTGCCTCAGGCACCCTCGATGCGCGCATAATAACCCCATGTCATCGTCGTCTTACCGTCTGCTGCTGCTCGGCGAGCTGCCCGCACCGCACCCCGCACGCCGCCGCGCATCTGCCGACAGGGCAGGGTCATCCGAGCTGCTCGACGCCGAGGCACGACTCCTCGACCTCGCCCAGTCAGCCGACACCCTCGTCCTGGGCAGAGTCCCCGCCGATGTCACCGCAGCAGTGCGCCATCGGGCACGCGGCCCGCTGGCTCGCCTGCGCCGCCGAGCTCGCCTGAAGCGAGCGGTGGACGGCTACGGTGCCCTCGGCGTCGACGCCGTCGACCTCGGCAGCCTGGTCGAAGATCAGGTGGGCGAGCAGACGGACGGGCAGACGGACAGTCAGGTGGACGGGCAGGGCTCAGCAGCTCCGGCCACCATGCAGCAGACCTCCGCGCTCATCAGCGCGCTGCACACCGGCGGCATCGTCAGCTTCGGCGGCAGTTCCCCGACGGCGACCCATCGGATCACGCTGCCCGCCTGGTGCGGCGCGCGGGATCTTCTGCTGCACAGCGCCCCGGCCCACCCGGACCGCGGGAACGCGCTGCCCACCTGCGCCGTCGACCGACAGGCCTGGAACATCGTTCTCACCCGGGACGGCAGCCACGACTCCGCGGCACCTGGATGGTTCCATATGGTCCAGCATCTGCTCGATCAGCAGGCGGATCTGGTCCTCGGCCTCGACCCCGGCTCGGGCTCTCGCGCCAACTCCGGCGCCAACTCCGGCGCCAGCTCCGGCACCAACGGAGCCGGCGACCACCGTCTGGTGCGCAGCCGACGTCGTTGGGCCCTGCGCCTGGGCTCGACGCCGACGCCCGGTGCCCGGCAGCCCACCGACGCCGGGGCGGGTTCGTACCTGAGCACCCGTGTGGGTTTCTGGTGTGTGCTGCAGATCGACCGCGCCCCGAGCCCCGAGCCTCAGATCACCCTGTCGATGATGCTGTACCCGGTACACCTCGACGACCTCGGCCTCCTGGCTCCCCTGCCTGATCTGGCCTCAGTCTCCCGGATCCGCGAGGAGCTGCAACACCGTGGCCTCAACGGCTGGACCTTCAGCCCACCGGCATGTCAGCTGGGGCAGGATCAGTGGGGACCGCATCTGCAGATGCCGCTGGGCACCTGGCAGGCCGACGGCCCTCCGGACCGGGCGGTCGGGCTGCTGCCGGAGGCAGAGGATCAGCCGCGGCAGGATCCGGATGAGACGGCGCCCTTCCGCGCGCACGCTGAGATCCGACGGGGACTCGAGGCCTTCTCTGCCTCACGCCACCTCGGAGCCTCACTCTGGGCCGAAGCGGCCGAACGCGGCGGCGCGCGGCTGCAGTGGGTCTCCAGCCGCATGGCGATAGCCCACACTGAGGCCGGGCCCCTGCTCATCGACGGCTATCTGGGGCACAGCTCCGCCCTGGGCGCGGGCATCTCCACAGATAAGCAGCAGACCCACCGGCTGCTGCGCCACGCCGGAGTCCCCGTGGCCGAGGCGGTCTCGGTGAGCTCCGCCGAGCAGGCCTGGACGGCGGCCGCCGCGATGCCCGGTGCCGTCGTGGTCAAACCTGCCGACCGGGAGAAGGGCGTCGGAGTGAGCCTCGGGCTGGAGTCCCGGGAGCAGGTGCATCAGGCCTATCACCTGGCCCGGCGCTACAGCCGCCGGGTGATCGTCGAAGAGTATGTCGACGTCGAGACCGAGCTGCGCGCTATGGCCTCTGATCAGAGCTGCGTGTCCATCACTGAACGCACCCTTCCGCAGGTCCTCGGTGATGGGATCTCGACGGTGGCGCAGCTGGTCACCGAGCGCAATGCCTACCGCAGCACGATCTTCAGCCTGGCAGGGATGGACGCCGTGCTCGATGACCCCGCCCTGGAGGTGCTCCGCGCGCAGGGCTTGGCAGCTGATTCGGTGCCGGACCGGGGCGAGCTGGTGACCGTGGGCGCAGTCGGCGGGCAGAGCAGCGGAGGAGATATCGCCGAGCTCTCAGATGTGGCGCAGCAGCAGCTGCGTGATACGGCCGTGGCTGCGGTCGCTGCGGTGCCGGGGCTTCGCTGGGGTGGAGTGGATCTGATGGTCGAACGCGGCACAGGCCGGGTCTTGGTGCTGGAGGTCAACTCGCGCGCCGGGTTCGGCAGTGCGACGTTCCCCTCCGCAGGCCGCGCACGCGACGTGGCCGGTCTGATCTGGCCGCTGCGGGTCGCCCATGCCGCCGAGTCCGGGCAGCCGGGGCACCACAGCGACGGCAGCACTGGTTCCGATAGCACCGGCTCACCCGGCAGCACCGGTTCTGACAGCACCGGTTCTGACAGCACTGACGGTGCGGCGCTCCCCGTACCTCACACGGCCCCGCACCCTGTGGCTGAACTTTCCGGTGCACCGAAGAAGAAGGCGCCGTTGCCCAGGATGCTCTTCGCCTACGCCGAGCAGAGGTCGATGACGGTGACCCGCCGCGGACCGCGGCTGCGTGAACTCAGCAGCGGCGCCCAGACCGTGGCACCGCGCCCGAGGCTGCTCACCTCACGCGGGCTCGGCACTGAGGATCTTGCCATCGCATGCCGCACGGTGGACCGTATCGGCCCGCTGCGCCAGCTGCTGCGGCACCAGGGTGTCCCGCTGGTGGCGGGGACCGTGGTCAGCGATCACCACGGGCTGAGCAAGACCGAGGGGTGGCGTGGCGGCGCCGCAGCAGCACCCGCGGAGACACCAGTGAAGGCACAGGCGAAGGCACAAGTGGAGGCACAGGCCGGGACGCCGACGTCGGGGTCGGCGTCGGGGTCAGCGCCACCCCGACCCCGGGACCTGCTGGCGACTCCCTACTCTGCTGCCTGGGGCGGCCGCCGGACCCGGCTGATCGACAACCCAGCGGCCTTCGACTGGGACCGCGCCACCCGCTGGATGGTCCAGCTACGCCCCGAGGGGCTCCGGCTGCGGCTGCTGAGCCTGCCGGACCGTGTGCTGACAGTGCTCCACCTGGCCGAATGCCCGGGAGGAGTAAAGCAGGTGTGGACCGCTGACGAGGCGCGGCCGTGCGCTCTGCCGGACAGAGTCCCAGACGACTTGTCAGACGGGGTGCCAAACGACTTGCCAGGCGGGGTGCCAGGCGGCTTGCCAGGCGGAATGCCAGACGGGGTGCCAGACAGGGCGCCGCACGGATTATCGGCCAGCCTGCTGGCCGAATGCTCGGCAGTGGCCCGTGCTGCGGTGTCCGCCGTCCCTCAGCTGCGCTGGGCGGCGGTCGACGTCGTCGTCACCTCAGGCTCACCGAGCACAACCGCTGACACCGCCGCGCCGGGGGTAGCTGGGCCGACCCGATCGGGGCCGACCCAGCTGCCAGCGGGCGCCACCGTGTTAGTGGAAGGCATGAGCATTGCTCCGACCCTCCACCCGCAGGACAGGATCATCGCCGGAGACCTCACCGTGTTCTTCGACCACCTGCTGGCCCCCACCACTACTTGACCGGCGTGGGTGGGAACGGGTTCAGGCCGTGGCCTGGTGGATGGTGGTGAGCTGGGACAGGACCTCCACAGTGCGCTCAGCGTCGAACTGAGCCGAGGGCCCATAGGACATCAGCATCTCGTGTGGAGCGCCGTCATCGCCCAGATGCACCACCGCATCGAGGCCGCGGTCAGCCGCGCGCTGAACATTCGACGGCGCGCCCGCCACAAACAGCGCCGGGCCGCCAGCCCCCAGAGCCTCCACCGCCGCGCGGATCGCCGTCTCCAGGCCACCCTGCACCGCAGCGGCATCGCCTTCCTCCACCTCGAAGGACACCGTCGCATAGCCGGCCTGACGGCCCAGCCCGAGGAAACTCTCCACTGCCGCACCGTGTGGGCCGATGAGCAGCCCCGCATCACCGGCCCCGCCGGCGGATTCAGGCCGGTCGACGACGAACCGCAGCCGCGCGCCGTCACCCACGTCCACGCCAACGTCCACGCGCACTGTGCTGCGGCCAGAGCCCAGCTGCGACCACCAGCCGCGGACGGACTCAACCCGACGCGAGGACAGCGCCATCGTCTCCCCCAGACCGTCGAGCTCCTCCTCAGCCAGACTCGCCGCGGTCTGCCGCACCTTCTCCGGGGCCACGAACGCCGCACCCAGACGCGCGACGGCCGCACGCACCTGATCCGGCGTCTCCGGGGCGAGCACCCACGATGCCCCGTACTGCCGCTGCGCCCAGGCCAAGTGCTCGGAGGCCTGGACGAGCCAGTTCTGCGTGGAGATCTGCGACCACTGGGCCTCCGGCATCGTATGCTCCAGCGCCCAATCCACCTCGGCGGCCTCGAACACGGAGACCTCATCGGTGAACAGCACCGCACGGAATCCGTAGGTCGATTCCCGCAGCAGCTCCACCGCACGGAACATGGCGCGATGCAGCCGCCGCGTCGCCCGGGTCATCACCAGGATCACCACCGGAACCTCGAAGAACGCCCGGGGACGCTGGGTCCCCAGCGGCGCGAAGTCCATCGTGGTGTCCACCGGGATCACCTGCTCGGACCACCGCGCCCGCGCCCAGGCCTCCAACCTGGCCGACCAGGATTCGGCGGGGACGACGGAGATGTCCTCGGAGATGTGCATCGCTGCTCTGCTTCCTGTCAGTGGAGTGTTTTCCCTGCTCGGCCTAGCGGTGACCGGCGATCTGCCGGACCAGAGCGTCGAGATCTTCGGCCTCTTCTGCGGAGAACACTCTGGTGAAGCGGCCGGTGCTGGCCATCTGCTCCTCGTCGAGCGCACCCGAATCCGGGGGCCGTACCCAGAAGCGGGAGCTTGCCGCCGTCTGTGCCGCGCGCAGCGCACCGGTGTGGAACCTCGCCCCGACGATGACCACCCGCCCGGGCCGCAGCGCACCGATCAGCTGACTCAGCCGCTGAGCCAGGTACTGCTGCCAGGCCGAGTCCGTCATGCGCAGCGCCTGCGCATCCAGGACCGTCACCGCAGCACCGGCCGCGTGAGCATCCGGGCGCTCCGCGACCTGCACCCAGGCGGTGGGACGTCGTGGTGTGCGCAGCCGCTCCGCCAGCTCGGCGGCAGTGGGCGCAGCCGCCGCATCGGTGCTGAGCAGCAGCGTCGGCCCGCTCAGCCGAGCCGGAGTGGCCAGGACGCGGTCCTGCGGCGGCTGGGCCGGGGCATGGACGTCGAGCGCAGCGAGCCGATCGATGTGCATCTGCGGGCGGAACGCGCGCGCGAACTCCTGGGCGCGCAGGGACTGCTCGAGGAACCGCTGCGGGTCCTTCCAGAGGGAATCCACGATCCCGGTGACCTGCTGCGGTGTGGCGTAAAGCGCGGCGTCGCCGAAGAGCTCCTTCATATACGGCGGCATGATGGCCACACAGCCCGCGGCCAACGCCTCCATCGCCGCACGCCCGAAGGCCTCCTTCAGATCCGGGTGATGCATATAGACCCAGAAGTCGATGCGCTGTAGAAAACGCATCGGGTCTTCACCGCCGAAGGGGATCACATGCCAATGCTCGGGGCGCCCGCGCAGAATCTTCTCCGCCGCCCACGCCCCGCCGAGGATCTCCACCCGGTACTTCTCGGAGTTCGGGTAGGCCGCCCGGATGTCACGGCGAGTGGCCGGCCACTTCCCCGGCTCCGGGCGGGAGTGGCGTCCGATGATCGGCACGTCCCCGAGGAATCCGGTGCGCTCCTGCACCCCCTCCGGGGTGCGGAAGATGTTGACCCAATCCTGGTCGCGCAGCGGCACGCGGGTGGTCTGCTCCAGCACGGTGCCGCGAACCACCGGGCCGATCGGTGCCCAGATCGGCTCCTTGCCGAAGAGCTCGCGCACCCGGCGGTCAGTGTCCTCCACCGGGTAGTGCCGGGTGCCGGCGGCGTCGACGGCGGCATGGTTGACCACGATGACGACCTCGTCGGCGCTGAGGTGATCGAACGTGGCCCGCGTGGACCAGATCACCGTGGGGTGCCTGATCACCAGCAGCTTCGCGTGCAGACGCTCGCGATGCGTGGCCACCTGCACATGCGGCAGGTCGAGGATCCCGCGGATATGTGCGCTCCACGGGTGAGGATGATTGGTGATGGTCCCGGCCGCGTGCACCAGCGCTGTGCTGATGCCTGCCTCGGACTGGGCGCGGACCTCCTCGGCGATGCTGCTGGTGGTCCCCCCGGGCAGACGGAAGTCCGAGAGCTGGATGACGTCGACGTCGTAGCGTCCGTCGGTGCGCTGCGGTGTGCTGGCCATGGGGACGTGAGCTCAGCCTCGCACGGTCTCTGCCGCAGTGTCCGGGCCGTGTTCCTGGTGCCCGCCGGACTCAGGCGCCCGCTGCTGTAAGGGCTGCCGCTGCGAGGCCTGCTGTTGTGAGGACTGCGCTGCGGAGACCCGCACACCGGGCATCTGCGTGAAGGTCTCCGTGAACAGTGACCGGCGACGCTGCACGGTGGCCTCGCGGTGGGCGGTGAGGAGCCGGCCCAGCTGCTGTTGCTGAGACGTGGTCGCAGAGAGTTCACCGCGCAGTGCTTCGACGATGTCCTCCGTGCTGGCACCACGTGGAGCAGGCTCGGCCTCGGCCTGCGCGTTCGGCCCCGGCGTGCGCAGCAGCAGGGCCCGATAGAGCACGACGGCAGCACCGGCGACCAGCCCCTGCGTGGCGAGCAGCATCACCAGCAGTCCCCAGGTATGCAGGCCGAACAGGAACAGGATGAGTCCGATCAGCGTGATCCCCGCCGCTGCGAGGATCACCCCGGCGAGCAGCTTCATCTGCCTGATCAGGCGACGGATCTCATCCATATGCTGCTGGTCCCTTCACCGTGAAAGCGTCTGATCGGCAGTGGAGCGGCTCACCGGGAGACGGCCTCGGCCTCGCGGCCCTGCCCCGTGTGCTCAGCGGCATCACTGCGCGCCTCGGCGTCGCGGCTGTGCGCATACGGTGAGTCCGTGTACTCGGCGTCCTTGTTCAGCTCCTCGACGAGCTTCTCGCGGCGTACCGCGAACACCTCCTCGAGGCGCTGACGACGACGCGCCCGGCGGGCCTTGGTCGGCCAGGTGACGATCAGCGCGATCAGCGCCATGATGACCACCAGGGCGAGCACGGCGATGGCGGCGTCGATCCAGAACTGCTCCGGGTAGAGGCGGATCAGCGTGTCCTCCGCATCGAAGGTCCAGGTGCCCTCGGCGAAGAAGATCCGGTGGAACCCGTCGAAGAAGTCCTGCCAGGCCAGGATCGCGAAGACGGCCAGGGCGATCATCAGGCCGAGGACGACCCACGCCCCGGCGAACACTCCGCGGGCAAACCCGCCCGGGCGCCACTTGCGCAGCATGAGCCCGAAGAGGACCGCCAGCAGGAGCAGCAGCACGCCGGCGGCCATCGTGATCAGCACGACGATCTTCACATCGGTCATGTGGCTGACCTCGGCGTCGGTGAACAGGGCCTCACCGTTGACCGAGAGCTCGGCCAGATAGCGGGAGTTCGCCGCGTTGGTCAGATAGTCCATGCCGTAGGAGCCGTAGACCTCACGGTCTCCGGTGGAGAAGGTGTCATCGCCGGGGAAACCGGGGCGGCGATAGGCGACCCACAGGAACACCGGGGAGGCGACCATGCGGATGGCGGCGACGACGAGCAGCACGGGCACGAAGATCGCCAGCAGCACCTGCAGGAAGCGGGAGATGCCCCGCTTGTCCTTGCGGACCTCCTCGTCGAGATCCTGATCGGTGATCTCCTCGCCGGTGCGGTGCCCGGCTTCTCGGTGCCCGGCCTCTCGGTGTCCGGCCTCGCGCTCATGCACCGGCGCCGCGGGGGCAGGTGCAGGGTAGGTTGCCGCAGCGGGCTCAGTGCGGTCTTCTGTCGCGGCCTCGGCGTGGTGGTCCGCGTCATTGTGAGCGGCGTGGTCGGCGTGGGAGTCAGCCTCCTCCGGCGCCTGGCGGTCCTGACGGTGACCCTGATCCACGGCGGAGAGATGCGCCGTGTCCTCTTCACTGGCGGGGCGTTCCTCGACCTCACCGGTGGCTGCAGCACGCTCATCGGCACTGATCGGGCGGGTGGCGTGCTCGGCGTCGTCGCCGTCAGTGCGGCTGATCGGGCGAGTGGCCTGGTCCTCCAAGCCGTCATCACCGACGGGCACGGGAGCGGGGACAGGCGTCGTGGCCTCAGAGTCGGGTCCGACCCCGGAATCAGTCTCCATCTCGGCCCCCGTCTCGGCCCCTGTCTCAGCCTCTGTCCCAGCGGCCGCCGCGGGCCATGCCTCAGACTCTGCTGCAGGCTCTGCCACCTGCTCAGCCGGTACCTGGGCTGCTTCGTCGAAGACCAGCGCGTCCTCATCGTCGAGGGAGTCTCCCGGCTCGACAGGCCGATCGGCCCCGGCATCGGGCGCCTGATCAGCGGGCGCCGGGCTCGGCTCAGGCTCCTGCTCGAAGACCATATCGTCCTCGGCGGAGACGTCCTCCTCCGCGCGGTCCTCACGCTCCCGGCGCTCGTCAGCCGGGACCCGGTGCGAATTCGCCGGGGCCGGAGCCGCATCCGGACGGTCCTCCGGGAAGGTCGCACCCTCATCGGCGAAGGCGCCGTAGTCCAGGCCGGACTCGAAGTCCTCACCCGCGCCGCGCCCGTGAAGGTCGCGGTGATCGTTCTCGCTCATGGATTCACTCCCCGTCTGCCGCAGCACGCATAGGTTCTCAGCATCGAGGGTACGCACCACAGCCCGTTGTGACCGGCTGATTCCTCGGAGTGCCGCGGAATCAGCGTGTGAGAATGCACTCAGCACCACCGGCACGAGGCTGCGCTCAGACCGTCAGCTCATGCTCCCCGGAATCATAGCGGCCCACGTCCCCGGTGACTCCAGCCCGATAGGCACGCCCCCCGAGAACCAGGGTATACGCCCAATAGGCGGCGAGCACCAACGCCCCGATGGTGATCTTGGCCCAGGACGGCAGCACCGGGCTCGGCGTCACGAACCCCTCCACCAGCCCCGAGATCAGCAGCACGATGACCAGACCGATCGCCACCGTGATCAGCCGACGCCCCTCCCGGGCCAGCGAGGTCAACCGCCGCATCTGACCCGGCGCCACCCAGGCCCAGCAGATCCTCAACCCGGCAGCTCCGGCGATGAAGATCGCCGTGAGCTCCATCAGCCCGTGCGGCAGGATGTTCACCCAGAACACGTCCCCGGCGTCCTGCTCGTACATCATCCCCGCTGTGATGCCGATGCTGGAGGCATTAATGAACAGGATAAAGGGCACCCACACACCTGTCACACCGAAGGCGACCATCTGCGCGGCGATCCACGCATTATTCGTCCACACCTGAGCGGAGAACGAGGAACTGGGATGCTCGGAGTAGTAGTTGACGAAGTCCTCCTCCGCCAGCTGACGGCGCATCTCCTCGGAGGCCAGCAGGTCGATGTCAGGGTGGGTCGCCGCCCACTGCCCGAACCACACGGCGACGAGCACGAAGGCCGCGCCCAGGATGAGCGTCAGCCAGCGCAGGCGGTAGAAGGCCGCCGGCAAGGTCTGCGCGAAGAAGTAGGCCACCGAGACGAAGACGTTCTCCCCCACGCCGGTCAGCTGCGTCCGGGCCCGGCCCAACCGCGAAGAGAGCCCCGCGGCCAGGGGTCCACCCGGGTCCACCGCCTGGACCATGGAGAGATGCGTGGAGGTGCGTTCATAGAGACGCAGCAGCTCGTCGGCCTCCTCGGCAGTGAGCCGCCGATGATCGGAGAGCTCGGCGAGCCGATCCCACTCCGATTGATGTACGGCGACGAACGCATCGGTGTCCACGCCGCTGAGACTACCGCAGAGCCGCTGCACCGTGGGCGGGGGGCCGGAAGGCATGTCTGACCCATACGTTAGCGTGATACTCATGAGCACAGTCGTCACCGGTGAGGCAGTCCGGCTTGATCTGCCGAGCGCCTCCGTGCTGACCCGCGGGCTCTCGGCGATGATCGACTGGTTCGTCCTGATGGTGCTGCTCTCGGTGACCACAGCGTTCTTCGGGGGAGCTGCTGAGGGCACCGGCTTCGCCACTGACCCGGCGATGGCCGCGGCAGTCATGCTCGGCACCACAGTGCTGGTCCTCGTCGTGCTGCCGGTCAGCGTCGAGACGCTCTCCCGAGGCCGTTCTTTGGGCCGGCTCATCATGGGCGTGCGGATCGTGCGTGACGACGGCGGCACGATCCGCCTGCGCCACGCCGTGATCCGCGGGCTGCTCGGTCCCCTGGAGTTCCTGATGAGCCTCGGGCTGATCCCCTTGCTGTGCGGGGTCTTCAGCGCGAAGGGCAAACGTCTCGGAGATATGGTCGCCGGCACCCACGGAATCCTCACCCGCCAACCGCCAGTGCCGCCGATGATGCTCCCGGTGCCGCAGCATATGAGCTCCTGGACCCAGGTGGTCGACGTCGGACGGGTCCCAGACCCACTGGCACTGCGGGTCTCGCGGCTGCTGCGCACTGCCGAGCGCGCCGGACGCGGGGGCAACCAAGTCGTGCTGCAGCGCACCGCCGATGCGCTCGCCGCCGAGGTCCGCCCCTATGTCTCACCTGCCCCGCCGCCCTCCAGCTCTCTGGACTTCCTGGTGGCGGTCACCGCCGAACGGCGCAACCGGGAATTCCGGCGGATGCGGCGCAACCAGCAGCGCGCCGATGAGCTGAACCGGCGGCTGCACCGGATGCCGTACTCCTGAGCTGCTCGGGGGTACCCGCAAGGTAATGGGTGTAGCCACAGCCCCGTCGTTCAGGACTTTCTGTGACGTCCTCAACCCTCGGCTCTGGCACCCCGCGATAGGGTGGGCGCAGACTGCGCGAGCCCCCGCCGGTGCTGTGATTCACCGGTTCCGCCGCCGGGTTTCCTCCCCGAGACGCGCAGAATGACCGTGCCTGTACCTCCACGAAGGAGCCCGCTGACGATGAGCCTCGAGCACCGCATCGCCGATATCTCTCTGCACGAAGCCGGCCGTCACCAGATTCGCCTGGCCGAGCACGAGATGCCGGGGCTGATGGCCCTGCGCGAGGAGTACGGCGACGCCCAGCCGCTGGCCGGGGCGCGCATCGCCGGCTCCCTGCACATGACTGTGCAGACCGCGGTGCTGATCGAGACGCTGACCGCGCTGGGTGCTGAGGTCCGGTGGGCCTCCTGCAACATCTTCTCCACGCAGGATGAGGCCGCCGCCGCCGTGGTGGTCGGTCCGCACGGCAGCGCAGAGGACCCCCAGGGGGTGCCGGTGTTCGCGTGGAAGAACGAGACGCTGGAGGAGTACTGGTGGGCTGCGGCGAAGATCTTCGAATGGCCCGGTGTCGATGAGGACGCCTCCCGCGGAGCGAATATGATCCTCGACGACGGCGGCGATGCCACCATGCTGGTGCACAAGGGGGTCGAGTTCGAGGCCGCCGGTGCGGTGCCCTCAGCCTCGGCAGATGACCCGGAGGAGTACCGGATCGTGCTGGAGACGCTGCGCCGCTCACTGGGTGAGAACCCGCAGCGCTGGACGCGGATCGCCGCACAGATCCGCGGCGTCACCGAGGAGACCACCACAGGAGTCAACCGGCTTTACCAGCTGGCCCGGGAGGACGCGCTGCTGTTCCCGGCCATCAACGTCAACGACTCGGTCACCAAGTCCAAGTTCGACAACAAATACGGGATCCGCCACTCTCTGCCTGACGGGATCATGCGCGCCACTGACGTGCTGCTCGGTGGCAAGACCGCCGTCGTCGCAGGATACGGCGACGTCGGCAAGGGCGCGGCCGAGGCGCTGCGCGGTCAGGGCTCCCGGGTGATCGTCACCGAGATCGACCCGATCAACGCGCTGCAGGCGGCGATGGACGGGTATCAGGTGGCGCGGCTCGATGACGTCGTCGGCTCGGCGGACCTGTTCATCACCACCACCGGGGGCAAGGACATCATCTCCGCCGAACAGATGCGGCAGATGAAGGACAAGGCGATCGTGGGCAATGTGGGGCATTTCGACAATGAGATCGATATGGCCGGCCTCGCCGCGCTGCAGGGCGTGCAGAAGGTGGAGATCAAGCCGCAGGTCCACGAGTGGGTGTTCCCGGAGGGTCACTCGATCATCGTGCTCTCCGAGGGGCGGCTGCTGAACCTGGGCAATGCGACTGGGCACCCGTCGTTCGTGATGAGCAATTCCTTCGCGAACCAGACCATCGCGCAGGTGGAGCTGTTCACCAAGACCGGCGACTACGCCGGTGCTGACCGCTATGACACTGATGTCTACGTGCTGCCGAAGATCCTCGACGAGAAGGTCGCGCGGCTGCACCTGGGAGCGCTGGGCGCGGAGCTGACCGAGCTGACCAAGGAACAGGCCGAGTACCTGGGCGTCGACGTCGCCGGGCCGTATAAGCCCGAGCACTACCGCTACTGAGGCAGTGACCGGCCCTGACCCACAGATCACCTCACCGAGGGAGAGAATCTGGTCCCGCCGATCGGCGTGTCGCAGCAAATTTCTCTCCCTCGATGGCTGGTTCCAAGTGACCCCTCCGTCGAGGGAGAGAATCTTGTGGCGCTCATCGGCGTGTCGCAGCAAATTTCTCTCCCTCGGTGAGGTGGCCGGGGGTGGGTGGTTCTTGAGGGAGCACAAGCTGTTGCGTGACCCGGGCCGGCCAGGCCGGAGAGTCAGTCGTCGCGGAGCAGGCGCAGATGTCCGCGGACCAGAGAGGCATCGGACTGCGGCGGCTCCAGGCGGCCGCGGGATTCGCGGGCCGCTGCCTGAGCTGACTCATCGCCGGGGGCCAAGCCCGACGACGGCGGCACCGTGGGATTTTCCTGCGTACGCA
This sequence comes from Nesterenkonia aerolata, assembly GCF_031470965.1. NCBI lineage: Bacteria > Bacillati > Actinomycetota > Actinomycetes > Micrococcales > Micrococcaceae > Nesterenkonia > Nesterenkonia aerolata. Next base: position 174,656 of record NZ_JAVKGR010000003.1, on the reverse strand, counting down.
CAGCATCTGCGACGGCGAGCAGATCATCAGGGGCCTCCGGCGGCGCGGAGGGGTAGTCCAGCCGCATCACCTCCCACCCGCGCGGCGCGCTGAGCGTATCCGCGTGCGGAGCACAGAGGTCATAGGTGTGCGGCTCGGCATAGGTGCTCATCGGCCCGACGACGATCGTCGAATCGCCGTAGCTGTAGGTCAGCGTGGCGACGGCGGGGCGATCGCATCCGCTGCGCGTGCAACGTCGTGAAGAATCCACAGTCCACTACTGTAGCCCGGCCGCCCTCGGGCCACGGGGCGATCACCCGCCGTGTCTGGCCCCACCACCGCGGATACCCGGCGCTCACGCGGATACCCAGTGTTCAGCCCACCACCAGGACCACGGAATCGCCCAGTCTCGCCAGGTCCGTGGAGCAACCCAGCCCACGAGACCGCTCAGTCCCCGAGGCGAACCGGCACGGAGCCGGCCGGGTCATCGACGGCGCGGACCGGCAGCATGCTGAAGGTATCGTCCTCACCGGTCAGCCGCAGTGAACCCACCACTTCAGTCGCAGGCTCCTCGAACACCACGGCCACGGGTTCATCCACCTCATCGACGGCGAACTGTTCAGCTTCCACTGTGGCCGCACCGCCGGTGGGGACCTCCACGCTCTGCGGCGCCGAGGTCTCCCCGTCCGCGCCCAGCACCCGGTAGGTGACTTGCGTGCCGGCCTCGGGCGCGAAGAGCCTCAACTGCGCCTCCACACTGTCCGGATCCACACCGTCCGGATCCGGCAGCACGACGCCGTAGCCGTCGCGCAGCGGGGTCGCACCGGCCAACCAGGCGAAGTCCAGCCGATCCTGCTCCCCCGGTTCAGTACCGTAGGACTTCACGGCCACATCGCTCGGGCCTTCTGTGGTGACGATGAGGTCGTAGGTGCCCGCCTCCAGTCCGGAGAGGTCGATGCTGTCGACGTCGCCGCCCTGCACACTGAACACCGAGGCGTTCTCCAACGGCACCGGGCCCTCATCGGAGTAGACCTGTACCTCCACTGTGGATTGGCCGGTGCTGGCTGAGCGGATCCACAGCTCTGTGGGGAACGCCGCAGAGTCCTCCTGCGAGTCCGCAGCCACGGGGATACCGGCCAAGACGTGCCGTTCGGCGTCGCTGGACGAGGACGGCAGGAACTCCACGCCGATCCCCGTGCCGTCGGAGGCTCGCGAGGACTGCAGAGAGGCACTCACCGGCGCCTGGGAGGCGTTGACCTGGACCCCGTTGACCGGGTCATCCCCGGCGATGGAAGCGATGTTGACGGTCCGGGTGCTCTGCGCGGGCACCACCTGGGTGCGGACTCCGGAGCCGGAGCGGGCGCCGTCGGAGTCATAGGCGGTGACCTCCACCGTGGCCTGCCGGTTCGAGGGATTGGCGAGCGTGAGCAGACCCGTGCCGCCCTCACCGATCTCGGGGCCGAAGAACCAGTGGCTGCGCTGCGGGGGCCGGCATTCGGCGGCGGCCGTGCCGGCCACCGGCCCGGAGTCGGCGGTGTAGAGGTACTGCGCCGCTCCGGCCAGTGTGGCAGCGGCGTCCTGGGTGTTCAGCCGCAGCAGCGGGGCCTCAGTCTCATCGGTCAGTGCGGCCGAATCATGCCGCCAGGAGGGGGAATCATCCTGCGGGTTCTCGGTCATCCCAGGGCTCAGTGCAGCGGTGTCGAGTTCCTGGTCCTGCTCATAGCCGTCCTGGCCGAGCAGTCCCAGCTCCGCACCGATATCAGCGTCAGCCTCATCAGACGATGAGCCCTCAGCCTCCCGGGGGCTGAGCACCACACCGCGTGCCTGCGCGGCGGCCGAATCATCACGGCTTCGGTAGTCCAGCAGCCCCTCAGTGCTGACCGAATCCGGCAGTCCGGGCATCGGCGGGCAGACCAGAGCGGTATCGGAGACGACGGCAGCGGTGTCCACCGGCGCGACGGCCCGGGGCTGGGCGACGTGACCGGAGACGTCCATCGCCAGCGATCCGCCGGCCACGGCGAGCACTCCGAGAGCGGCGGCCACGGCTCCGGCTCGCAGGCCCGGGGCGATCAGCGGAGTGCGCGCCGGTTCAGCTCCCTCAGGGTCCGCTGGCTCCGGCTGTTCGGGGGCTGGTTGTTCACTGTCTGGTTGTTCGGTGTCTGGCTGATCGGAGGCAGACTGGCCAGTGTCGGGGCGTTCGGCATCGGACTGGCTGGTGTCGGACTGTTCAGCATCGGGCTGACCAGTGGCGGACCGATCAGCGTCAACCCGTTCGGGATCCGGCTGATCACCCTCAGGCTCCTCACCCTCAGGCTGCTCCGCCTCAGGTGTCTCAGGCTCCTCAGCCGTCGGCTCCTCCACCGGTTCTTCGGCCGACCCCACAGCCGACCCCACAGCCGGTTCGTCGAAGACCGCGTCGTCCCCGAGCTGCTCATCAGCGACCACGTCCTGCGGTTCCGCCGCCTGGTGCTCCTCAGCAGGGCGGGCGTGCTCCTGACGACGCCGAGCGGCCTCCTCCTGCGAGGCCTGACGCCGCTGGGCACGCACCGCCTCACGCTGTTCACGACGGCGCTGTCGCTGCAGCTGGCGGATATGCCTGCGGACCTTCTTCGCGCTCATCAGTCCCTCTCCCCCGGCACCACCGGCAGCATCCGCATCGAACGGGGCAGCGGCACCGCCACAGCCACCATCAGCAGCAGGAACCCAGCCACTGCGATCAGCAGCGGCAGCTGGACCACGCTGCGGTGCCCAACACTGAGCTCACCGTCATCAAGATCCTCGGGCAGCACGAACCGCTGAGCCCAGGTGGTCTGTCCTTCCTCCTCACCCACGGATTCGACGCGGAGCTCCTCACCGTCGAGCTCGGCCCGCCACCCGGCGGCGGCCGCGGTGGAGAGCTGAAGCACCAGGGGCCCGGCGGCGTCATCCTCAGCCGCCACCTCTGCCAGAGTGCGGCCCTGCGCGTCCTGCGCCTGCGCGAGGTCAAGCTCCACCGCACCGGCGTCGCTGGGCAGCAGCGCCACTGTGGAACCCTGTGCATCGAGCACCCGCGCCCATGCGGTGTCCGCGCCGATCACCCCGGTGCCGAGCCCGGGAGCCGTCTGCTCCTGGTCGGCCGCGCGCCAGAACAGCCCGTCGTCGGTGGCACCGACGGAGACCACCCCGGGGGCGGTGTCCACGGCATCGGTCAGAGCCGTCTGCGCGCCGGAGGGCACCAGGACGAACCCGACGGCGAGCTCCTCCATGAGCTCCTCGGCCTCACCAGAACCCGGTGTCACCAGCGCGGCGATCAGCTGCGCCAACCGTTGCTGCCCCGGCGTCAGCTCAGCGCTCCACGCCTCCCCCTCGGCACCCAGCCGGGTGTCGGCCAGCAGCGGCGTGCCGCGGCCGCTGTCCGCACTGCGCACCGAGTCCAGAGTGCGGCCCTCCCCGGAGACCAGCTGACCGGAGACCCCACCCTCATCGGCCGCGAGCACCAGGGTACGCAGCTGAGCGGGGCCGAGCCCCTGATCAGCCGCCGTGGCCGGCACCTGACGCACTGTGCCCCCGAGCACCGGCGCCGGGGTCTCATCGACCGCGCTCAGCGGCTGCACGGCCGTGGAGTCGGCGATGATCCGCGGAGCCGCCCAGAATCCCAGGGAGGCGATGACGGAGAACACCAGCAACGTGGCGGTGACCGGGGTGATGACCCCGCCGACCCGCGGCAACGCCCGCGGCAGCCGCTGCAGCGAACTGATCGCCGCGGTCAGCACGCAGTACCAGATGACGACTACCACGGGCCCCAGCCCGACGGCCACCACCTGAGTGCCGTCCTGCCCCGCGGCGAGCACACCCAGCAGCGCCGACCACACCAGCGCACCCAGCAGCACCGCGGAGGACACCACGGTGGGAAGGTCTCTGCGCCCGGCGGTGAGGATGCAGAGCAGGGCGACCACCAGCAGCGGCAGTCCGATGACCAGGGCCAGGCGCAGCGCCCACCACTCACCGGCGAAGTACTCGGTCAGCCATCCGCCCGCCGCAGCCCCACCCACACCGGCGGACGGGTCGAAGCTGCGGTCGTGGCCGAGCAGCTGCTGCCACAGCGGGGCTGTGGGCGCGGCGACGAGCCGAGTCGGCGCCGAGAACAGCGAGGCCAGCACGTTGCCCCCGGCCGCCACCGCGGTCAGCAGCATCGGCACGCAGACCACCAGCGCCGGAAGCGGCACCAGCCAGAGCGGGCGGCCGCGGCCGCCCAGGCTCAGCGCGGCCACGACGGTGAGGACCAGGGCGAAGGGCAGCAGCGCCGGAGCGGAGGCGACGATGACGGCCAGCAGGAGCCCGGCCAGCGCCGCGTGCTCCCAGGAACCGGTCGAGGCGAGCTGCTGGGCACCCTGGCCACCCTGAGCCCGGCGTCCGGTGCGGGCGTGAGCCGGCCGCGGTCCGACGGCGCGCACCACCGCCAGCACCAGCACCGGCAGCAGGATGTGGACGATGACCGTACCGATCCGGCCCTCTCCCAGGGCGACGTGCAGAGTGGGCACTGAGGTCCAGAGCAGGGCTGCGACGATGCGCATCAGCGCCGCCGAGGTCCACAGCTTCGCCGCCCACCAGGAGGTCACAGCGGCCAGCGGCAGAGAGAGGATGGTCAGCCACACCAGAGCGGTGGAGGCGTGGCCGCCGGTGAGCGCCGAGAGGACCAGCAGCACCAGGTTGAACGGGTCGGCGGCGGCGAGCTCGCCGAGCTGGTCGGAGGAGACGAAGCTGACCGTCTGGGCGAAGACGGCGTCAGTACTGGAGGACACCGGCAGGGCCGCCCCGCCGATCAGTGCTTCTGCGGTCAGCAGGCTGCGATGAGCCAGCAGGGAGACTCCGGTCAGGGCCAGCAGTGTGAGCAGCAGCACCAGCCGGTCACCGGAGCGCCGGGAGGGCATCTCGTCGAATTCGCCGTCGGCGGCGCCCACGGCGAGCAGTGCGTCGTAGTTGTCCTCGCCGTCGGCGCGTCCTCCGGCGACACCGAAGCCCTGGGAGGCTGGTGCCACCGATTCGGAAGTGGCAATGCGACGGCGCAGCTCCCGCAGATCCGAGGAGCTCAGCTGCAGCGCGTCGTCCTGGGCTCGGCCGGTGCGGACCCGCTGCCGGGCGGCACGGCGTTCGGCCCGCACTGTCTGCTTCGACGGCAGCTCCTCGTCGAAGGAAGCCTGCCGGGCGGCCGCGGCACGGCGTCCGAACGCGGCGAAGCGCCGGGTATGGACGATGGCTCCGAGCCCGAGCAGGGCGCGCAGTGAGGCACCGGCCTGCCGCAGTCCCGCATCGGGTGCTTTGACCGCGGTGAGCCCGAGCAGGCGAAGCACCGCTGCCAGCCACATCCCCACCCAGAGCACCGGCGTCACCGGCACCGGTGCCTCGGCCAGTCGACGTCGGATCTGCCCGATCCGCTGCGCCGGCGGCAGGTACAGCATCCCGCCGAGCCGGTGCACTTCCTCACGCGGCGGCGGTGCGGTACGCCCGATCCGCGCCTGCGGGGCGAGGACGATATGGGCACCGGCCTCTCGGGCTCGCCGGGCGAAATCCCCGGCGGCATGGTCTTCGTCAAGGGTTGGGGCGAACCCGCCGAGGTCGCCGAAGAGGGCGGCATCGACGAGCATCCCGTGGGCGGAGACCGCGCTGGCCTCGTCGATGCCGTCGTACTGCCCCTGGTCCAACTCCCAGGGGTCGGTGGTGCTCATCGTCTCTCGGGACCGGGCCACGCCGAGACCGACGTCGACGAGCCGCGGACGCCTCTCGGTGCCTTCTGCCGCACCGTCCGCTTCCGCGTGGAGCTGCTTCGCCCCGACCACCCGGATCCGGGCATGGGTGTCCTCATCGGTGACGGTGAGCAGACGCTCCTCGAGCATCTCCAGCGCATCGGGGGCGGGCACGCTGCCCGCCGGGAGGATCCATAGCCACTGCCCGGCGGTGAAGCCTGACGGCAGCTGCCGTTCCAGTGTGCGCCACAGGCTGGTGACCGGGACGCCTGAGGGGCTGCGCCGCACGGATTGGGCGGCGTCACGGCGGTCAGCCAGCAGCTCCGAGCGTAGGGAGCGCGAGAGATCCGCCGCGCTGCGGTAGCCGGGCCCGGAGAGTTCGACGACGGCGTCCGGGCTCCTGCTCTGCGCGGCCAGCGCCTGCTGGGTATGCCGCAGCGCAGCACCTCCGGAAGCGGAAGCGCCGCCGTCGTGCAAGACGACGGCGGCGATTCTGTGTACGGAGGTAGCCTCGATCAGCCTGCCCGCTTCCGGAGCTTCCGGCGTTCACGCTCGGAGAGGCCGCCCCAGATGCCGAAGCGCTCGTCATTGGACAGCGCGTAGTCCAGGCATTCCTGACGCACGGTGCAGGCCCCGCAGACCTTCTTGGCGTCACGGGTGGAACCGCCCTTCTCCGGGAAGAAGGCCTCGGGGTCGGTCTGAGCGCACAGGGCGTCGACCTGCCAGGCCAGTTCCCCTTCGATCTCCTCGGCCGGCACCAGCGAGGGGATGCCCAACCAGGTGGTGTCCCGGGGTGCCTCGTGCCCAGCGCGGCGGGAAGGAGCCTCGCTGAGCGCGCGCTGCTCGGAGGCCTTCTCGGCCTCTTCGTGCGCGGTGAGGAATGCTGTGGCCTGGTCCTCCAGGCTCCGGCCGTGCTCCAGTTCCTGACCGGAGCTGGGATCCACCGGATCCACGAACCAGTCCGCGGGGACGTCGATCCCTGCTGCGGTGCCGGAACGGTGTGCAGAGCGGGTCATGCCCCGCTCTTCGTCGCTCAGCCGTTCTGCGTTCCCCATGAAGGGCCTCCCCCGGTCTGGTTCATCATCTCGTCGTCCGTGCTAGTCCGTATTACAGGGCGCGTTCCGCGCGCCGGACGTGGTGCGGGCTATGAAGCCCGATGTCACCCATAATTACACTGGCGTAAGTCACCATCCGTCAAGTGAGGGGCCCTCCCTCACAGAGACGGCAACGAGGAGGTCATGGCCATATGCCACCGTTGAATCTCGGACCGCACTCGGCGCCTGTGGCCGAGGATCACCCCGGCCTGCTGCGCCTGTTGGCCGCACGGCCCGGCCCGGCGCTGATCTGGCATGACCCGGATGCGACGTCGTCACCGCGCGTGGAGCTCTCGGGCCGTGTGCTGGAGAACTGGACGGTGAAGATGATCGGCCTGTTCACCCAGGAGGCAGATCTTCAGGCTGGGGATCTGGTCCTCATCGATGCAGCACCCCACTGGAAGGCCGCGGCCGCACTGCTCGCCGCCTCAGCACTGGGGTGCCAGGTGCGCCTGGTGTCCGGCTATCATCGGGCTGAGGCCGCAGAGCCGGCGCTGGTGCTCACCGATGCCCCGCAGCTGTGGGAACATGCCCAGGCGCTCGGCGAAGCCGAGTTGGCGGCCTTCTCCCCCGGGCTGCTCGATGCCTCCTACGAGGACGCGGTGGGGGAACCGCTGCCCAGCTGGGTGATCGACGTCTCCGCTGAGGTGCGACAGCAGCCGGATCAGCTGCTGATTCCACTGCCTGATATCGGGCTGCCTGACGTCACGCCGCCAAATGTCACGCGGCCAGATGTCACGCTGCCTGAGGCGGCCCGGTCCGATGCTGCTCCGGCCGGGCGCGTACCGGCGACACGGACAGGGTGCCTCGTCGTCGAGGATACGGCCCCGGGTCTCACCGACGGTGCCGGGTGGGCCGTGCGCCGTTGGTGGGACGATGATCTGCCCGCACTGATGCTGGGCACCTGGGCCCAGTCCGGGCGGGCGGTGCTGTGGCGAGGCGCCACCACTGATGCCGCCGGTCAGCCGCGCCCGCAATGGCGGCGCATGCTCGAAGAGGAGTCGGTGCCCTCCTCAGGGCCCTCCTCGGTTCCTTCCTCCCCCTCCTCGGCAGAACGGCCTTCCAGCCGCTGAGCCTGCGGCAGGCCGCGACCGCCCCGAGCTGACAGCTGCTCAGAGCCGACCAGACCCGCTCAGAGCTACTGTGCGTCACCGCCGGTGCGGAGGTCAGACTCACGGAGCTCAGACCCACGGAATTCAGACTCACGGAATTCCGGCCCACGGGAGCCACGCTCAGCGCGATCTCGGTGACGCATCTCCTCTGTGACCACCGGCAGGTCCCCGGTAAGCAGCTCACGGTCAGAGAGCAGATGCGGTCCGGCGTCGTCGGATTCCCCGGTGCCCGGCCCGGCGCTGGGAGTCTGGTCCCCGGTGAAGACCCACAGCTTATAGGCCACGAATCGGAAGGCCGTGGCCAAGACCAGACCAATGACGTTACCGGCGATGAACACCTCCGTCACCGAGTCCAGGCCCAACAGGTATTTGCTGATCCCCACACAGCCGGTCTGGATGCCCAACCCGATGGCGTTCATGAACAGGAACATCATCAGCTCCCGGGCTTTGGCCCCGGTCCTGCGGTGCCGGAAGGTCCAATACCGGTTCGCGACCCAGGAGAAGAGCGTGGCCACCACACCGGCGACGACCTTCGCCTTCAGCTGTGAATCGTCCATCGGCCCGCGGATGAGCCAGATGAACACGCCCGAGTCGATGATGAACGCCAACCCGCCGACGACGCCGAACTTCGCGAGCTCACGCCACAATCTGAGGATGAGGCCGCGGAGCCGCGTGACGAGCGTGGTGAGCATAGACGAAACCGCTTCTGTGTGGGAGTGCTGCGGAGGGGTGCCGCACCTGACGGACGCTCCGGCCACGAGCCGGATGCCGGTGCGGACGGAGGCCGCGGTGCATGAAAAGGAGGCACACATGGCACGGACCGCCGATGACGGGCGTCAGCACCTGCGACGATCCTTCATCCGGGCCTTCACCCAGTGTACGGATGTTCCTGAAGGAAGCCTGGAAGGCAGCCAGGAGGCCTACATCACCCCGGGCGATATGCGCTGATGATTTTGTCCTGGTGACACTCCTGGTGACACTGCGCTCATCACACTGCCGACAGCGCATCTGGTACCTCAGACGGTGCTTCCGACCCTCCAGGTGTGGTTTCCGACCCTCTCGGTGTGGTCGTCCGGCTGGTGTTCGGTCCGATGACTCATAATGAGGAACTGTGACTGACCCACCCCTTCCCTCTGACCTGCCCGATGAGCCCTCTGCCGGCACCGTTGCCCCGGCAGCGACGCCCCGCGACGGGCGCACCTTCCGCGTCGGGATCATCGGCGACGGGCAGCTGGCCCGGATGACCGCTCCGGTGGCCACGGAACTGGGCATCGAGCTGCATCTGCTCGCCGGGTCCTGGCTGTCCTCGGCCGCGCAGGTCATTCCGCGCACCATCATCGGTGATTACCGCCACACTGACGACGCCCTGCGGCTCGCTGAGCGTGTCGACGTCATCACCTTCGACCACGAGCACGTCCCCGCCGAGGTGCTCACCGCGCTGCAGGACGCCGGGGTGGCGCTGCACCCGGGCCCACAGGCGCTGCGTTACGCGCAGGACAAGCTGGCCATGCGTGCCGCCGTCGAGGATCTGGAGCTGCCCAACCCGCAATGGCGTCAGGTGAGCACCGCCGCTGAACTCACCGAGTTCGGTGACGGAGTCGGGTGGCCGGTGGTGCTGAAGACCCCGCGCGGCGGCTACGACGGCAAAGGGGTGCGAGTGCTGCACAGCGCCGCCGACGTCGAGGCCACCGCAGACTGGTTCGCCCGCGCCGCTGAGGAAGGCACCGGCCTGCTCGCTGAAGAGAAGGTGCCCTTCACCCGTGAGCTCTCCGCCCAGGTGGCCCGCTCCGCCACCGGTGAGATCCGCGCCTACCCGGTGGTACAGTCCGATCAGCGCGATGGTGTCTGCGATCTGGTCACTGCCCCGGCGCCTGCCACGGAGCCTGATCTGCTGGAACAAGCCGCTGAGATCGCTCTCACGCTCGCTGAGCGTCTGGACGTCACGGGCATGCTGGCTGTGGAGCTCTTCGAGATCTCTGACGGCGAGCGCCGTGGAGTGTTCGTCAATGAGTTGGCGATGCGTCCGCACAACTCCGGGCACTGGTCCATGGATGGGGCGGTGACCGGCCAGTTCGAGCAGCATCTGCGTGCTGTGCTCGGCCTGCCTCTGGGTGAGACCGGGTTGGTCACCGGAGACGGCGGGTTTACGGTGATGAAGAACATCTTCGGCGGCGCGGTGCCGCAGCTGCATACCGCCCTGGCCGAGGCGATGCGCCTGGCGCCCGAGGCGAAGGTCCATCTCTACGGCAAGGCCCCGCGTGCCGGGCGGAAGGTCGGGCATGTCACGATCGTCGGCGCGAGCCCGCAAGCCTCAGCCGCGCAGAGCCCTGCAGAGGCCGGTGCGCAGGCCCTGCAGCAGACACCTCACCAGGAAATACGTACCGCACAGGACCGTGCCACTGAGCTCGCCCACCGGCTGAGCGAAGGAGGAACCCCCTGATGAACTCCGTGCAGGAGCAGACCGAGACCCCGCTGGTCGGACTGGTGATGGGGTCGAACTCCGATTGGCCCACCATGCGCGCCGCCGCTGAGACCCTCGACGAGTTCGGCATCGCCTTCGAAGCCGACGTCGTCTCTGCCCACCGGATGGCCTCCGAGATGATCGACTACGGCCGTGCCGCCCATGAGCGGGGCCTGCGGGTCCTCATCGCCGGGGCCGGAGGGGCGGCCCATCTGCCGGGGATGCTGGCCTCGGTCACACCGCTGCCGGTGATCGGCGTCCCCGTGGCCCTGAAGCACCTCGACGGCATGGACTCGCTGCTCTCGATCGTGCAGATGCCCGCCGGAGTGCCGGTGGCGACCGTCTCCGTCGGTGGGGCCCGCAACGCCGGGCTGCTGGCGGTGCGCACGCTGGCGGCCGGCGGTGACGCCCTGGGTGAGCGGCTGCGCACGCAGATGGTGACCTTCCAGCAGGAGCTGGCCGAGGCCGCCCACGCCAAAGGTGCCATGTTGCGCGAAGAGGCCTCCGGCCTGTCCGCCTACCGCAGCCGAGGCGGCCGGTGACACGACCTCAGTACACCAGAGTCCCGGACCTTCGGCCCTCCGGGTACCGGGAGGGCGCCGACGTCGACGCGGACGGGAGCCAGGCAGCGCAGAGCCCGACCGCGCAGGGTCAGGTGGCGCAGGGTCAGGTGGCCGGGGTCCGCGAGGACGTGCTGCTCGACCCGGCTCGGGGCACCCAGGCCCAGCGCCGACGGCGGGCTCTGGTGCTGCTGCTGCTGACCCTGCTGGTTCCCGGTGGCGCGCAGATCGTGGCCGGGTCACGGCGGCTCGGCCGGATCGCACTGGCGGTGACCGTCGGTGTGTGGAGCACGGTGCTGCTGCTGGTGGTGCTGATGCTCGGCCTGCGGCGGCTGACCTTGAACCTGCTGGCCAACCCGTTCATGCTCGGGCTGCTGAGCGTGGTCTGCGTGCTGGTCGCCGTGGGATGGCTGCTGCTGTGGGTCGATACGATGCGGCTGATCCGCTTCCACCTGCTGGAGGGACGGTGGAAGCCCGGGCTCGCCATCGCCCTGGCTGTGCTGATGGTGCTGTCCTCGGGTGTGTTCTTCTACGGCGGCCACATCTTCAACCAGTCACGGGACACCCTGGGCGGGATCTTCTCCGCCGGGCCGCCGATCGACGCAGTGGACGGCCGGTACAACATCCTGGTGATGGGCGCCGATGCCGGAGAGGGCCGTGAGGGGCTGCGCCCGGACTCGATCCACGTGATGAGCGTCAACGCCGATACCGGGGAGTCGCTGATGATCTCGGTGCCCCGGAACCTGCAGAGTGCGCAGTTCCGGGAGGGCTCTCCGCTGTGGGACGTCTACCCGAACGGCTACGACTGCGGTGACGAGTGCATTATCAACTTCCTCTACGCCGACGTCATGGAGGACCACCCCGATCTCTACCCCGACGCCGAGGACCCCGGAGCCGAGGCGATGATGGATGCGGTCTCCGGCAGTGTGGGACTCGATATCCGGGGCTACGTGATGATCGATATGGACGGATTCAGCGATTTCATCGACGCGATGGGCGGTGTGGACATCGACTCCGGCGGCTGGGTGCCCTACCGGGGGCCGCGGGAGGACGGCACCTGGGGTGATGTGTGGCTGGCTCCGGGCGAGTACACGCTCTCCGGGGATCAGGCGTTGGCCTATGCCCGGTCCCGTGAGTTCTCCTCGGACTACAACCGGATCCAGCGTCAGCAGTGCATCCAGCAGGCGATGATCTCCCAGTTCAGTCCGCAGACGGTGCTGACGAAGTTCACCGATCTGATGCAGGCCGGTGAGCGGCTGGTGGAGACGAACCTGCCGCGGAATCAGCTCGGTTCCTTCCTCGACCTCGCCGTGGATGCCCAGGACCATGAGCCGCAGCGGCTGGTTCTCGGCGCCCCGGACTTCGGGGAGGCCTCGGATCAGTTCTCCACCTACCCGGACTTCGATCAGGTCCATCAGCGGGTGGAGGAGCTGATCGGTCAGGAGGAGGGTGGCTCCGGCTGGTTCGACTGGTTCGGCACCGGCTCTGCGCCATTGTCGGCACCGCTGACCGCCGCCGCCTCGGTGGGTACCGCGCTTCCTGCCTCATCGCTGCCCGTCTCACGGCTGGCCCCGGCAGTCCCGGCGGCTTCTCTGGAATCCCGTGACGCCCCTGCCGAGGACGAGCCGAACATCGAGGAGGACGTCCCGGAGCCGACCCAACCTGACGGCTCGGCACTGACCGCACAGTATCTGCAGCAGGCCCAGGACGCCGGGGAGACCCGGATCCTGGAGGAAGCCGCCCAGGGCAACTATGACTGCACGCCGGGCTGAGCTGATGAGGCTGCCTGCTGTGCAGCCGATGGTGTTGCCGACGGTATTGCCGTCGGTGCTGCCGATGGTCAACCCGGTACAGCATTACGCCTGGGGATCGTCGACGGCCTTCGCTGAGCGTTTCGGTTGGCCGGTGGATGAGCAGCCGCAGGCCGAGATCTGGATGGGGGCGCACCCGAAGGCGCCGTCGTCGGTCGTGCTCCCCGGTGCTGAGCCCAGTGCCGTATCCCTGGATCAGCTCTTGGAGGACCGGCCGGAACTGGCCGGGGCCTCCGGGCAGCTGCCGTTCCTGCTGAAGGTCTTGGCGGCGGCACAGCCGCTGTCCATCCAGACACATCCCACAGCGGCACGGGCTGCCGCCGGGTTCGCCGCGGAGGAGCAGGCGGGGGTGCCGCAGGAGGCCCCGGAGCGGATGTACCGGGATCCGCACCATAAGCCGGAACTGATCGTCGCGCTGGAGGACTTCACCGCGTTGTGCGGGTTCCGTCCGCTGCGCGAGTCCGCGGAGGATCTGTCCGCGCTGACTCGGCTCCTCCAGGCACAGGGCGAGTCCGAGGCCGCAGAAGTCCTGACGGGGCTTGTCGAACAGCTCTGCGTGCAGGTGGAGCCGGGGACGGTTCTGGAGCAGGTGGTCGCTGATGTGCTGGGGGCGCGGCGTCAGGAGTTCTGTGAGGTGGCCTCGGCGCTGGGGCGGGCTGTGGGTGCCTTGCCCGAAGGGCAGGCGCCGACGTCAGGTGTGCCAGAGTCCGATGCTTCGGTGCCCGATGCTTCGGTGCCCGGTGTCTCTGCGGCGGTCGTTGACACCGTACGCCGCGCGACGACGGCGTTTCCGGAGGATCCGGGGGTGGTGGTGGCGGTGCTGCTGAACCGGCTGGACCTCTCCCCCGGTGAAGCGCTGTACCTGCCGGCGGGGAACCTGCATGCCTATCTCCACGGTCTCGGTGTGGAGGTGATGGCGAGCTCGGACAATGTGCTGCGCGGCGGGCTGACGGCGAAACACGTCGACGTCGAGGAACTGTTGGAGGTCACCGACTGCGCGGTGCTGCCGACGCCGTACTGCCGGCCGGTCGCGGTCCAGCAGACTCCGGTCCGGCAAGTGTCCTATCGGCCAGACTGTGCGGAGTTCCAGCTCGATCGCTTCGACGTCCCGGCTGAGGCTTCATCAGCTGCGGTGGCATCGGCTGATGTTTCATCAGCTGCGACCGCCGATCACGCGGAGAGCACGGTGGTCATGGGCGCACTCGAGCTGCCCGCGGCGGCGGTACTGCTGTGCACATCGGGGACGGTGGAGCTGAGCGCTGCGGCCGGGGCCGAGGGCTCGACCCCGGAGCCGACACAGCACACGGTGAGGCTCCGCCCCGGGGAATCGGGGCTGCTCACCGCCGGGGCGCAGGTCACGCTGCAAGGGGTACCCGGGTCACAGGCCTTCCTCGCCCAGCCCGGGAATCCCTGAACCCTGGGCGCCTGCCCTTCCCGGAGGAAGGCTCAGACGGGCGGCCATGCCACCAATCAGCGGCGGGTGTAGGACTTCCATTTCCGGGCCTGGTGCTCGGCCTCCACGGTGCGCACAGTGCCGGACTTCGCCCGCATGACGATCGACTGCGTGGTCACCGTCTCACCGTGGTACCGGACTCCGCGCAGCAGATCACCGTCGGTGATCCCGGTGGCGGCGAAGTAGCAGTTGTCCGAGGTCACCAGCTGATCTGTGGTCAGAATGGCCTCAGGGTCATGGCCGGCATCCCGGGCGGCCTGGCGTTCCTCATCGTCCGCCGGTGCCAGCCGGCCCTGGATCACGCCTCCGATGGCGCGGATCGCGCAGGCGGTGACGATCCCCTCCGGGGTGCCGCCCACACCCATCAGTGCGTCCACACCGGAGCCCTCACGGGCGGCGGCGATTCCGCCGGCGACGTCGCCGTCCATGATGAACCGGGTCCGGGCCCCGGCGGCACGGATCTCGTCCACCAGCTGGCTGTGCCGGGGGCGGTCGAGCACGACGACGGAGAGCTGGCTGATCGACTTGCCCTTGGCCTTGGCGATCAGATGCAGGTTCTGCTTCACCGGCAGGCGCAGGTCCACCATATCGGCGGCCTCGGGGCCGGTCACCAACTTGTCCATGTAGAACACGGCTGACGGGTCGAACATCGACCCCCGCTCGGCCACCGCCAGCACAGAGAGTGCGTTGTTATAGCCCAGCGCGGTCAGTCGGGTGCCGTCGATGGGGTCCACGGCGACGTCGGCCTCCGGCCCGGACCCGTTGCCCACCCGCTCACCGTTGTAGAGCATGGGCGCCTCATCCTTCTCGCCCTCTCCGATGACGACCACGCCGTTGAGGTTGACCGTGTCCAGCAGGGATCGCATGGCATCGACGGCGGCACCGTCTGCTGCGTTCTTATCCCCGTGGCCGACCCAGGCACCGCCGGAGATGGCCGCGGCCTCGGTGACCCGGACCAGTTCCAGCGCGAGGTTCCGATCAGGTTCGGCATCGCCGACGGACAGGCGGGGTGAGAGCTCCGAGAACTCGGCTCCCGGGGAGGCCGGGGCATCCTGGGCGGTGTGGGTGGAGGGTGCGGACGATTCCTGGGACATAACGGTTCCTCTCGCCGTCAGGAGTGCGGCGTCATTGCCGCGGGGACTGGCATCTGTTGATCATAGTCGGCACGAGCAGGGGGCATCACTGCTCAGGTGACCTCATCGCCAAGGATGAAGTCGGCGCCGGTCTTCTCCCGGAGCGCTGCGACGTCGACTCCCGGGGCCAGCCGCCGCAGCACCAGGCCCCGCCACCGGCGGCCGTCATCGTGGGTGAGGGATTCGACGTCGAAGACGCAGAGATCGGTGACGATGCGGGAGACGACTCCCACGCCGGTGCGCGGAAGTGTGCAGGATTCCACGATCTTCGGTGAGCCGTCCTTCGCCACGTGGGTGGTCATGACGACGACTTTGTCAGTGCCGGCCACCAGGTCCATCGCCCCTCCCATCCCTTTGATGAGCTTGCCGGGGATCGCCCAGTTGGCGAGGTCACCGTCACCGCTGACCTGCATGGCGCCGAGGATGACGGCGTCGAGGTGGCCGCCTCGGATCATGGCGAAGCTCTGGGCGGAGTCGAAGGTCGCGGCGCCGGGGACGACGGTGACAGTCTGCTTACCGGCGTTGATGAGGTCGGCGTCCTCCTCTCCCTCATAGGGGTAGGGGCCGGTGCCCATGACGCCGTTCTCGGAGTGGAGCCAGACGCTGACGCCTTCGGGAATGTGATTGGCGACCAGGGTCGGCATGCCGATGCCGAGGGTAACGTAGTCGCCGTCGTGGAGCTCCTCGGCGGCGACAGCGGCCATCTCATCGCGGGTCCATGACATGGTCAGGTTCCTCCGTTCCGCCGGACGTGACCGCCCGGCCCAGCGTGTCAGCTCGTTTCTGCCGGGCGGGGCCGGGTGGTGCGCTGTTCGATCAGCTTCTCGCGGTCGGTGCACTGGATGAGCCGGTCCACGTAGACCGAAGGGGTGCGGACCCGGTCCGGGTCGATCTCCCCGGCTTAGACGATCTTCTCGGCTTCAGCGATGGTCGTCCGCCCGCAGGTGGCCACCAGCGGGTTGAAGTTCTCTGCGGAGAGCCGGTAGGTGAGGTTGCCCCAGGGGTCTGCCATATGGGCGTGCACCAGGGAGAGGTCAGTGGTGATGGCGCGTTCCATCAGATAGGTCTCGCCGTCGAAGACCTCCTGGCGCTTGCCCTCGGCGGCGACGGTGCCGACTCCGGTCTTGGTGTAGAAGGCGGGGATGCCTGCGCCTCCGGCACGCACCCGTTCGGCCAGGGTGCCCTGCGGGGTCAGCTCCACTTCGATCTCACCGTCCATATAGAGCTGAGCGAAGAGCTTATTGCCTCCCACGTATGAGGAGATGACGCGGCGGACCTGACCGGATTCCAGCAGCAGGCCGGGGCCGGCGCCGTCGATACCCATCACGTTGGACACCACGGTGAGGTCTCGGACCCCGGAGGCGACGACGGCGTCGATGAGGTCAGAGGGGATGCCGCTGAGGCCGAAGCCTCCCAGGGCGATGGTCATGCCGTCGAAGAC
The DNA here is from genome assembly GCF_031470965.1 of Nesterenkonia aerolata. Classification (NCBI taxonomy): domain Bacteria; kingdom Bacillati; phylum Actinomycetota; class Actinomycetes; order Micrococcales; family Micrococcaceae; genus Nesterenkonia; species Nesterenkonia aerolata. The sequence continues at coordinate 157,889 of NZ_JAVKGR010000003.1, read as the reverse complement.
GACGTCCCGGACGGCATCAGCGGCGTTCGGGCGAAGCACAGACACGTGGGGCTCCTCTCGTCACCCCCACCCTATCCGTGGAAACACAGTTGTGGGTGTGCTCCAGATGTGGGATGGCACTCACTGTGCAGGACTGCCGTCCACTGCCTCAGCTCAGGTCAGTTCGGGATCGACCTCGAAGTCGGGCTCGGTGACCTCACGGACGGAGTCCACGGTCACACCGGGCGCGAGCCGCCGCAGGACCATCCGCCGGGCTCCTGCGGGGTTCTCGGCATCGACGGGTTCGATGTCGAAGACGGCCAAGTTGGTGACGATCCGGTCCACCACGCCCACACCGGTGCGGGGTAAGGAGCATTCCTGAACGATCTTCGGCGTGCCGGACTTCGCGGTGTGGTCCATCACGATGATCACCCGCGGCGTCCCGGCGACCAGGTCCATCGCCCCGCCCATCCCCTTGACGAGCTTGCCGGGGATGGTCCAGTTGGCGAGATCGCCCTGGTCGGTGACCTCCATGGCGCCGAGGACAGCGGCTTGGACGTGGCCACCGCGGATCATGGAGAAGCTGGTGGCCGAATCGAAGATGGAGGCCCCGGGCAGCAGAGTGACGGTCTGCTTGCCGGCGTTGATCAGGTCGGCGTTCTCTTCTCCTTCGTAAGGGAAGGGACCGGTGCCCAGGATGCCGTTCTCCGACTGCAGGGTGATGTGGACGCCCTCGGGCAGGTGATTGGCCACCAGGGTGGGGATGCCGATGCCGAGGTTGACGTAGTCGCCGTCCTGGAGCTCGGCCGCGGCAACGGCAGCCATCTCATCACGTGTCCATCCGACCTCGGGACGCTGGGCCTCCTCCGGCGACGGCTGAGACTGCTCACCGGGCTGCTCAGTGCTGAATCCTGCCGGCGCTGGCCGCGGCCGGGTGGTGGTCTTCTCGATCAGTTTGGCTCGCCCGGAGGAAGGCACCAGGCGCTGGACGAACACCGAGGGGGTCATGACTCGGTCCGGACGGATCTCGCCCACCGGGACGATGTTCTCCGCCTCCACGATGGTGGTACGGCCACAGGTGGCGGCCAGATGATTGAAGTTTCCGGCGGTGAGGTTGTAGACGAGGTTGCCGTACTCATCAGCAGTATGGGCGTGCACCAGCGCGACGTCGGCGACGATGCCCTCCTCGAGCACGTAGGTCTCCCCGCCGAACTCCTGATGCTGCTTGCCCTCGGCGATCTGCGTGCCGACACCGGTCTTGGTGAAGAACCCGGGAATGCCCGCGCCTCCGGCGCGCATCCGCTCGGCCAGGGTGCCCTGCGGATTGAATTCGACGTCGACCTCTCCGGCGAGGAACATCTCGGCGAAGAGCCGGTTCTCCCCCACATAGGAAGCCATGATCTTCTTCACCTGGCCGTTCTCCAGGAGCAGGCCCAGGCCCGCGCCGTCGATACCCATGTTGTTCGAGGCGATGGTCAGGTCCTTCACCCCTGAGTCTCGGACGGCCTCAATCAGATCTGCGGGAATCCCGCACAGGCCGAACCCGCCGACGGCGAGGGTCATGCCGTCGAACAGCAGGCCCTCCAGAGCCTCTGCCGCACTGCTGTGTCGCTGAACCATTGATGCTCCTCTTCTCCGTTGCCTCGTGCAGGTCCTGTGCCGTCGAGCATGCTCGGTGACTCATACCCCGGCGCGGACGTCGTCCACTTGACCTTCGGCCAGCAGGTCCACGGCCTTCTCGCGCATCTCCACTTTGCGGACCTTTCCGCTGATCGTGGTCGGCAGTTCATCGACGATGACCACGTACCGGGGGATCTTGTACTTCGTCAGTTGCCCCGTGCAGTACTCACGCAGACCCTGAGCAGTCAACGGCTGCGCACCCTGGCGCAGTCGGACCCACACCATGAGCTCCTCGCCGTACTTCTCATCCGGGACGCCGATCACCTGGGCGTCGAGGATGTCCGGGTGGGAGTAGAGGAACTCCTCGATCTCCCGGGGATAGATGTTCTCACCGCCGCGGATGACCATGTCCTTCAGACGCCCTGTGACCTGCACATACCCATCCGAATCCATACGGGCGAGGTCCCCGGTATGCATCCAGCCCTCGGCGTCGATCACCTCGGCAGTCTTCGCCTCGTTGTCCCAGTAACCCTTCATCACCGAATAGCCGCGGGTGCACAGTTCACCGTCTTGATCGATGCCGAGGGTCTGTCCGGTGACCGGATCGATGATTCGGACCTCCACATGCGGACCCACCCGCCCCACGGTGCTGACTCGCCGGTCCAGGGAGTCATCGGTCCGGGTCTGCGTGGACACCGGGGAGGTCTCGGTCATGCCGTAGCAGATGGTGACCTCTTCCATGTGCATCTCTTTGATGACCCGGCGCATGATCTCCTCCGGGCACGGTGAACCGGCCATGATGCCGGTGCGCAGAGTACTGAGATCGAACTCGCTCAGCGTCTCCAGGCTCAGCTCGGCGATGAACATCGTCGGCACCCCGTAGAGGCTGGTGCAGCGCTCCTCCACCACGGCGCGCAACGTCGCCTCCGGCTCGAAGGAGGGCGCTGGGATGATGACGGCGGCACCGTGGGAGGTCGCCGCGAGGTTGCCCATCACCATGCCGAAGCAGTGATAGAAGGGCACCGGCACACAGATCCGGTCCTGTTCGGTATAGCGGCACACCTCGCCGACGAAGAACCCGTTGTTGAGGATGTTCCGGTGGGTCAGCAGCGCACCCTTGGGGAACCCGGTGGTGCCGGACGTGTATTGGATGTTGATGGGATCATCCGGTGACATCCCCGCAGCGACCTGCTCCAGCAGCTCGACGTCGAGATCAGCGGTGACCAGATCTTCCCATTCCGGAGTGTCCATGACGACGGCCAGCTCGACGGTACCGACCTCGCGCTGTGCCCGCGCCAGCATACTGGGATAGTCCTGATCCTTGAACTGCGGAGAACAGATCACAGCGGTCATCCCAGACTGTTCCAGCACATAGTTGAGCTCGTGCTGGCGGTAGCTGGGGTTGATATTGACCAGAATGGCGCCGATCTCCGCCGTCGCGTACTGGGTGAGCATCCAATGCCAGGAGTTAGGCCCCCAGATGCCCACACGGTCCCCCGCACGCACACCGGCCCGGTGCAGACCGACGGCAACACGGCGGACATCTTCGCGGAACTGAGCGTAGGTCCACCGCCGCCCGGCGGCGACATCGACGAGGACCTCCCGCTCTGGGAACCTCTCCGCTGTGCGGCGCAGGTTCTCCGAAATGGTCTCTTCGAGGAGCGGCACATCGATGGGGCCCTGATCATGGGCGACCGTGAGACGGCCGCCTTCCCCTGACTGGCTGCCGCTCAGCTGCTGATCCTGTGCCTGCATCGGTGGTCTTCCCTTCCGAGGTCGACGGACGCCGTCGCACCGCTTCCGGCCGTTCACAGTGACGGCCAGTTTCAGTTAACGGTGCTCAACTCACTCAACATTGCCCTCAACGTAGCATCAGGTGACCCAGCTCACAACAGCATCTCGCGCCTGCGGGGCGGAGACCCGCCGCTCAACTGAGCATCTGCGCCGCCACCGTCTCCCGCAGGATCTCCGACGTACCGCCGAAGATCGTCAGCAGCCGCACCGCCAGATACGCCTGAGCCACCGGATACTCCAGGATGTATCCGTAGCCCCCATGCAACTGCAGGCAGATATCAGCAGCCTCTTTGGCCCGTTCGGAGGCCCACATCTTGGCCTTGGAGGCGGCGACGACGTCGAGCTCACCGGCATTGAACCGGCGCACCGCTTCTGCCACATAGTGCTGGGTCGCCTCGAGGGTGACCTGCTGCTCCGCCAGGCGGAACCGGGTGTTCTGATACTCGGTCAGCGCAGCATCGAAAGTGCTCCGGTCCTTCACGTACTGCACAGTGTCCTGGAGCACCTGCCCACTGACCACCACCGAGGCCGCCGCGACGGCCAGCCGGCCCTGAGGCAGCAGGTGCTTGATCATCTCCAGCCCCTGCCCCTCCTGACCCAGGCGATTCCGCAGCGGCACCCGCACCTCATCGAAGAACAGCTCTGCCGTGTCAGAGGCCTTCAGCCCCATCTTGTCGAGCTGATTCCCTGCCCGGTACCCCGGGTTGCCCTCCTTCTCCACCAGGAACAGCGAGAACGAGTCCTCCGCCCCGCGGCCGGAGGACCCATCAGTGCGCGCGAGCACCAGTGCCCCGTCACCGGTAATGCCGTTGCCGATGAAGGTCTTCTGACCGGTGAGCAGGTACCCCTCGCCATCGCGGACAGCCTTGGTCCGCACAGCACGCAGGTCAGAGCCGGCTCCGGGCTCCGTCCACGCCACGGAAGTGACGAAGGAGCCATCGATGAATCGGGGCAGCCACGCCTCCTTCTGCTCCGGAGTGCCGTAAGTCATCACCGCCGGGAGCACCCAGTCGTCATGGAGGTGGAAGGCCAACGCCACGGCCAGGGCATCAGCCCGGGCCAGCTCCTCGTCCAGGACCATCCGGTACCGGTAGTCATCCAGCCCCATACCGCCGTGCTCCTCCGGCACCGCCAGCCCGAGCAGACCGTTCTCAGCGGCCGACTCCCATACGCTGCGGTCCATGCGATGCTCGGCATCCCAGCGCCGGTAGTGAGGCGTCACCTCGCGGGCGACGAACTCGCGGACGACCTCGCGGAACTCCTCGTGGATCTCCTCATAGAAGCCGGTGAACATGCTCATCCCTCTCCTGTCTCTGATGACTGCTCTGTCTGCCATGACCGTCATCGGCGTGGATCGCGGCACGGGCCATCGACCGCAGCAGCCGTGCGCTCTCGCCGGCCTCCTGACCGCCCGCCTGGCGTAAGTGCCGCATCGAATGCTCTGTCGAGTTGATCAGCCCGAACACCGCATGCACCCGGGTGCGCAGCTCCAATGCGCCTGCCTCGGGGTGGAGCTGGCGCAGCGCGGCGGACCAGATATCGACGTACTCACGCTGCATCCGCCGCACACGGCGTCGATCGTTGTCACCCAAACGCAGCAGCTCCTGCTCATGGATGCGGATGACGTCCGGGCTCTCCAGAGCGAAATCCACCTGATGGGCGATCAGCCGATCCAGCCGTGCCGCCGGATCAGACTCCTGCCCGCGGATGGTCCGACCGGCGTCGAGCAGCCGCTCTGAGACACCGAGCAGCAGCTGACCCAGCAGATCCTGCTTTCCGGCGAAATGCCGGTAGATCGCCTGACCGGAGACCCCTACCTCACTGCCGATCTCGTCCAGAGCCACCGCGTTGTACCCATAACGGCCGAAAAGCCGCCCCGCGGCGGCGAGGAGATCACGACGACGCTGTGCCTTCTCCGCCTGCCGCCGGGTCAGGGCTGCGGGGTAGTCGATCTCCGCCGGACCGGAGGCCGAGAAGTCGACCGTCTCCGCTCTGGACATCTGTGACCTCCCCCACTAGGTTGGACTTGAGTGAACGATGATTAACTCAAATCGATCAACTCAAATCTACGCCTCCGGGCACGATCCGTACAGCCCCGGTCACATCACCGTTCATGATCGATCCAGCCACGGCCAGCCCGAACCTCATCTCAGGACACCCGCCCATCTCACGACCCAGTGGAGGATGACCCACCCTATGGAGATCCTCTCCGGCATGACCGACACCCGCTCCGAGGAGTTCGGCGCCAACGCAGAGACGAACCGCGCGCTGGCCGCTGAGCTGCAGAAGAAACTGGATCAGGCCGCCCTCGGGGGGCCGGAGAAGTCACGGCGCCGCCACATCGAGCGCGGCCGCCTGCTCCCCCGCGAGCGCGTGGAGCGCCTGCTCGACGCGGGCAGCCCGTTCCTCGAGATCAGCGCCCTGGCCGCCGACGGCCTCTACGATGACGCCAGCCCCGGTGCCGGTCTCATCGTCGGCATCGGGCTGGTCCACGGGCGGCAGGTGATGGTGGTCTGCAATGATTCCACGGTCAAGGGCGGCACCTATTTCCCGATGACGGTGAAGAAGCATCTGCGCGCCCAGCAGATCGCTGAGGAGAACCGGCTGCCCTGCCTCTACCTGGTCGACTCCGGCGGGGCGTTCCTGCCGATGCAGGACGAGGTGTTCCCGGACCGTGAGCATTTCGGCCGCATCTTCTACAACCAGTCCCGGCTCTCCGCGCAGGGCATCCCGCAGCTGGCGGCCGTCCTGGGCTCCTGCACCGCCGGCGGCGCCTATGTCCCGGCGATGAGTGATGAGTCCATCATCGTCCGCAACCAGGGCACCATCTTCCTGGGCGGCCCGCCGCTGGTGAAGAGCGCCACGGGCGAGGTGGTCACCGCTGAAGAGCTCGGCGGGGCGAAGGTCCACACCTCAGAGTCCGGGGTCGCTGACCATATCGCCGAGGACGATGACCATGCCCTGCAGATCCTGCGCGATATCGTCGCCACGCTGCCGGCCCCTGGGCCGCGAGCCTGGCCGGTCCGTGAGCCGTTGGAGCCCCGGCGCGCGGCTGAGGAGCTCTACGGGATCATCCCCACCGATGTGAACCGCCCCTATGACGTCCACGAGGTGATCGCCCGGATCGTCGACGACGGCGCCTTCCACGAGTTCAAGCGCGACTACGGCACCACTCTGGTGACCGGTTTCGCGCATATCGACGGCCATCCGGTGGGGATCGTGGCCAATAACGGCATCCTGTTCTCCGAATCCTCCCTCAAGGGTGCGCATTTCATCGAGCTGTGCGACCAGCGCGGCATCCCGCTGCTGTTCCTGCAGAACATCTCCGGGTTCATGGTCGGCCGGGAGTACGAGGCCGGCGGCATCGCGAAGAACGGCGCGAAGATGGTCACCGCCGTCTCCACCACCCGGGTGCCCAAGATCACTGTCATCATCGGCGGGTCCTTCGGGGCGGGCAACTACTCGATGTGCGGACGGGCCTACTCGCCACGGTTCCTGTTCATGTGGCCCAACGCCCGGATATCGGTGATGGGCGGGCAGCAGGCCTCCTCCGTTCTGGCCACCGTCCGCCGGGACCAGCTCGAGGCCGCCGGTGAGGAATGGTCCTCCGAGGATGAGGAGGCCTTCAAGGCGCCGATCCGTGAGAAGTATGAGGAGCAGGGCATCCCCTATTACTCGACCGCAAGGCTCTGGGACGACGGGATCATAGATCCTGCCGACACTCGACGGGTGCTGGCGATGGCTCTGGAGACCTGCTCGCGGACCGAACTCCCCGACCCCGGCTTCGGCCTGTTCAGGATGTGAGGCACCGGTGACCACGACGAGCGACCCTTCCACCCCATTAACTGCACCCCCATCACAGGCGCCGGCATCCCAGGCGGCACCATCACAGGCACCACGCGGCCTGTTCTCGACTGTGCTGATCGCCAATCGCGGAGAGATCGCCTGCCGGGTGATCGAGACGCTGCACCGGCTCGGCGTCACCGCGGTGGCGATCCATTCTGAGGCTGACGCCGGGGCCAGGCATGTGCGCATGGCCGACGTCTCGGTCTGCGTCGGCCCGGCGGCTGCCGCAGAGTCATACCTGGATATCGAGGCGGTCATCGAGGCCGCTCGGCGCACCGGGGCGGAGGCGATCCACCCTGGCTACGGGTTCCTCTCGGAGAATGTCGCCTTCGCCCGGGCCTGCACGGAGGCGGGGCTGGCGTTCATCGGCCCGGACGCCCACGCCCTGGAGGTCATGGGCGATAAGATCCGCTCGAAGAACCACGTCGCCGAGGCCGGGGTCCCCATGGCCGACGGTATCTCCGAGCCGGGGCTGGACGATGAGGCGCTTATCGCCGCCGTCGCGGCGATGACCTACCCGCTGCTGATCAAACCTTCCGCCGGTGGCGGCGGCAAGGGTATGCATGTGGTCGAGCGCCCCGAGGACCTCCCCGAGATGCTGAAGACCGCCCGTCGGGTGGCGGCGTCCTCCTTCGGCGACGACTCGCTGCTGATCGAGCAGCTCATCCGTTCTCCGCGGCATATCGAAGTCCAGGTCCTCGCCGATGCCCACGGCTCCGTGGTGCATCTGGGGGAACGCGAATGCTCTCTGCAGAGGCGGCACCAGAAGGTCGTCGAGGAGGCCCCGTCCTCCCTGCTGGACGCTGAGACCCGCGAGCGCATCGGTCAAGCAGCTTGCGACACTGCGCGCAGCGTCGACTACCGGGGCGCGGGGACCGTGGAGTTCTTGGTCTCGGACGAGGACCCGGAGCGGTTCTACTTCATGGAGATGAACACTCGCCTGCAGGTCGAACACCCCGTGACGGAGCAGGTCACCGGTGTTGACCTGGTGGAGCAGCAGATCCGGATCGCCGCCGGACTCCCTATGACGCTGACCCAGGACGACATCGTCCTCCACGGGCATTCAGTGGAGGCCCGGGTGTATTCAGAGGTGCCGGAGGCAGGGTTCCTGCCCAGCACGGGCACCGTGCTGGCGCTGCGTGAGCCCTCGGGCGAGGGCGTCCGGGTGGACTCCGGGCTGCGGACGGGCACGGTGATCGGCACTGACTATGATCCGATGCTGGCGAAGATCATCACCTGGGGAGCCGACCGCGAGCAGGCTTTCGCCCGGTTGGAGCATGCACTGGGCGAGACCGTCGTACTCGGTGTCGAGACGAATCTGTCCTTCCTGCGTTCCTTGGCCGCCGATCCTGACGTCCGAGCCGGGCGGATGGACACCACGATGATCGACCGGATGGTCCCGCAGATGGCTGCCCCGGAGCCGGACGCCCAGCTCGCCGAGGCCGCCGCACTGTGGGTCTTCGGCGAGGATCAGGCGGCCGCTGTCGGCCCGGGACCGGCGGGATGGCGGCATGACGGCTGGCGAACTGGAGGCTCCGCGTGCCCGTCGTATCTGGTCCGCTACACCCCCGCGTCACCAGAAGCCCCGCCGGTCACCTATTCCGTGTTGCTGAACGGGTCCTCACAGGTGGAGGACCTCGGCCCCGCAAGCCCGACCACCGGCATCCTCGACAGCGCCGGGCCGGAGGGAGCCGGCCGGGTGGTGCGCCTCAGCAGGGACGGCACCTCAATGCCTTATGTGTTCGTCCGCGGAGCCACTGGTCCTGAGGGAGCCGAGGTGTGGGCCTGGTCCGCGGATTTCTCCGGGATGCTGACCGTTCTGGACCGCAGGGCCCAGACGCTGGGACGGTTGGCCCAGCTCGAGGCCGAACAGGTGACCGCCGCCCCTGAGGTAACCGCGCCGCTGCCGGGAACTGTGGTCGCCGTGGAGGCCGCCTCCGGGGAGACGGTCAGCGCCGGTGCAGGGCTGGTCACGATCGAGGCGATGAAGATGGAACACCGGCTCACCGCGCCGATGGACGGCATCGTACGGATCAGCGTCGACGTCGGGGAGACCGTCAGCCGCGGACAGGTGCTGGCCGCCGTCGAGGTGGCCGAGGCAGACCAGACAGCAGAAGCATCAGGTGGGCCGGCGGAGGAATCCGACGGCTCGCACGAGAGAGAGGCATGAGGACGATGACGGCAGAGTTCCAGCTCGACGAGGAGCAGCAGGCGCTGGTGGAGGCGGTGCGTGAGTTCACCCGGGAGGTGGTCGCCCCGGTCTCCGCCCAGCATGACCACGAACATTCGTTCCCTTATGAGGTCATCTCCCAGATGGGCGAGATGGGCCTGTTCGGGCTTCCCTTCCCCGAGGAGTACGGCGGTCAGGGAGGAGACTATTTCCATCTCTGCCTGGCGCTGGAGGAGCTGGCGAAGGTCGACCAGTCGGTGGCCATCACATTGGAGGCCGGAGTCTCTTTGGGCGCGATGCCGATCTACCGTTACGGCACCGAGGAGCAGAAGCAGGCCTGGCTGCCGAAGCTGACCAGCGCCGAGCAGCTGGCTGGGTTCGGCCTCACCGAGGCGGAGGCCGGTTCCGATGCCGGCGGCACCCGGACCAAGGCGGTGCTGGAGGACGGTCAGTGGGTGATCAACGGGACCAAGGAGTTCATCACCAATTCCGGCACCGATATCTCCACCCTGGTCACCGTCACCGCGGTCACCGGTGAGCAAACCCGCGAGGACGGCTCCGTGAAGAAGGAGATCTCCACCCTCTTGGTCCCCACCGACACTGAAGGCTTCACCGCCGAGCCGGCCTACGACAAGGTCGGGTGGAACGCCTCGGATACTCACCCGCTGACGCTGAAGGACGTGCGGGTACCGGAGGAGAACCTGCTGGGTGAGCGTGGCCGTGGCTATGCGAACTTCCTGGGGATCCTCGACGAGGGGCGGATCGCGATCGCGGCCCTGGCCACCGGCGCGGCTCAGGGCTGTGTCGATGAGTCGGTGCGCTACGCGAAGGAGCGGGAGACCTTCGGGGCGCCGATCGCGAAGAACCAGGCCATCTCCTTCAAGATCGCCCGGATGCAGGCCCGCGCCCACTCGGCACGGCTGGCCTATTACGATGCGGCGGCGAAGATGAACGCGGGGCTTCCCTTCAAGACCGAAGCCGCCATCGCGAAGCTGATCGCCGGTGAGGCGGCGATGGACAATGCCCGCGATGCCACCCAGGTGTTCGGCGGCTACGGATTCATCAACGAGTTCGTGGTCTCCCGGCATTACCGGGATTCGAAGATCCTGGAGGTCGGTGAGGGCACCACTGAGGTGCAGCTGATGCTCATCGCCCGCAGCCTGGGCCTGCTCTGAGAGGATACGCGATGAATGGACACGCGGAGAGCAACGAGCCGTCGAAGGTCATCGTCCAGCGGGGCCTGTACTTCGATGAGATCGAGGTGGGCACCGTGTACCGGCACGCGCCCGGGCGCACGGTGACCGAATCTGACAATGTCTCGTTCACCACGATGACGATGAACACCCAGTCTCTGCACTTGGACGCCCACTGGTCAGCTTCGCAGCCGTTCGGGCAGCCGCTGGTGAACTCCATGTTCACGCTGGCCACGCTGGTCGGCGCTTCGGTCGCCCAGCTCACTCAGGGCACGATCGTGGCGAACCTGGGCTTCGACACTGTGAAGTTCCCGCATCCTCTCTACCACGGGGACACCCTGTACTCGGAGTCGGAGATCCTGGAGAAGCGCGCGTCAGCATCGCGGCCAGGCCAGGGGATCGTGACGGTGCGGCACATCGGACGGAACCAGGAGGGCACTGTGGTGGCCGAGTGTGTCCGTCATGTGATGCTCTGGGAGTCTGCGGCCGCACCGAAGGGAGCCTCATGACCGATCGACCGCCGTTCGACCTGGGACCGAGCCTGCTGTTCTGTCCGGGTGATCGCCCGGAACGGTTCGCCAAGGCCGCTGAGCGCGCCGATGCCGTGATCCTGGATCTCGAGGATGCTGTCGCAGCCTCTGATAAATCAGCGGCACGTGCGCATCTGGCTGCCCACTTCGGTGTGGACGGTCCAGCTGGCCGGGACCGGGAATTGCGGCACCGCACCGTGGTGCGAGTCAATGCCGGTGATTCTGGGGAGCTGGCCGCAGACCTGCAGATGCTCGTGGGCACCGGAGTGGAGTTCGTGATGCTCGCCAAGACCGAATCAGCTGAGGATGTCGCCCAGGTGGCCTCAGTGTTGGGAGGTGTCGGGGTCATCGCCCTATGTGAGACGGCGGCCGGGGTGGTCGCAGCGGAGGAGATCGCGGCGCATCCGGCCACGGTGGCCCTGATGTGGGGGGCGGAGGACCTCATCGCCTCCATCGGCGGCAGCTCCTCCCGGCTTCCGGATGGCACCTACCGTGACGTGGCACGTCAGGCCCGGTCCCGTGTGCTGTTGGCTGCTGCGGCGTACGGCGCGGCGGGCATCGATGCGATCTATGCTGACATCGCCGACGTCGACGGTCTCGCCGCTGAATCCGCTGATGCGGTGGGCAGCGGGTTCGCGGCCAAGGCCTGCATCCATCCCTCCCAGGTGACGGTGATCCGCAGCGCCTACGCGCCCACTGAGGAGGAACTGGAGCACGCTCGGGCACTGCTCGAAGAGGTCTCCCAGCACGGGGGTGCCTTCCAGTTTCGCGGGGCGATGGTCGATGCGCCGCTGATCCGGCACGCTGAGCGAGTGGTTCAGCGCGCCGAGGCCACCGGAGCCGACTGAACGGTTCCCGGTGTCACCGGTGGTGCTGGGAGCCGGGCAGCGGTCGCTGTGAGGTACCGCGCCAGGCGCGGTAGGCCCAGACTGTCATCACGATCACCACTGTCCAGGCCACCGCGACAGCGATGCCGCTGAGCAGTTCTGGAGCGGAGACGAACGCGCCGATGGCTACGAGGGAGGCTTGCCCCGGGACCGAGGCGATCAGTGAGGCGACCACGAAGTCGCGCTGCCCGACCCCGAAGGCACCTGCCCCGTAGTTCAGCGGCCAATACGGCAGACCGGGCAGCAGTCGCAGCATGAACACCGCTTGGAATCCGGCTTCGGAGAGGTGCTTCTCCACACGAGGCCCATAGCTGCCGAGCAGTCTGGAGATGGTCTCGTGGCCGAGCCCGCGGGCTGCCCAATACGCACCCCAGCAGCCGATCATCACGCCGATGACGGAGAGGATGCTGCCCTCGACGACGCCGAAGAGCACTCCCCCGGTGATCGCCATGATGGAGACCGGGATCGGGGTCATGGCGATCACCGCGTTGAGGCCGACGAACCCGAACCGTGCGCCCCAGCCCAGCGATTCGATCCAAGCACGCAACGTGCCCAAAGACGGCAGGCTGACGTTGAAGGCGACCCAGACCATCCCCAGGGCCAGGAGGAGCAGCCCCGCTCCGCGCAGGACGGTGCCCCAGGCGGGGCCGTCGGCGTCGACGGCGGACCGCTGATCTTCTCGAGGGGTATCGCTCACCCCACTACTGTAGGCGGCAGGCCAGCCGGGGCACGAGTGATACGCGGTCTGCCGGGCAGCCGGTGTTCTGAGAGAATACCCGGGTGAACGAGTCCCGTACCCCTGAGCCTGATGAACCGCACGCCGAAGCCTCTCCTGAGCCGACCCCTGAGGGATCTGAGCCGTCGGCCTCAGAGGATGAGTCGGCGTCAGAGGATGAGCAGCCCACACCGCAGCTGACCCAATCCCAGGTCACCCGTCTGCGTCAGCCGTTGGTCGGGATGGTGGTGACCGTGGTGGTCACCTTCGCTGCTGTGGGTGCGTTTCTGATGATGAACCCGGAGCCGACCCCGGATGAGCATCAGCGTGATGAAGACGTCGTCGCCGAGGCATATTTCGCCGCTGGGACTGCGGATTTCACCCCGATCGCGCCTGAGGTCGCCGAAGGATGGACCGCGAACTACGCCCGCTGGGAGGGCTCGGGAGAACACGGCGTGCCGTATTGGGAGGCCGGGTACACCACCGATGAGGTGTCGTTCTTCGGCTTCACCCAGACCGACCATGCGAACCCGACGTGGTTGAGCGCCGAGATCGCCAATGCCTCCCCGGCAGGCACTACCGAGTACGCCGATGTCGAGTTCGATGCCTTTGAGGGTGAGGATGAGCGGCGCTATTTCGTGCTGGAGGGTGACGCCAATGAGGTCGATGGCACTACTGTGGTGATCAACACCGATGCCTCTGAGGAGGAGGTGGCCTCCGGGATGGAGGCGGTGGTCGAGTCCCTCGGCCAGGAGGTGGAACTCGACGGCGACGAAGACGGGGCCGCTGACGGCGAAGACGTCGTGGAGTCGGAGGTCCCAGAGGAGGACTGATGACCCAGCAGCCCGGCTCCATCGAGCCTTTGGCACCGGCTGATGTGTGGGAGATCCTGCGCAGCGGCAATGAGCGGTTCGTATCAGGGGCGGTGGATCACCCGAACCAGAACGCCGAGCGGCGCAGTTCATTGACTGAATCCCAGCACCCGATGGCGGTGATCTTCGGCTGCTCCGACTCGCGCTTAGCCGCAGAGATCATCTTCGACGTCGGGTTGGGTGATGTCTTCGTCGTACGCACCGCCGGTCAGGTGATCGACGATGCGGTGCTGGGTTCCCTGGAGTTCTCAGTGGAGGAGTTGAAGACGCCGCTGATCGTCGTGCTGGGCCATGACTCCTGCGGTGCTGTGAAAGCAACCATCGAGGCGACCTCTTCGGGCACCACTCCTCCGGGCTATGTGCGCAGCCTGGTCGAGCGCATCACTCCCTCGGTGCTGCACGCCCGGCGCAACGGTTTCGAATCGGTCAATGACACGGTCGAGGAGCACGTCAAGCAGACTGCCGACCGGATCGTCGACAGCTCCCGGGTGCTGCATACGGCTATGCAGGAAGGGCGCGTGGCGATCATGGGGGTCACCTACCGGCTCGCTGAAGGTCGCGCCGACGTCGTCTCCTCTCTCGGCGAGGTCTGAGCCGCACTCACCTCCGTCCGGTCAGTCGCCGGGGCGGTCGTCCCGGAGGATCTCGGGCGGCTCGTCGCCGTCTTCCAGCTCCACCGGTCCGTCGCAGCCCCATTGGTCCTGGTGCTCGCATTCGCCGGAGACGTGCCGGCTCGAGGCTCGCCAGATGTCAGCCTCGCCCGGTGACGACTCCAATACGGCCGTGCCCTCGATCTCGGTCCAGTCCTCACCCTCGAGACGGAACTCGGCCACGAACTCCGTTGTCACCGTCACCGGGAACCTGCCCGTCTCGGTATACACGTGTGAGGTCACAGTCTCGGTATCAGTCAGGTTCACCGGCTCACCGCCGGGCCCAACCTCCGGCAAGGGACCACCCGACTCAGAAGTGGCCGCCGTGGCCCCGTCACCATAGTCCCAATGAAACTCTGTCGGGGTCGCTCGGATCTCGACCTGCTCCCCCAGGACTTCCTGAGTGACCGTCTGCTGATCGACCTCAGCATAGATATTGGTATGGCGATCGACATATCCAAACCCGAGCAGATCGGGCTCGAACTCCACCGAGGCCGGCTCCATCCCCAACTCCGCGAACCCTTCGCTGACCTGCACGGCGTCCCTGACGTAGGCGGCCACGTTCTCCTCCGTGACAGGTGTCCCGGCCGGTGCAGGAACCGACACCGGAGCTCCACCGCCGTCCAAGCCTCGGAACAACGCAGAACCTGCCGACTCGCCGAAGACCGTACCTGCAAAATCGAAACCGGTCTCCACTTCCGGAACTTCAGAATCCTGCGCTCCAGGCTCTGACTCCCCTAGCTCAGGAGCCGCAGGAGCTGGTGGCTCATAATCACCAGGTTCCTCCAGCTCAGCGTTAGGACGGGCATCTACCTCGAAGGATGTGTCTTCAGGTGCCGCCTCAGACGGTGACCCGGAAATCTCGGTGCGAACATTCTGCCGTTCATGGTCTTCGGCGCCCCCTGCCCCGCTGTCCTGAGTCTGAGGCGGTCTGGGAACTTCCTCGCGCTCAACTTCGATACGCACATTTCTGTCATCGATATCGGCACGATGGCTGTCGAAGACAGACTCCGGCGACAAAGAGACCGACAGTACGAAGGCCAACATCTCGATCATTCTTCAGGCTCGTCCATGATCTCCAACTGCAGGACTGACCACTGACCATCGAAGGCAAGATCGGCCTCCATACTCAGATCAGATTGTCCTTCGACCTCTTCTTGAAGGCCCTGGTCCGTATACGACTCGAACGCACCAGACGTCAGAGAGAACGCGACGACGACGATCTCATCCGTATCGCCCCAGATGTCTGTCATGTTCACTGAATATTCGTCCTGCACCCACCACGCGTCCTGTTCGTATACTTCTGTCGTCACATCGATCTCGTTCTTGCAGATCGCGCAGTCTTCTCCCGACACCTCCCGAACAGGGCCCGTATCACCCGTGTTGCGCGCGTGGTGAAGTCCTGCCCACCAATACTCCAGCGCTGCCACAGCGCCCTCTTCGGTGTCTTCGAACATGGCATCGGGTTTCTCCGGTTCGGGCCAGTTCTCTGCCGGACCACTAGAAGACGCCGGAACAGGCTCACGAGAATCAGCGCCATCGTCACTGCTGTCTTCGTCGTCTGAGCGCTCTTCAGCGGCATCATCTTCAACCGAGTCCTCATCAACCGCTTCGGCAGGCGCGGTGGACTCAGCATCACTTTCATCGGGTTCGCCTTCATCCCCGCAGCTGATCAGTAGTAGGCCCAGCGCTACAGCCGATGCCGCGGTGCGCAGCCGCCAGGTCATAGTCCGCGTCTCCTGACGCCCTCTGCCACGAGTTCCCCTCACAGCAGCGCTTTCCTCAGTCATCCATCCCCCAAGCCAGTCACATCTGTGCTCACGTAGGTTCTGTGTCAATACCGCCGAAGAGTGTGACCACACCCGACACCCCGGTTCCATCGCAGGCACCTGACCTGTGGAGAAACGCCGGAGCACAGACACTCTGCCCTTGATAGATGTGACGCTTGCCATATCTGTCGCAGTCGAGTAACGTCTCAGCTCAGATCCAATTCATCCGATCAATTTTGTTGAGTCTCGCCCTTTGCTGAAGGAGCCGCGCAGTGACCACTCACCCCAGCGTCGAGTCACCACCACCCGCCTCAGACACCGAAAAGTCCCGGGCCTTCCTCCATCCGGGCCTGAAGGTGCCGTTCATTCTGATCGTGGCCTGCTTCGCCGCCTGGGGCCTCGCCGGAAACCTCACCGATCCCCTCGTCTCCGTCTTCGGCTCAGTGTTCTCTATGAGCGCGCTGCAGTCCTCGCTGGTCCAGTTCGCCTACTACGGCGCCTACTTCGCGCTGGCGATCCCCGCCGCGTGGATCAACGCCCAACTCGGGTATAAGGGCGGCGTCCTCATCGGACTGCTGCTGGCCGCCACCGGAGGCCTCCTCTTCTTCCCGGCCTCCCAGGTGATGACCTACACGATGTTCCTCATCGCCCTGTTCACCCTCGCCGCAGGCCTCTCGATCCTGGAGACCTCGGCGAACCCCTTCGTCATGGCCATGGGGCCGGAGCACAACGCCACCCGGCGGCTGAACTTCGCCCAAGCCTTCAACCCGGTCGGCTCGAACCTCGGGGTGCTGCTCGCGGCGATCTTCATCCTTCCCCACGTCAACCCGGCCACCGCCGAAGACCGCGCCGCGCTCACCCAGTCCGAGCTGGAGACCATGCAGTCGGCAGAGCTCCAGGCCGTCATGGGCCCCTACATCGTCCTCGCCCTGCTCTACATCGCCTTGGCCATCGCCATCGGCATGGCCCGCCTACCCAAGCACCGCCCCCTGATGGCCGACCCCAAGGGCGAGGCCCAGGTACTCCCCGGCAACCGGCTGGTACGCCTGATGAAGAACCGCCGCTACTCCTTCGGCGTGATCGCCCAGTTCTTCAACATCGCCGCCCAGACCTGCATCTGGACCTTCACCCTGCACTACATGATGGAGAACATCGGCGCCGACGCCACCGTCGCCGGATACTGGCTGCAGGCCTCGCTGCTGGTCTTCCTGGTCTCCCGCTTCGTCATGGTCGCCCTGATGGGCCGCTTCGACCCGCGCCGCCTGATGACCATCATGTGCATCGTCGGCGTCGGGCTCTCCGTGATCGCCGTGGTCTCCGGCAACATCATCGGCGCCGTGGCCATCGTGCTGCTCAGCGCCTGCATCTCGCTGCTCTTCCCGACCATCTACGGCATCGCCCTGCAGGGACTCGGCCCGGACACCAAGTACGGTGCGGCCGGACTGGTCATGGCCATCGTCGGCGGCGCGCTGGTGCCGCTGATCCAGGGATGGGTCATCGACATCTCCTCGGCACAGGTGAGCTACCTGGTGGTGACCGTCTGCTTCCTGGTGATCGTGGCCTACGGGTTCTACGTGCTGAAGGTCGCACCGCTGGCCAGCGAGGAACCACCGGCCGAGGCGGAGTCCGCCGGCCTCGACTCGCCCAGGGAGTGATCCTCCAGCAGGGGCTAGTCCTCCAGGTCGACGGCGACCTGCGCGAGGTGGGTATGCATCGCCGCCCGCGCGGAGACGGGATCACCGGCCGCCACGGCGTTGAGCACCGCTCGGTGCTCGTGGTGGGTGATCTCCAGCCGCCCCGAACGGTGGATCGACTGCCACATACGCATCCGCAGCGTCGGCCGCGAGAGCGCGTCCAGCAACGCAGTGAGGATGGGGTTCCGAGAAAGCTCCGCCAGCCGGAGATGGAATTCCAGATCCACTGCCAGGGCCGCCTCGTGGTCGACGTCGCGGATGGCCGGCTCCGCGGTCTCCAACAGGTCACGCAGCCCCTCCACGTCCTCCTCAGAGCGGCGCACAGCAGCGATACCGGCGGATTCGACCTCCAGGGACCGGCGCACCGTGTGCAGATCCTGTGAGGACTTCCCGCCCTGGATGCTGGTCCAGAACACCAGAGGCTGCAGCAGCAGATGCGGATCCAGGGAGGTCACCGTGGTCCCGGACCCTTGGCGGGTCTCCAGGATGCCCATCGCCACCAGGGCTCGAACACCCTCCCTGAGGGAGCCGCGGGAGACCTCGAAGCGTTCGGCGAGCTCCGGCTCGACGGGCAGCCTCTCCCCGGGGCTGATCTCCCCACTGACGATCATCCCTTGGATCCCCTGGACGACGACGTCGTGCTGGGACGGCCGGCGGCCTGATTCCGACGGGACACTCTGCTGACTCACCGGCTCCTCCTCCACAGGCGATGACCCTCGGCCGGAGCCGACGGGGATGACACAAGCGAATAGTAGACTAGACTCCAATACATCTGATGAATCAGGAGGTTCACGGTGAACACCATCACGTCGATCGATCTGATCGATCTCCGCTTCCCCACCTCGGAGAGCCAGGACGGCTCGGACGCGGTGAACAAGGATGCGGACTACTCCGCCGCCTACCTCCGCCTGGTCACTGATGACCCCGCCGTCTATGGCTGCGGGTTCACCTTCACCATCGGCCGCGGCAACGACATCTGCCTGCAGGCCGTCGAGGCCATGGCCTCGACCCTGATGAACCGCCGCGTGGCCGACCTGTGCGACCACCCCGGGGAGATCTACCGGGAACTCGCCGCTGACTCGCAGCTGCGCTGGCTCGGGCCGGACAAGGGTGTGGTCCACCTGGCCCGTGCCGCGGTGATGAACGCGATCTGGGATATGGCCGCCCGCCGGGCGAAGAAACCGCTCTGGCAGTTCGTCTGCGATATGGAACCCGAGGCGCTGGTCGATGCCCTGGACATGACCTACCTCTCCGATGCCCTGACCCGCCAAGAGGCGGTGACTATGCTCCAGCAGCAGCGCCCGCAGCACCGCGAACGCATCAGCACGCTGCAGCACGAGGGTTTCCCCTGCTACACCACCTCCGCCGGGTGGCTCGGCTATTCGGACGAGAAGCTCGCCCGGCTCTGCCGTGAGGCCCTCGACGAGGGCTACCGTCACATCAAACTCAAAGTCGGCGCCGACGCCGCCGATGACGAGCGCCGCCTGAGCATCGCCCGTTCGGTGATCGGCCCCGAGACCCACCTGATGATCGACGCCAACCAGATCTGGGACGTCCCCGAGGCGATCGCCCGCGTCCGTGCTTTGGCCCATCATGATCTGCTCTGGATCGAGGAGCCCACCAGCCCGGACGATGTCCTGGGTCACCGTGCCGTGGCGGAGGCCGTGCGTCCTGAGGGCATCGGAGTGGCCACCGGCGAGCACGGCATGAACCGGGTGCTGTTCAAGCAGCTGCTGCAGGCCGATGCGGTGGACTTCGTGCAGATCGACTCCTGCCGTTTGGCCAGCATCAACGAGATCATCCCCGTGCTGCTGCTGGCGAAGAAGTACGGCAAACCGGTGTGTCCGCACGCCGGCGGCGTCGGGCTCTGCGAGTTGGTCAACCACCTGGTGATGATCGACTACATCGCCGTCTCCGGGCCGGTGGAGGGCCGGGTGGCTGAGTTCGTCGATCACCTCCACGAGCACTTCGTGGATCCCAGCATCGTCCGCGACGGCGCCTACACGCTGCCCCAAGCACCGGGGTACTCCTCCGAGATCCGCACTGAATCCCTGGCGGCCTGGGCCTGGCCCCACGGTACGGAGTGGGTCCGGCGCACTCAGGAGGCACCGGCGTGATCCGCGGCCCGCTGACCCACCCGGGGCTGCTCGGCGCGCTGGCCGCGGCCGGGCACGGCTCGCAGGTGCTCATCGCCGATGCCCTGTATCCGCATGCCACCGGTGCCTCACGGCACGTCCCGCGGGTGTATCTGAATCTCACGGCAGGGCTGGTGCCCGCGGCGGACGTCCTGGGCCTGGTGGCTGAGACGGTGCACGTGGAGGCTGCCACCTTCATGCTCACCGCCGACGGCGGCACATCTGCGCCAGTGCGTGAGTTCCAGTCGCAGCTCCAGGACCGCCGCCATGGCAGCGGGGAGCACGTGGCGTGGTCCGGACTTCCCCGCAATGAGTTCTACGCTGCCTGCCGCGGCGAGGACCTCTGTCTGCTCATCGCCACCGGTGAAGTCCGGCCCTACGCGAACCTGCTGCTGACAGTGGGGGTGCCGTGATGATCGACGCGCATCTGCACATCTGGTACACCTCCGAGGTGAGCATCGGCTGGATCGCCGAGGCTGGCCTTCCCGCCCGCGCAGAGATCCCCGAGAGCCCGGCCGACCACCGGTTCATCCTCGTCGAGGCCGATGCTGACGATCCGGCACAGGAGGCTCAGTGGCTGATCCACCGTGCCCAGAACGACCCTCGCGTGTATGGGATCATCGCAGGCGTCGATCCCCGGTCCGCGCACGCCGCGCAGACGATCCGTCAGCTGGCGCAGGTACCGGATGTCGTGGGCATCCGTCATGTGCTCCAGGACGACGCGCTGCTGAGTGAGGCCGCAGAAGGTCCCGGGGGATCATCTGCCCTGCACCAGCTGCTGGGTGTCGTGGCCGAGGTCGGCCTGCCCTTCGACGCCTGCGTACGGGCCTGGGAGCTTCCCGCACTGACCCGAGTCCTCACAGATCACCCCGAGGTCACCGTCGTCTTGGACCACCTCGGCAAGCCACCGCTGCAGCAGGGAACGGCACTGGATCAGTGGTTCGAGGATCTCGCCCGGCTCGCGGAACTTCCGCAGCTGCGGTGCAAACTCTCCGGGCTCCCGGCGGAGGCCGCAGATCGGGCTGCCCTAGACGAGTTCACCGCACCGCTCATCGAGCACGCGATCGAGGTCTTCGGACCAGAGCGCTGTCTGACCGGCAGCGACTCCCCGGTCAGCGGGGAGGCCAGGGAATGGTTCTTTCGCCTTGACGGGCTGATCCCCTCACCCTGGCGAGAACAGATCACCGAGACCACGGCAGCACTGACCTATCGGAGGCGAGGATGACCAGCACCCACGAACCTAACGCCTCTGACACGGCACGGTCTGAGATTCTCCGCCGGCTTCCGGCCAAGGTCCGCACGGCGTTCAGCACGCTCGGAGTCGGCGCCGCGCAATTCGGCAACCTCGGGCGCCCCACCGAGGAGGACTCCTGTCTGCAGGCTGTTGAGCTCGCCTGGGAACGCGGCCTGAGGTACTTCGATACCGCACCGCACTACGGCCTCGGGCTCTCCGAACGACGTCTTGGCCGGGCTCTGGCGTCTCGGCCCCGCGAGGAATCCGTAGTCTCCACCAAGGTCGGGCGTCTGCTGCGGGAGAACCCCGCCCCCACCGGTTCCGATGCACACAATGGATTCCACGTCCCCGACGACCTGCTCCGGGTCAGGGACTACACCGCTGAGGGCACTCTGCGCAGTCTTGAGGAGTCCCTGCTCAGGCTGGGCACCGACTCCGTGGACATCGTCTGGATCCATGACCCGGAGGAGCCTGACGACCGCTTCGATGAGGCACTGACCGGTGCAGTGCCGGCCTTGGAGCGGATGCGGGACGAGGGGGTGATCAGTGCCTGGGGCGTCGGCTCCAAGGATGCGGCGATGCTGCGCCGCTTCGTCGATCATGCCTCCCCGGATCTGCTCATGGTCTCCGGCCGATACACACTGCTTGAGCAGGAGCAGATCGGGCTGATGTCGGCATGCCTGCGTGAACAGGTGGGCGTGGTCGCGGTCAGCGTGTTCAACTCGGGCCTGCTGGCCCGAGAAGAACCGCCTGCTGAGGCATGGTACGACTACGGTCCGGCCCCGCAGCACATGCTTGACCGCGCCCGAGAGCTGGCAGCCGTCGCCCGAGAGCACGCGGTCACGCTGCCGGGTGCCGCCCTGGCCTTCCCGATGCGGCATCCGGCGGTGGTCAATGTGATGGCCGGGATGCGCAGTCCGGCACATGTCCAGCGCAATCTGGACCTTTTCGACACCCCCATCCCCGAGGATTTCTGGAACGACCTGCAGGCACGCGGCCTGCTGAAGGAGGACGCATGAGACTGTTCAGACGCGGTGCCCGCGGGCAGGAGACACCGCTGGCCGAGATCGACGGCACACTCTACGATGCCTCACCGGTCGGCGACTTCGGCCCGGCGTTCTGGGCCGGAGACGGTCCGTCACGGCTGCGGACCCTGGTGGCCGAGGGCGCGCTGGCAGAGGTGGATCCACAGACACTGTCCCGATACGGCTCCCCCGTCACCGCACCCTCTGCGGTGATCTGCATCGGGCAGAACTATGCCGCCCATGCGGCCGAATCCGGTGCGGAGCCGCCGCAGCGGCCCATCATCTTCCTGAAGACCCCGAACACCGTGGTCGGACCGGATGATGAGGTGACGATCGCCCGGGGTTCTCAGAAGACCGACTGGGAGGTGGAACTGGGCATCGTCATCGGTGCACCGGCCGAATACTGCACCTCACGGGATGAGGCCGCGGCCTGCATCGGTGGTTACGTGCTGGCCAATGACCTCTCCGAGCGGACCTTCCAGCTGGAGGACTCCGGCGGACAGTGGAGCAAGGGCAAGTGCAGCCCCGGCTATATGCCGCTGGGCCCGTGGATCGCCACCGCCGACGAGTTCGATCCCTCCGACGTCCGGCTGCGTTCCTGGGTCAACGGCGAGCCCCGTCAGGACTCGCGCACCTCAGACATGATCTTCGACTGCGCCGAGATCGTCCGGGACCTTTCCCAGTACATGCGCCTGGAGCCCGGAGATGTCATCTCCACGGGCACCCCGCAGGGTGTGGCGCTCTCGGGTCGCTTCCCCTACATCGGCGACGGTGATGTGGTCGAAGTGGAGATCGAGGGGCTGGGCCGACAGCGTCAGCAGTACCGTCAGTGGGAGGAGACCCGATGAGTACACGTTTCACCGGACGGTCCGCAGTCGTCACCGGAGGCGCCTCGGGCATCGGGGCCGCCATCGCCGAGCTCCTTTCCCAGGAGGGTGCGACGGTCACCGTGCTCGATCTTGTCGCCCCTGACGCCGCCTCGACTGCGCACCGGTGGCAGCAGTGCGACGTCTCCGATACCGAGTCTGTGGAGCGTGCCGTCGCCGCGGCCGCTGAGGAGGCCGGTGGGATCGATATCGTGGTCAACAACGCCGGCATCGGCGCCCAGGGTGATGTCACCGCCAACTCCGATGAGGAGTGGATGCGCGCCTGGAACATCAACGTCGTCGGCATGGCACGGGTGGCCCGCGCGGCACTGCCCTCTCTGCGCCGCTCCGACGCCGCCTCGATCACCAATACCGCCTCCATCGCCTCCACTGCGGGCCTGCCCCAACGGGTGCTGTACTCGGCGACGAAGGGAGCGGTGCTGTCGATGACTCAGGCGATGGCCGCCGATCACGTCCGCGAGGGCATCCGAGTCAACTGTGTGGCTCCGGGCACTGCTGATACCCCGTGGATCGGCCGGCTGCTCTCCCAGGCGGAGGACCCGGCGGCCGAACGGGCCGCGCTGGAGGCTCGCCAGCCGCACGGCAGGCTTGTCAGCGCCGAGGAGGTCGCCCGCGCAGTCGCCTATCTGGCGGATCCACAGAACCGCTCCAGCGTGGGGGTGTGTCTGGCCGTCGACGGCGGGATGGATGCGCTGCGTCTGCGTCCGCAGTGAACTGAGACCGCGTAGCCGGTGGTCGCTGCTTCGCCGCTTCAGGGTAGTGCCGACTTCACAGTGGCACTACGAGGGGTGGCGACCACCGGACACCTCCATAGAATGGCCCTATGACTGAGAACTCAGCTGAGACCGAATACCGTATCGAGCACGACACGATGGGCGAGGTGAAGGTTCCCGCCCACGCGCTCTACCGCGCACAGACCCAGCGCGCGGTGGAGAACTTCCCGATCTCCGGGCGCACTCTGGAGCGCGCCCACATCGAAGCCCTCGCCCGGGTGAAGAAGGCCGCGGCCCGCGCCAACGTCGAACTCGGCGTCCTCGATCAGGAGCTGGCCGAGGCGATCGCCTCCGCCGCTGAGCAGGTCGAGTCCGGAGCCCTCGACGAGCACTTCCCCATCGACGTGTTCCAGACCGGCTCCGGGACCTCCTCCAATATGAACACCAACGAGGTGCTGGCCACGCTGGCTAACCGCTCGCTGAAGGCGAAGGGCTCGGACAAGGAAGTCCACCCCAACGACCACGTCAACGCGTCCCAGTCCTCGAACGACGTCTTCCCCACCTCAGTGCACGTGGCGGCCACCTCGGCACTGATCAATGACCTCACCCCCGCCCTGACCCACCTGGCCAAGGCGCTGGAGGCCAAGGCCGAAGAGTTCAAGGATGTGGTGAAGTCCGGGCGCACCCACCTGATGGATGCCACCCCGGTCACTCTCGGCCAGGAGTTCTCCGGCTACGCCGCGCAGATCCGCTACGGGATCGAACGCATCAACGCGGCCCTGCCGCGGGTGGCCGAGGTCCCGCTGGGCGGCACCGCCGTCGGCACCGGCATCAACACCCCGATCGGCTTCGCGGAGAAGGCCATTCGTCACCTGGCTGAGGACACCGGCCTGCCGCTGACCGAGGCCCGCGACCACTTCGAGGCCCAGGCCAACCGCGACGGTCTGGTCGAGGCCTCCGGCCAGCTGCGCACCATCGCCTACTCGCTGATGAAGATCAACAACGACCTCCGCTGGATGGGCTCCGGACCGAACACCGGTCTCGGCGAGCTGCGGATCCCGGACCTGCAGCCCGGCTCCTCGATCATGCCCGGCAAGGTGAACCCGGTCATCTGCGAATCCGCCATCCAGGTCTGCGCGCAGGTCATCGGCAATGACACCACTGTGGCGCTGTCCTCGACCAACGGAGCCTTCGAGCTCAACGTCGGCATCCCGGTTATGGCGGCGAACCTGCTCGAGTCGATCCGTCTGCTGACCAACACCAGCTACGTGATGGCCGATAAGATGATCTCCGGCCTGACCGCCGACGAGGAGCGCTGCGGCTTCTTCGCAGGGGCCTCCCCCTCTGTGGTCACGCCGCTGAACAAGCACATCGGCTATGAGGCCGCGGCGAAGATCGCCAAATACGCGGTCACCGAGAAGAAGACCGTGCGCGAGGCCGTCGTCGAGCTCGGTTACCTGGAGCGTGGTGAGCTCACCGAGGAGCAGCTGGACTCCGCTTTGGACGTGAAGTCCATGACCCAGCCCGGCTGATCAGTCTGCGCTGAACTGCCGACACCGGCACAGCACCACCGGCCCCGTTTCCCCGTCTCAGAACCCTGCCTGACACGGGGAAACGGGGCCGGTGCTGGTGTGTCATGGCGTCCCGGTGAAGAAGCGTGCCGGCGCCCCGGCGTCGACGGCCCAGCTGATGACCATGCGCTGATCGTCGTTGATCGGCTCCGGCAGCGCGGAGACCGGGAACCAGCCGACGTCGACGGACTCGTCATCATTGACCCTCGGAGTCCCGCCGAGAGGCTCCATCTCCAGGACCGTATCCAGGTATCGGCACTGATCACCGTGCGGGTACTGCACCAGGTGAGTGGCGAAGACCCCGGCCACGCGCACGGGGCGGGCCTGCACGGCCGTCTCCTCCTCGATCTCGCGGACCGCGCCCTCAGCTGGCTGCTCGCCGGGGTCGAGGATTCCGGAGGTCACCGTCCACCGGCCGGAATCGCTGCGCCGGACCATGAGCACTTCCGGCTCGGCTCCGCTGCGCCGGACCACCACGCCCCGGACCGCTGGGATCCACAGCTCAGCGGTGCCGATATGGGTGCGCAGCTCACGGATGAAATCAGGTGTGGGCACGGCGGGCTCCTCCAGACGCGATCATCTCTATCAGTTCACCATAGGACCGAAACCTCACCAGAGGACCAGAACCAACCCGGAGCCCACAAGCAGGAACGGGCCGAAGGGGATCCGGGTGCGGCGCCCGGCACGTCGGGTGAGTACCAACATGACGGAGACCACTCCACCGAGGAGGAAGGACAGCATCACAGCCGCGAGGACAGCGCCCCATCCGAGGAACCCGGTCCACAGCCCCAGACCAAGTACGAGTTTCACATCCCCCATGCCGATCGACGGCGGGTGAATCAGCTTCACCACAAGAAAACACGAGGACCACACCACACCGGCGAGCAGCGCACGGACCCAGGAGCCGATCTCATCACCGCTGGCCGCGACCACCAGCAGGAGCAGCACTGAGGCCAGCGTCCACGGGTAGACGATACGGTTCGGCAGGCGGTGCTCCCGCAGATCCACCACCGCCAGCGCCGCAGCACACACCGCAGAGCCCACCAGCCCCAGCAACAGCACCACAGCCCCTACGACGGCAGCACCGCCGGAGCTGAACATCTCACCGAGCAGTCCGATCACAGAGCTCACTCTAGGCCGCGGACAGCCGTGACGCCGGCGTCGGCTGCGGCGTTGTGGAATACGCCAGGGCATAGACAGGGCATAGACACCGGATAGACGGCGGCTGTGGAGGAGACTGAACAGCGCCCGGGACGGCATCCGGCGGTGCGGCGTGCTCGGTAGACTGGAAGCTCCGAACAGCTCACCAAGCAGTTCGCCGTCGGCCCTGACCCACCAGCACCGGGAGGCTTCTGTGGCCCGCACCCTCGACCCCACCCCTGGAGACGAGAGCCCCGGGGACTCCTGGGGCGCCATCGCCCGTGACGCCCGCAGCGGCACTCTGGGCATCATGACTCCGCTGCTGATCCTGCTGGCAGTGATGTGGGGGCTGCACGTGGTGAACTTCATCAGCGGCGGCTGGCTCAGCACCACGCTCGGTCTGCGTCCACGCAGCCTCGAGGGGCTGACCGGCATCCTCTTCGCCCCGGTGCTGCACGGCGGTTGGACCCACCTGATCGGCAATTCAGTGGCCCTGCTGATCCTCGGGGCGATCGCCGCCGTCGTCACCGGCAAGCTGATGAAGATCACCACTATGCTCTGGCTGCTCGGCACAGCGGTGCTCTGGGTGATCGGCACACCCGGAGTGCATATCGGCGCCTCGATCCTCGTCTACGGCTACGCCACCTTCCTGGTGGTCTATGGCTGGGCCGCGCGGCGTCCGCTGCCGATCCTCGCCGCCCTGCTGGTGCTGGCCGGTTACCTGGTGCCGTTCCTCATCGGGCTGCTGCCGCAGAGCGGCATCTCCTGGACAGGTCACCTGGCCGGTGCCGCCGGCGGAGTCATCGCAGCACTGGGCAGCACCCGGCAGATCCGTGCCGAGCGGGAACACCGCCGTGCCCTGAAATACGCCAAGAAGCTGGACAAATACCGCTGACCCCTCAGGCCCCGCTCCGCAGAGGGAACGAGGCCTGAGGGGTCACACCGGAGAGGCCGCAGACTGAGGGCCGGGGTCGGTCTCAGAGTCAGCGCCCTGTCAGCGCCCTGTCAGCGCCCTGTCAGTGCTCCGTCAGTGCTCTTCGAGCAGATCCGTCACCAGGGCGGCGATCCGCGAACGCTCCGAACGGGTCAGCGTCGTGTGGCCGAACAGCGGGTTGCCCTTGAGGATCTCCACCACCGCGGCGATCCCATCGTGCCTGCCCACCCGCAGGTTGTCGCGCTGAGCGACATCATGGGTGAGCACGATCTTCGAATGTTGCCCCATCCGGCTCATCACCGTCAGCAGCACATTGCGCTCCAGGGACTGCGCCTCATCGACGATCACAAAGGCATCGTGCAGCGAGCGCCCCCGGATGTGGGTCAGCGGCAGCACCTCCAGCAGTCCGCGGGAGACCACCTCGTCGAGCACGTTCTCCGAGACCACCGCACCCAAGGTGTCATAGACGGCCTGGCCCCAGGGGTTCATCTTCTCCGCCTCCGAACCGGGCAGGTAGCCCAGCTCCTGGCCGCCGACGGCGTAGAGCGGACGGAAGACGATGATCCGCTTATGCTCGTTGCGCTCCAGCACCGCCTCCAGCCCGGCGCACAGGGCCAGCGCAGACTTCCCCGTTCCCGCGCGGCCGCCCAGGGAGACGATGCCGACCTCGGAATCCCGGAGCATATCGATGGCCAGCCGCTGCTCCGCCGAGCGGCCGTAGAGGCCGAAGACGTCCGAATCCCCGCGCACCAGGTGGACCTCACCGTCGGCGTGCAGCCGTCCGAGCGCGGAACCGGTGCCTGACTGCATCACCAGCCCGGTGTTCGTCGGCAGGCCCTGCGCCTGCTCCAGCGTGGCCCGCTCCGTGGAGTACAGCGTGGAGAGCTCCTCATCGGTGACGCTCACCGTCTCCAAGCCGGTCCAGCCGGAGTCGGCCACCCATTCGTTGCGGTATTCGTCGGCGTCGAGCCCCATCGCTGAGGCCTTCACCCGCATCGGCAGGTCCTTCGACACCACGGTGACGTCGCGGCCCTCATCGGCGAAGCTCTTGGCCACCGCCAGGATGCGGGAGTCGTTATCACTGCCGCGGAATCCGTGCGGCAGCACCTCCAGGGATATGTGGTTGAGCTCCACCAGCAGTGTGCCGCCCTCCTGGTTCAGCGACACCGGCCGGTTCAGGGTTCCGTGGGTGATCCGCAGCTCGTCCAGCAGCCGCAGCGCGGACCGCGCATAGTAGCCCAGTTCGGAATCGTGGCGTTTGTGCTCCAGCTCAGAGATCACGACCACCGGGACGACGACGTCGTGTTCGGCGAACCGGGTGATCGCTCGGGGGTCGGAGAGCAGAACCGAGGTGTCCAGGATGTAGGTCTTCTGCGCGACAGCCCCAGCGACGACGGCATCGACGTCGTCGGTGGGTGAGAGGACCGGCTCGGCGGTCTCAGTGGCCAAGGCGTCCTGGGAGGTGCTGACAGCGGTCACGGTGACTCCAGACCCGGGGCGCACAGGCCCCGCGCATCGATCGGTGGTGGTCAGAGCGGCCGCGGGGCCGGTCCGACCCCTGCGCTCGATGTTCCGACGTCATCGGCATCGAAAGCCTCTCCGGTCAGGGGTGCTGACATCTTCAGCGTAGACTCGCCCGACCCCGTGGGCATCGACGACACAGCCACATGACGTGACAGCCGAGTGAATTCCCTGTGACACCCCGCCCCTCGGCACCGCTGCCGCACCTCGCCGTGACCTCTCATCGACTGCTCGCCGTCCGGTGCAGGACTGAGGTGCAGGAGTTAAGTGCAAGAGTTATTCGACTTATCCACCGAAGCGGCGTCCACGGCGCGAATAGTCGCGCAGGGCGCGCAGGAAGTCCACGCGGCGGAAATCCGGCCAGAGCGCCTCGCAGAAGTAGAACTCGGAATAGGCCGACTGCCACATGAGGAAGCCCGAGAGCCGCTGCTCCCCGGAGGTGCGGATGATCAGGTCCGGGTCCGGCTGGCCGCGGGTATAGAGCTTCGAGGAGATATCGGCCGGGCTCAGGCTCTCCGCAACCTCCCCCGGAGTGCGCCCGGCCTGGTCGGCTTCTCGCAGCAGCTCCCGCACCGCATCGACGATCTCCCGGCGGCCACCGTAGCCGACGGCGACGTTGACGTGCACCGCTGGGTCCTGCTGCGGACCGCTGATCTCATGCAGCCGGGCGGCCAAGGTCTGGGGCAACAGTTCCGGTGCACCGACCGGATGCACCTGCACCGGCCGCCCGCCGGGCCGAGACTCAGCCAGGCTGTTGAGCGTGTCGCCGATGATCTCGGTCAGCTTCTCCAGCTCCTCGGCCGAGCGGCTCATATTGTCCGTCGAGAGCATGTACAGGGTGACCGTGGGGATC
Organism: Nesterenkonia aerolata; assembly: GCF_031470965.1. NCBI lineage: Bacteria > Bacillati > Actinomycetota > Actinomycetes > Micrococcales > Micrococcaceae > Nesterenkonia > Nesterenkonia aerolata. The sequence continues at coordinate 128,157 of NZ_JAVKGR010000003.1, read as the reverse complement.
TTCAGCTCCGCACACCAGCCGATGAACTCCACAATGCGACGGGCACCGGCGGCGTGGCCCTCAGATGTGGAGCCGCCTGCCAGCCGCGCCCACCGCCGGTTGCCGTCAACGACGACGCCGATGTGCTGCGGCATCCGCTCTTCCGGCAGCTCGCGCTGCAGCCGCGCCTCATAGGCGCGGTAGAGCAGATTCTGCAGCCGCATCTCGCCCCCTTTGTCTCCGAAACTCTCTTTCGCCTCTGAAGCTCTCTGTCACGTGCTGGCCTGCCTCATGGCTTCGAACGCCTCCACGGTACCGCGTGCGTCTGAGCCGCTGGCAGGACGGCGGTCCCCTGACACCATGAAGTTACTGACAGGTCATATGCGCAGAGTAGACTGCGGCCATGGCACCACTGGGCACTGATTCGCATGAGACGCTCTCCTCATCCGCCACCGATCACGCGAGCGAGCACATCCCAGAGGACGCCGTCGCCCCGGCGGATCGGCTCTTCGACTCCGATATCCCGATGAAGCCGAAGATGCGCGGCTGGCTGCATGCCGGGATGGTGCCCCTGGCCCTGGCTGCCGGCATCGTGCTCATCGTGCTCTCCCCCAGCGGTGCGCTGACCGCCGCCTCCACGATCTACGCGATCACCGGACTGCTGCTCTTCGCCGTCTCGGCCACCTACCATTTGGGCCGCTGGTCACCACGGACCGCGCTGCTGCTCAAACGGCTGGATCACACCAACATCATGCTCATCATCGCCGGCACCTACACTCCGCTGACGCTGGCCCTGCTCCCCGAGCCCAAAGATGTGATGCTGCTGAGCGGAGTGTGGATCGGCGCCCTGGGCGGAGTGGCCTTCCGCCTGTTCTGGACCACGGCGCCGCGTGCGCTCTACGTGCCGGTCTACGTGCTGCTGGGCCTGGCCGCTGTGATCTTCATCGGGGACTTCTTCGCCGCCAATACGGTCTCAGCGATCCTCGTATGCGTAGGCGGTGCCGCGTACATCACCGGGGCGTTCTTCTACGGGCTGAAGCGGCCGAACATCTCCCTGGAGTGGTTCGGCTTCCACGAGCTCTTCCACGCCTGCACCCTCGTCGGCTTCATCTGCCACTACATCGCCATCATGTTCGCCCTGCTCGGCGGCTGACCAAGCTGATCCTGCGCAGAGGCGACCTGCAAAGAAGCCACCAGCTCGGGTTCGTCGCCGACGGGCGGCAGGCACACCCTCGCCTCGGGAGCGTTGAGGCAGAGCCCGACGACGACATCGCCCGCACCCTGACCCGCTGTCTCCCCCGCGCTCTGACCCGCGCCGGTGTCGGTCTCCGGCTCGACGGGCACACCGTAGAGCGCACCGAGACGACGCACGGCCGCCCGGGACAAGCCACCTCCCGCGCCTGGGGATGCCGCACCGGCGGGGCTCAGACGCAGGGCGGCTGAACCCCGGGCGCGCCGCAGAGCGACCTGCAGACTCGCCCCGACCACCACCGGCGCCTTAGGCGCCACCAGTGGCAGATGCCGCAGCACCTCGGAGACCTCCAGCACCTGCTCTGCCTCCGCGTCAGTCACGGTGACGCCCAGGGCCTCCGCGGACTGCAGCGCGAACGCCAGGGCGGCGACGGGACTGGGCTCGGCGTCGTCCAAGGGAGCCGCCAACAGCGGGGCCTGCTGGGCGGTGCGCAGCAGGCCGTCCTCATCCAACGCTTCCAGCAGCACCGGTGTGCCGTCAGGCGCCCGGCGCAGGAACTCGGCGAGCGCACCGCTGAGCACCCGGTGTCCGCGGTCCCGCCAGACCGCTGCTTCCTGATGGTCGCTGACCGAGGCCAGGGCGAAGCAGGCCGAGGCCAGCTGCGACCAGTCCCCCAGCGTCCCGGGGTGGGGCTCAGCGGTCCCGGCGTAGGAGATCCGACGCACCTGCAGGACGCCTGCGCGCCCTGGTTCCTGGACGACGTGAAGCTCCCAGAGCCGCTGACCCAGACTCACCGCGAAGCTGACCAGTGCCTCATCCTCCAGGCAGGCTCCGGCCTCGGCCAAGGCCCGCACGGCCATCGCGTTCCACGCGGTGACGACCTTCTCGTCCCGGCTCGGCTGAGGCGCATCCTGCCGCTGGCGGCGCAGGTCCTCAGCCACCGGTTCCCAGAGGGCCCGGTCATCAGTTGTCAGCGGTGCGGCGAAATGCACCGTCCGAGGGGTGGCCCCGGTGGCCGCCGAGGCCTCCACCTGCTCGACCGGAATACCGGCGTTGAGCTCTACCAGCCGCTGGCCCTGCTCCTGAGTGAGCCCCACAGCCTGGGCGGTGGCGCGCAGCTGATCGTCGGTGACCACGTAGGTCGCCCCTTCAGCCGTGCTGCCGTCGGCTAAGTGGACATCGGCGTCGAGGGAGGAGGCGAGCAGGCCGTCATCGGTGAGCAGGCGCCGTCGCATCCATTGGGCGGTGGCCTGTGCGGTCCGCTCAGCATCGGTCCGGAGGTCCCGGACCCCGGGAGGCAGCCCGGCGGAAGCCAGCACAGATGCCGGCAGCACCGCCAGACGGGCATAGTGGCCCAGCAGCTGGGCGTTGTCCACCAGCATCTTCTCGAAATGCGGCAGCGCCCAGGCCCGATCGGTGGCGTAGCGGCTGAACCCGCCGTCGACCTGGTCACACAGCGCCGAGCGCCCCATCGCTGTCAGCGTCCGCGCCGCCTGGCCCGCGGCCTGCTCATCACCGCGGGCGGCCTGGTCCAAGAGCATGCCCAGCAGCGGTGAGGGCGGAAACTTCGGAGAACCGCCGTAGCCGCCGTAGTCACGGTCCTCGTCCTCAGCCAGCGCCGCCAGTGCCTGGTCGGCAAGCTCCCGGACCTGGTTCCCGGAACGGTCCTCCCCCGCCGCATCGGAGGGGATCACAGTGGCCAGTGCGGCCTGCTGCATGCGCTGACGCCCCAGCGCCTGAGCGATCTCCCCGGCCGAGCGCTCCACCTCCGCACGCCGGGTGGTCCAGGTCTGACGCACAGAGTCGAGCACCTCGGAGAACGAGGGCACGGAGCCGCGGCGGCGGGCCGGAAAATAGGTGCCGGCGTGGAAGACTCGCCCGTCCGGCAGCAGGAACACGCTCATCGGCCACCCGCCGTGACCGGTCAGGGCCTGAGTGGCGGCCATGTAGACCCCGTCGACGTCGGGGTGCTCCTCCCGGTCCACTTTCACGGCGACGAAGTCAGCGGCCAGCTGAGCGGCGATGCCGGCATCCCGGAAGCTCTCCTCGGCCATCACATGGCACCAGTGGCAGGCGGCGTAGCCGATGGAGACGAAGACGGGCACATCGCGTCGCCGCGCCTCGTCGAAAGCCTGCGCACCCCAGGGGAACCAGTCGACCGGATCCTGTGCATGCTGTCTCAGATACAGGCTGGAGGCATCAGCGAGACGAGAAGACATGACCCTACAGTAACGTGTCGTCGGTCACATCGGCAGAGGGGTGTTCACCGCTGCGGGAACACGAGCCCGGGGATGAGGCGGAGCATGAGGATCATGCCCAGCAGCTCCACCAGCGACTGCGCGACCACCACGACGGCGGCGATCTCCCACCCCAGGGGCAGCGCCAGGGCCAGCGGCAGCACGATAAACGAGTTGCGGGTGGCGAAGGAGAAGGCCAGCGTCCTGCGCACCGGCACCGGCAGGGCCCAGAGCGCGCCGAGCAGCATGGCAACGCCGACGGCCAGTACCAGGAACACCGCCGAGACCACGACCACCAGCGGCAGGGCGCCCGCGGCGGCGATGACCTCCTGCGCCTGGGAGGCCGCCACCGCCACGATCACCAGGCCCAGCAGCGGCACCGGCCACCCTGCCAGCCGGTCACGCCGGCGCGGGCCATCCACAGGCTCACGCAGGAGCGGTTCGACCAGGACCGCGGCGATCAGTGGGATGATCACCACAGCCGCCGCGGCCAGCCAAGAGGCACCCTCGACGAACAGGGCCCCGAGATCGGTCATCAGCCAGAGGTAGAGCGGCAGCAGCACCAGCTGCAGCACCAGGTTCAGCGGTGTCAGCGCCGCAGCCCGGGCCGTGTCTCCGCGGCCCAAGTGCGTGAAGGTCAGAAACCAGTCTGTGCACGGGACCAGCAGCACCAGCAGCAGGCCGATCTGCACCGGGCCGCCGTCGTCGAAGACCCTGGTCAGGGCGAAGGCCAGAACCGGCAGAAGCACGAAGTTGCCGGTGATGGCAGCACCCAGGAACCTACGGTCCGCCCAGGCACGGGGAATCTCGCGCAGCGGGGTCTGGGTGAAGGTGGTGAAGAGCAGCCCGGCCAGCATCGGCCAGATCAGCGCCTCTGCGTGATGCGCCAGGCGCGGCGCCAGGTGTCCGAGGGCCACTCCGAGCACGGCGGCACCGAGATAAAGCCAGACCTGGTGGCGCTCCAGACGTTCGCGGCGGCTCAAACCTCACGCTCCGCAGTGGGGTCAGGCGTGGGCATGGCACTCACCGGGAGACTTCACCGTGTTCGTCATCGGTGCCCTCAGGCTCAGTGAGCTCATGATCTGCACCAGCCTCAGCAGAGCTGACCCGATCAGAAGCAACCCCGTCAGGGCCGACCTCAGCCGCACCGGCTCCGCCGAAGCGCTCAGCGGCGGCGGCCTGCCGTGCCTGCAGCTGGGCCTGACTGATCTGCGCGGCAGTCACCTCGCCCGGGAACTCCGGTTCCTCCCCCTCGGCCTCGGCCTCCAGCTGGGCCCGGTACTTCATCCGACGCATCCGCTTGACCATGTCACGGATGACGATGATGAGCAGCACGACGATCAGCGCAGTGAAGAGGAACCCCTCGATACCTGGGGTGATATCCGATTCCTCCAGGCCATCGCGCAGGGCGGGGCCGTCGTCCTGGCCGCCGCCTCCGGGCCAGAAATCGGTCAGGAGCGGGAAATGAAGCACGGGGAGTCTCTCACCTTACGAGGAGATGGCGTCGCGAGTCACAGGAGATCCTGCGGCGAGGCCATTCTACGCACTCCGGAGAAGAGATCATCCTCGGGGGTCTGCGCCGGCACCCGGGATTCGATGAGCACATAGTCGTCAAAGGGCCAGATCTTGCGGATGAGGTCGTTCGGGGTGGCGAAGAAGAAGCTGTCCGGTGCCACCTGGGTACGGTGAGCCAGAAGTGCCCGGTCTCGGTGCTCCAGGAAGGCCCCGATGGGCACCTGAGTGGTGGTCTCATGGGATGCTCGCCACGGCATGTCTCCGTCCTCGAAGCGACGCAGCCGCTCCCCGAAGGGCGACTCCATGCCGGCCTCAACCATGGCCTCGTGGATGGCGCGGAACCGAGCCGGGTTGAAGGCCCGGTCGTAATAGAGCTTCAGCGGCTCCCACGGCTCCCCAGCGTCCGGGTAGAAGCTGCCGTCGCCGGAGCGCTCCCAGGCCTCGAGGCAGATGCGATGGCTCATGATGTGATCCGGATGCGGGTACCCGCCGTTCTCGTCATAGGAGATCAGCACATGGGGGCGGAACCGGCGGATCAGCCGCACCAGCGGGGCGGTGGCCTGCTCGATCGGCAGCGTGGCGAAAGTGCCGAAGGGCAGCGGCGGCATGGGGTCGCCGTCGGGCAGTCCCGAATCGGTGAAGCCGAGCCAGACATGCTCGACGCCGAGCGCCTCGATCGCCTCCGCCATCTCCAGGCGGCGCAGCCCGGTGAGGTCACGGTCGCTGTGCGGCGACTCTGCCGCGGGGTTGAGCAGGTCCCCGGCCTCACCGCCGGTGGCCGTGGCCACCATCACCTGCGCTCCGGCCGCAGCATAGGCCGCCATCATCGCCGCACCCTTGGAGGATTCGTCGTCCGGGTGGGCGTGGACGGCGAGCATCCGCAGCCCGGAAGACTCCGGGACTCCTGCGTCGAGGCCAGTCTCAGGGCCGGACTCGGGGCCATGCAGTGCGGCATGCGAGTCGGTGCGGACCACCTGTGCAGGATCGGTGGAGACAGAATCGGCGGAGACAGGGTGAGCGGAGGCAGGATCAGCGGAGACGGCGTCCGCCGATGCCTCAGCGGCCGTGCTCTCGGCGGGGCGGGGAGATGGGGTCACGGGCACTCCGATCAGGTCTTCTGCGATGGAACACGGTCCGAGGGTCAGGTCCGACACTCTAGAATAGTCGCGATGACGGACACGCCCACTCAGGACACCCTCGCCGCACGCTACGGCACCACCGGCTCCGGACCCAGTCCACGGACTCGGCGGTGGCTGATCATCGGCGCGCTGCTCGCGGCCGTCCTGGTGACCGTGTATTTCGCGATCGGCAATGCCGCCGGGCAACTGACCTATAAGGACGTCGGGTACACCATCCACTCGGACACGGAAATGACGGTGGACTACGAAGTCGCCAAGGATCTCGACGTCACCGCCCAGTGCATGATCCACGCGCTGGACTCCTCCTACGCCGTCGTCGGGGCGACCACGGTCACCATCGGCCCGGAGGACGAGGGCTCCGGCGCCGCAGACCGCAGCCGCTACTACCAGACGGACCTGCGGACCGAGTACCGGGCCGTCACCGGCATCGTGGACCAGTGCTGGGAGGTCGAGGGGTGAGAGTCGAGGGATGAGACGGGATTCGCTGCTCTACCGGATGCGCGCTCCGATCGCGCTGGCTCTGCTGGCGATGTTCGTCGCGGCCTTCGCCCTCACGCTCTGAACGAGGGACGCCGCCCCAGCCGGCACGTCGTCACGTTGAGGCGCCCCGGCTGAGCAACTATGCTTATCGGAACGCATCACGACCACCCCGCCAGGGGGCGCCTCGGGCAGAAGGTCCGGAGCCGTCCCACCTGTCAGGCGGGGTCTTTTTGCATGTATCGCAACGAGGAGAGACGACTGTGGCGACCAACGCTCACGAGACCGACGAGAACTCGCAGTGGCTGACCCAGGAGGCGTATGACCGGCTCAAGGCCGAGCTGGAGCACCTCAGCGGCCCGGGTCGCCAGGAGATCGTCGATCGCATCGAAGCCGCCCGTGAAGAGGGCGACCTCAAGGAGAACGGCGGCTACCACGCGGCCAAGGAGGAGCAGGGCAAGGCTGAAGCCCGTATCCGCTATCTCTCCGACCTGCTGGAGCACGCCTACGTGGGTGACGCTCCGGCCGACGACGGCGTCGTGGAGCCGGGCATGATGGTCACCGCGAAGATCGCCGGCAGCGAGATGACCTTCCTCTTCGGCAACCGGGAGATCGCCGGGGACTCGGACCTCGACGTCTACTCGCTGCGCTCCCCCATCGGTGAGGCCATCAACGGCCATAAGGTCGGCGATGAGCTCACCTATGCCGCGCCCAACGGCAAGGACATCCCTGTGACGATCGTCGCGGCACAGCCGTTCTCCGGCTGAGCTGGTCGAGCAGACTCCAGAGCCGGGCCAGGTGAGCGGTCGAACCGGCCCAGCTCAGCCCTGATCGTCCTCATTGACTTCGGCCACTAGTTGCGCTGCATGTTCCCTCAGGTAGCCGCGGAGCTCCGGCAGCGCGAACTCGACATGTCCGTGGACCGCAGAGGGTTGGATCATACCCGCACGGATGAGCCTGTCCCGATACACGCTGATGTAGTTCGGGGTTTCACCCATGCGCGTGCGCAGATCGGCGTATCTCGAGGGGCCATCATCGACGGACATATGCGTCAGAAACGTGCGGTCGACGGCTGAGAGGTCTCGCAGCGCCGGCGCGTGGACCAGCTCCCCCAACCGTTTCCGCGCTTTGGCCCTCCCCTGGGTCACGTGCTCTCTGGTCACCGGCCCTTCTCGGCCGACGCGCCAGGTATGAAATCCGACGAGCTGGATCATGAAGGGGTATCCGCTCGTCGCCCGCGCGCATTCCCACGCCACCTCTTCGGAGATGCTCCGGCCTCCTTCGGAGATCGTCTGCTGGAAAGCCGCCGCGACGTCCGCCAGCGGCACATGCTCCAGAACCGTGCGCTCCGCTCGACGCAGGAACGTGCTGACCTTGGGCCGCTGCGCGTTGTCGGCGATCATCTGCTCCACCGCCTGGGGAATCCCTGCCATCAGCAGGCCCACCGAGCGATCTTCCCGGATGAGGTGCTGGATGATCGCCGCCAGCTCATCCAACTCCTCTTGGCGGATGGTGTGGATCTCATCCACGGTGATGATGAGCCCGGTCTCTCCGTCGTGGCGGTCCATCGCGTCACACAGTGCGCCGATCTCATCACGGAGATCAGGCGCCTCACGCGGTGCACCCTCCATCCGGACATCACCGCCGGTTCCCAGGATGTTCAGTCCGACTCCCGAGATCCGGGATCGATCGGGACTGCCGAGCTGTTCTCGATGGTGCCTCACCGCACGAGTCAACCGTGTCAGCAGCCCAGGGGTCGCCGTCTCATCGACGACGATCCACCCGCGTTCCCGCGCGCGACGCCCCATCTCCGTGAGCATCACCGTCTTACCCGCACCTCGCGCACCAGTGACGAACTGGAGCAGGTAGGGAGAGCCGGCCCCGTCGTCCAGAGCTTCGTCGAGTTCCTCGAGAGCAGGTTCACGCCCCACGAGCACAGGGGGCGTCGCACCAGCAGTGGGTTTGAAGGGATTCCTCGACATTTAGCCTCCCTCTCAGGTGCCGCGCTGCCCCACCCTGCGCGCTGTTATCGTCGACGCACCTTTTGTGCGCTTTATATCTTTTATACCTTTTATATCTGTCGCGGCACAGACGCTGTGAGACGGCGAGATCCTGGTGGAGCGGCGGCAGGCAGGACTCAGTTCACCCCGCGTCAGTTCATCACGATGGGTTCATAGCCGGCGTGGCGGAGGTCGTCGAGCACCTGGTGGGAGTGCTCGGTGCCCTTGGTCTCCATGGTGATGGTGATCGAGACGTCTCCCATGGACAGCGCCCCGCCGATCCGTGAGTGATCGACGCCGGTGACGTTGGCGTCGGCGTCGGAGATGATCTTCGAGATCGTGGCCAGCTCACCGGGGCGGTCCTTGAGCATGAGCTTGACCGTCAGGAAACGGTCTGCGGCCGAGAGACCCCGCTGGATGACCTTGAGCATGAGCATCGGGTCGATGTTCCCGCCGGAGAGCACGGCCACCACGGAGCGTGGATTGAGGCCGAGCCCCTTGAGCTTGCCCTCCAGCAACGCCGCCACAGAGACCGCACCGGCGGGCTCGACCACCATCTTCGAGCGCTCCATCAGGAAGATCAGCGCCTGGGCGATCGAGTCCTCGCTGACGGTGACGACCTCGTCGACGAGCTCACGGATGATGTCGAAGGGGATCTGCCCGGGACGCCCGACGGCGATGCCGTCGGCGATGGTGCGCACACCCTTCAGCGGCACCACCGCATCAGCGGCGAGCGAAGGCGGGTAGGCGGCGGCATTGGCCGCCTGGACGCCGATCACCCGCACCGTACGGCCACGACGCGCCGCCTCCTGCTTGATGGCCACCGCAGTGCCCGCCAGCAGGCCGCCCCCGCCGATGCTGGTGATCACAGTGTCCACATCCGGCTGCTGATCCAGGATCTCCAAGCCGATGGTCCCCTGCCCGGCGACGACGTCCTCGTTATTGAACGGGTGGATGAACACCGCACCGGTCTCGGTGGCGAAGCGCTCGGCCTCGGCCAGAGCCTCATCGACGTTCGACCCGTGGAGCACCACTTCGGCCCCGTGGTCCCGGGTCGCCGCCAGTTTGGGCAGCGCCACACCGCGGGGCATGTAGACCGTCGCCCGGATACCGAGCTTCTTGGCCGCCAATGCGACCCCCTGGGCGTGGTTTCCGGCGGAGGCGGCCACCACACCGCACGCCTTCTGTTCCTCAGTGAGCCGAGCCATGCGCACATAAGCGCCGCGGACCTTGAAAGAACCGGCCCGCTGCAGGTTTTCACATTTCAGGTGCACTGTGGCGCCGGTCATCCGGCCCAGTGCACGGGAATGCTCCAAAGGGGTGCGGACGATGACGCCGTCGAGCAGCTGCTGGGCAGCCTCGATGTCCTCGAGCTGGACACTCATCTGTTCCAGGTGCTGCGCGGCCTCGGCAGCGGTGCTCTGCATCATCTCATCGCCCGTCCTGCTCGCCGGCCTCGCCACGGACTCCCTCCTCTTCATCACCGAAGTCGTCGGGCTCAGATCGGCGCGGACCCTCCGCGGAAGCCTCAGCGGCGTCCTCTGCCTCAGTTGAACCCGTCCGGCTCGATCCGCCTGAGCCCTCATCGGCCTGCTCTTCGGCGTCCTGGTGATGTCCGCGGGAATGGAAGCCGGCGGCCAGGCTGGGCACTGAGGCTTTGATCCGGTTCTTCAGCCCGGCTAGCTTCGCGCGCTCCTCAGCTTCCAGCTCCGCCTGCTCCACCTCTTGGATGGCGCCCTCTTCCTGGAGCCTGCGGTCCATCTCCATAGCTTCATCGTCGCGGCGCCATTCCTCATTGGCGATATAGCGCACCGCGCGGTTGAGGAACGCCAGCACAGGAACGGCGAACAGGGCGCCGACGATGCCCAGCAGCAGGGTGCCGCCGGTCACTGCGAGCACCACCGGCAGCGGATGAATGTTGACAGCCTTGCCCATCACGATCGGCTGGAGGACATTGGATTCGACCTGCTGGACCAGCAGCACCACGCCGAGCATGAGCAGAGCATTGACCAGACCGTTGGCCACCAGTGCCAGCAGCACTGCGATGGCCCCGGTAAGCACTGCACCGATGATCGGGATGAAGGCACCGAGGAAGACCAGCACGGCCACCGGCAGGGCCAAGGGCACTCCGAGGATCGCCGCCCCGACGCCGATGCCCACGGCGTCGACGGCGGCGACGAAGACCTGGACCCGCACGTAGGAGGACAGTGCCTGCCAGCCGCGGCGACCGGCCCCGTGGACAGCGGGACGGTGCTTGCGCGGCACGAAGTTCACCGAGAAGTCCCACATCCGGCGACCGTCGGAGAGGAAGAAGATCAGCGTGAACAGCGCGAGGATGAGCCCGGTGACGATGTTCCCGGCGGTGGAGCCGATGCTCATCGCCCCGCCCATGATGGCCCCGGAGTTGTCCTGGATCGTCGACTGCAGCTCCTGCAGCCAGGAGGTCAGCTGGTCTGAGGAGAGCTCCATGCCGAATCCGGAGGCGATCTCCTCAGCCATGTTCAGCAGTTCGGTGAGACCCTCAGTGACCTGTCCCGCCATGTCGGCGAAGCCCTGGACGATCTCCTGACCGACCAGGTAGAGCAGTCCGGCGACGAAACCGATGAGCACGATGATCGAGCTGATCGCCGCGAAGATCTCCGGGAACTTCAGCATCCGGAAGAAGTTGTGCACCGGGCGCATGAGCGTGGCCAGCAGGGCGGCGATCAGCAGGGAGATGATCACCAGGGAGACATAGGAGAGCAGCCAGATCATCACCCCGGTGAAGGCCAGGATGATCAGCACCCGCCAGGACCAGGAGGCCGCGATCCGCACGCCCCAGGGGATGTCCTCTTGGATGCGCTGCTCCTCGGACATCAGCTCCCGGCGCGGGACGGCAGGGTCCTGGCCATGCCGGGCCACACTGGCCCACCCCGGCCCATGGGCCGCCTCCGGGGTGTCGGCCTGGGCGGGCGCACCAGCGGGAACCTGCTCTCGTTCAGATGTCATGCGTACCATCCTGACACAGCATCAGAGGGTCCCCGAACCGACAGCAAGCGGGTCTGCACCGAACCCGATGGTTCGGTGCAGACCCGCTTGCTGTGCAGGGTGTGTGTCCGCTGTGTGTATCGCTGCGGTGTACGTCGTGCCGCGCCGCCGTCAGTCTCCCATGGACCGGATGATGGCGATGATGCGCAGGATCTCGATGTAGAGCCACACGATGGAGACCGTCAGACCGAAGGCCGCCGACCAGCCGTAGCGCTGGGCCACACCGGCCTTGACGCCCTCGTCGATGTTGGTGAAGTCCATGACCAGCGAGTAGGTGGCCAGCAGGATGGCCAGGGCGCCGATCGCCAAGCCGATCCACGGGCTGAACTCAGTGCGCAGACCGAACATGGAGCTGGTGCCGCCGAGCAGCATGAAGCCTAAGTTCACCAGGCAGAAGATGAGGTAGGCGGTCGCTGCCACCATGAACATCTTGGTCAGCTTCGGGGTGGCCCGGACCTTACCGGACTTGAACAGCGCCAGGATGGTGCCGAAGACGATCAGCGTGGCCACCACGGCCTGCACGACGATGCCGGGGAACTGCATCTCCAGAATGAAGGAGAAGGCACCGATGAACAGCCCCTGAGTCAGACTGTAGGCCAGGATCAGGGCCACATTGGGCTCGCGCTTGAAGGCGTTGACCAGGCCGAGGATCAGACCGCCGAAGACACCGACCAGCATCAGCGGGTACAGCACGGCCGGTGCGGTGACGCCCGCGGTGACCGAGACCCCGGCGCCCAGCATGACGACCACGAAGCTGATGAGCGTCTTGCGGATGACGTCGTCGAAGGTCATCCGGCCCATGTCCTGACCGGACGGCGAGGGCTGACCGTACATCTGGTGCAGCTGCTCGGCACCGGCCTGCTGGCCGTACTGCCCCGTCTGCTGACCGGGCATCCCGTGCTGCTGGGCGTAGGTCTGTCCCTGCGCGGGGTACTGGGTGTTCTCGGTGACGTGGCCCTGGCCGTTCAGAGTGAAGCTGCGCTGGCGCTTATTCTCGTTGAACTGGTCCGGGAAGGCCTGCGTGTTGAAGATCGGGTTGGACATATCTCGGGCCGTTCTCCTCAGTTGCCGGTTGCGGTCTCAGACCTGCACAGCAGTTCTGACCCGGGAGACCCGCGCGGGGCGGGACATCCGGCAGAGACTCTGCGCCTGATGCTCAAGTGTACCTATCGGCGTCGAAAGCGCCGAACGGCCAGGCCGGGTTTCTCCCCAGCGCGAACGCCGGTTCACCGTGCGTTCCACCATTGGTCGTGGCGTCCTGGCCCTACGTTACTCAGCGGTCATTACCTTGGGCATCATGTCTTCAGAGACGACAGCCCCCTGGGCATCACCCCGTGTTCGCACTGCTCCCGACTCTGTTCGCAGCACCAGACATCTGACGACCCTGACCGCGCTCACACTCGGGCTGAGCATCGCCGCTCCGGCCGCCGCGGCACCGCAGGCCGAGCAGGAAGCCACCGGCGACGCCGACTCCCCCGCCACTGCCCAGGCTGTGGCCGAAGGCGCCGCCGCCCATCTTCCGCCCTCCCCCGAGTCCGCAAATTTCGTCCCCGCCGACTCCGTCGACGGCACCCTGCCCGAGGCCGACGGCGAGGAGCTGGCCACTGAAGCTGAGGACTCCCCGCACCAGATCTTCGCCCTGGAGCACCCCGGAGGTGAGCAGTCGGCGCGTTGGACAGGCACTGTGGATCCTCAGCGTGAGGTCGCACTGCTCGTCTGGAACCCCGGGACTGAGCAGTGGGAGGAGGTCTCCCGCAGCACCGGCAGCGCACCGGAGCAGACGGTTCTGGAAGGCCCGGTGGATGAGTCCCACGCCCTCGACGGGCAGGCGCGTCTCGCCGTCGTCGCCGAGGACCCCTTCACCACCGGATCGGCCGAGTTCAGCATCCCCGGAGAAGAAGAGGTCACCGGGGATTTCCTCTCACCGGAGGACTACGACTTCAGCATCGCCCACGTCACAGACACCCAGTTCCTCTCCGAAGGCGCCGTCGACGAGACGCTGGATGCTGCCGCCCAGGACCGCTTCGCCGAGGCCTACCGTGCGCAGATGCAGTGGATCGCAGACAACGCGGAACAACGGAACATCGCCTACACCGGGCACACCGGTGACATCATCGAGAACTGGATGCTGCCGGGGATCCACTCCGAGGATCAGGCGCGCGAGGAGTTCGAGTTCGCCTCGCAGATGCAGAGCATCCTCGATGACGCCGGGGTGCCCAACGGCATCCTGCCCGGCAACCATGACAACTGGTGGGGCACCGAAGGCAACCACCTGTTCAACGAGTACTTCCCGGCCGAACGGTATGAGCAGGCCTCCCAGTCCTGGGAGAACGCCTCCTACGGCGGGCCGTGGCGCGAAGGCGACAATTCCGCCCATTACGATCTGTTCTCCGCCGGCGGCCAGGAGTTCATCGCCGTGCACCTGCCATACGGGCACACCCATGCGCAGCGCCAGTGGGCTGGGGAGATCCTCAGCGCCTTCCCCGACCGTGACGCCATCGTGCTCAGCCACGCCTATCTGCGTGCCTCGAATGCTCAGGATGCGGCGAAGCCTGACATCGGCGGCTACGGCGGAGGCGGGCTGCTGCTGCGGGAGCAGGTCGTCAAACCCCATGACAACGTCTTCCTGGTGCTCTCCGGGCATTACCACGGCACGGCGTGGCACGTGAACCGCCAGGGAGAGGGCGGGCCGGTGTTCGAGATGCTGGCGGATTATCAGAACTATGAGATCGACGGAGAGCGGAACACCGGCTTCCTGCGACTGCTGCAGTTCGACATGGATGCTGCCCAGATGACGGTGAACACCTATTCGCCCCGGCTGGATGAGCACGGAGCCATGGGCTATGACACCGGCAATCGCAGTTATCTGCCCGGCACCGATGAATTCACCGTCCCAGTGGATATCAGCACCCGGCAGACCACGGTCTCCACAGATCAGGTGCTGCTGGGCACGGATCTCGCAGAGGCCGCGGAGGAGGCTGAGACCCACCGTGAGACGGAGGCGCCCGAGCCGACGGAGGAACCGCAGGTGCCCCCGGAGCAGCCGGGGCCCTCAGCCTCGGCACCATCGATCGAGGATGTGACGGTGTCCCGAGGCGAGGAGATGGAGCCCCTGGAGATTCCGGCGACGGACAGCGCCGATGTCCAGGTGGACGGCCTGCCGGAGGGTCTGCACCTGCGCGATATCCAGGATGAGGCCGATGCCTCAGCAGAGCGTTCGATCGGCGGGGAGCCGGCCGAGGCCGGGGTGTTCGAGGTGACCATCACCGTCTACGGCGATGACGGCAGCAGCCACACCTCCACCTTCACCCTCACCCTGGAGGACTGAGCGCCCGGGTGTGTGGCTGTCGGCTGCGGCCGACAGCCACACACCCGCCAGGAGACCCAACGACTTCTCCGGGGAACGCAGGCAGGGACTCGACGTGGGCAACGTCCGTATGACCGAGAGACCCACCAGGTAGACTTATTTCACCTGCTTCGTTTATTTCACTGAGGAGTGCAGATGTCCACGATAGCCCAGCTGACTCCGGAACCTGCAGAGACCGAACTTGCCGCTACTGCACTGAGAGGACTCGCCGAAGCATTGGGGTCCGACGTTCCGATACAAGTGGGGAATTCCCACGGCAGCGTTGAAGTACCGCGCGCGGCCCTGACCGCACTCACGAAGATTCTCGACAGCTTTGCGCACGGCCAAGCGGTCACCGTTGTACCTTCCTCAGCCGAGTTAACCACCCAACAGGCCGCAGACCTACTCAATGTGTCTCGCCCTTTCCTCATCAGGCTTCTCGATTCGGAGCAGATCACCCATCGGATGGTCGGCAGCCATCGACGTATCGATGCCGCCTCACTAATCCACTATCTACGCAACGACAACGTCCGGCGCACCGATGCCGCTGACACCCTTGCCGCCGAGACTGTCGAACTCGAACTCACCTGATGGCCCAGGTCGTCGTCTATGACGCATGCGTTCTTTACCCCTCCACTCTGCGCGACGTGCTGATTCGGGTCGGCCTATCCGGACTCTGCCAGCCCAAATGGAGTCACCTCATTCTTGACGAGGTCTTCCGCAACCTTCGGACAAACCGTCCCGACCTCGATCAGACTCGCCTCGCCCGCACTCGTCAGCTCATGAACGACTCCATCCGCGACGTCATAGTCACTGGTGACGAAGACATCCTGCAAGGCATCAGCCTGCCTGACCCCGACGACCGCCACGTCGTAGCAGCTGCCATGAACGCACAAGCCACGCACATCATCACCAAGAACCTTCGGGACTTCCCCAGCGATGCCTTATCCACAGTTGGGATCACGGCACAACATCCTGACGACTTCCTCACCAACTTTCTCGACGCGGACCCCCACGCGCTTGACAGTGTGATCAGCGCCATCGCACATGCACGCACCAGGAGCCAGTCCGCTGAGGATGATGTCCTAGAAAGCCTGGCCATCGAAGCGCCCCGAACCGTGGCCCGAATCCGGCATCTCTGGCAGAGCCATGTGGACTGAAGGCGGCGATCGTTCAGGTCACCCAGGGTGCCCGGCGACACAGCCATTGGCGCGGCCTCACGGCGTACGGAGCAACGGACTTGCGATCCGAGCGAGTGTGGTACTGTCATTGCATGCACATGCAGGTAGATACTTCAGGAGCATCCCACGCGAGTGACATCAGCATCACGTGGGCGAAGGTCGCGGCCTTCGCCTCAGCGATGGACGCGAGTCTGGACAAGTGGCTGGGCAACACCTACCGGGTTGGGCTCACCGAGTTCCGTGCCCTGAGCTTCGTCAGCCAGACCTCGGAGAAGGAGCTGCGGGTCAACCATCTGGCCCAGAAGGTCGGACTGAACCAGACCTCGGCCACACGACTGGTCACCCGCCTGGAGACTAAAGGCTACGCACAGCGGGACGTCTGCGAGGACGACGGGCGCGGCGTTTACGCTGTCATCACCGAAGCCGGCGAGGACCTCCTGCGTGAGGCCAAAGGCCCCTACGCAGCGAGAGTGCGCGAGCTTCTGGAGAACAGCTCAACCCATTTCCCGCACCTCGACGCGGGGCATCTCAGCTACGCACTGCACGAGATCGAGTCGCTACTGACCACCTGAGCGCGGACTGATCCACCCTCCATCAGCAGCTCTCTCTACACTTATACCTGCATGTACATGCACTAATAAATCCCATGAAAGGAAACCCTTGTCATGACCACCCAGATCGATGTCTTCGTGGACTACGTCTGCCCCTTCTGCTTCCTGGTCGAACCAGCCATCGAAGAGGTCAAGCGTGACCGCGATGTCAACGTCACCATCCGCCCCTTCGAACTGCGCCCGGCCCCGGTGCCGACACTGCGTCCTGAGGATGAGTACCTGCCACGGGTGTGGCAGCAGTCGGTGTACCCGATGGCCGAGCGGGTCGGGGTACCCATGGCCCTTCCCTCGATCTCCCCGCAGCCGCGCACCGAGAAAGCCTTCATGGTTCTGCAACTGGCCCAAGAACAGGGCCTGGCTCAGGAGTACACCGAAGCGATGTTCGCAGCGTTCTTCCAGCAGGATCGCAACATCGGACTCGATGAAGTCATCATCGACGTCGCCACCTCCGTCGGCCTAGAGCAGACCGAGGTCGAGGAGGCCCTGAGCAGTGAGCAGCGCCGGCAGAGGCAGCGGGCTGATCACGACTACGCGGTGGGCACGGTGGGCCTGGATGTGGTGCCCGGCGTGGTGGTCGAGGGCCAGGTGCTGCGCGGTGTGCCCAGCGCGAGGCGGTTGAAGAAGGTCATCGACCAGCTCACCGACCAGAAAACCGAGCACACCGAAGCAACCCGTTCGGAGGCTCGATCATGAACACCACAGACACCGTACTGCGCTCGGTGATGGATCAAGCCATTGAAACATGCACCCATCACGTCAATGCCGGCGGGTTGCCGTTCGTCGGTGTTGTGGTCAATAAGGCCGGCCAGATGCTCTCCAGATTCGGAGTCAACCGCGTAGCCGAGACCGGTGATCCGATGGCCCACGCTGAGGTCGTCGCCATGCGCGAGGCCATGGCCACCCACGGGCTCGACACACTGACCGGCACGGTGCTGTTGGCCACAGGCGAGCCCTGCGGACTGTGCTATCGGTACGCGATCAATCACGGTATTGAGGCCATCTACGTCGCCGCCGACCGGGACGAGGCTGCCGCTTACGGATTCGACTACCTGGCCAGTTACCCCGCGTTCGGCGTCACCGACACCCGGCGCGACGCACTCCTCCAGCCCCTGCCAGTCGCACGGGCCATCGAACCCTTCACTCGTTATCTAACCCTCCACCCTTCCGGTCGCGCATCCCCGCAGCCGGACACCCCACCGAAAGGAACACCGCTATCATGAGCTGGCTCTTCTTAGGCATCGCGATCATCTTCGAGGTCGCCGTGGGCATCTCGGCAGGTAAGGCACAGGGCTTCACCAAACTCTGGTGGACCGTCTCCACCCTCGTCAGTGGCGCCATCGCTACTTTCTTCCTCAGCCTCGCCCTGCTGACCTTCGACGTCGGCGTCGGATACGCGCTGTGGACCTCACTGTCAGGCGTCGGGATTGTCATCGTCGGCGCCCTGTTCCTCTCCCAGCAGTTGACCTGGAGGAAGTTCGCGGGCATCGCCGTGGTCATCGGCGGCGTCGTCGGACTCAACCTCTCAGCAGCGGCCTAACCGGCCGCTGACCCCCAGATATTGAGATTCCTCAGTATTGAAAGGACCGAATCTATGACGACGGCACCAACACACACTCCGCCAGCCGAAACTGCGACGACGAAGGGTGGACCCTGGGCCGCTCTGATCATCGCCGGCATCTTCGAGGTCGGCTATGCCCTGTCCGTCAATGGCAGCGAAGGTTTCACCGATCCCCTGTGGTCCTCGATCGCCGTGGCGTTCTTCTTACTCACTCTGTTCTTCCTCAGTGTGGCGTTGAAGAGGATCGACGTCGGTATCGGCTATGCAGTCTGGGCTGGCATCGGAGCTATCGGCGCCGCCTTGCTTGGCCCGGTGTTCTTCGATGAGACCCTGACCCTGGTCAAGGGCTTCTGGCTCGCGGTCATCATCGGCGGTGTCATCTGGCTCAAACTCGCCGACAGCCCCGCGCTCACGAACGAGGCTGCCGACTCTTATCATCGGAGAACGCACACGACTGGAACCAGTCAATGAGCGTCAGGACTCGTTCGATGGCACCGGTTCAATGGCTGGCGCTGGTCACGATCAATGTGGCGCAGTTCAGCATCGCGATCCTGACCATCATCGTCGCCCAGACCGCAGGGGCGGCTGGGTACTCATGGGCCTTCAGCTTCAACGCAGCGATGGCCATCGCCGGAGTGCTCGTCGCGGTGACCGCACCACGCTGCTCCCGATGAGAACCCAGGACTTCTGGACCTCAGGAGTGCCCCCACTGGGATTCGAACCCAGACTGGACCGATTTTAAGTCGGCTGCCTCTGCCGGTTGGGCTATAGGGGCTGATCTGAGAACGGGGTGAGGGTGGCCCGCACCGTAAACAGGTGCGGGCCACCCTCACCCCATACCAGAACTCACACGCGGGGCCGCGCGGCGGCCTTCTTCTCGTCCTTCTTCTTGCCCGCCGCCTTCTCGAAGGCCTCGCGGGGCTGGTCGAGATCCCGCAGCTCGGTGAAGTCCCGGCCGAAGAGCAGTTCGTTCACCCAGCCGGTGGCGATGCGCACAGAACGCTCCACCGTCGGGATCGCCATGCCGTGGTAGCCACGGTGGGCCAACCAGGCCGGGAACCCGGCGAGCTTCACACCCTTGGGGTTACCCACGCCCTTGAACATGCCCAGCCCGGCCACAGCACCCAGGGACTCGTGGCGGTACTCATCCACCTGGCCCTGCCCGAAGCGCACAGCAGTCAGGTTCTGCGCCAGCTGCCTGGCCTGACGCAGCGCGTGCTGAGCGTTCGGCACGCAGAAACCGCCCGGCCCGGCCCCGGTGAGGTCCGGCACGGCGGCGACGTCGCCGGCTGCCCACGCGCCGTCGATGACGTCGCCGTCCTCGCCGACGATCTGCAGCGTGGCCGCCACGGTGATCCGGCCGCGCTCATCGATCGGGAACCCGGTGGACTTCGCCACGGAGTTCGCCGCCACACCAGCAGTCCATACCAAGGTGTCGCAGCCGAAGCGATCAGCCTCAGACTTATCCGCCATGTTGATCAGCTGCAGATCACCGTCCACCGCCGAACCCAGCGAGGTGTTCAGCAGCACCTCGATGCCGCGGCCGCGCAGGTGCTCCACCACGCCTTCGGCCTGGTCCTCCGAGACCTCCGGCATGATCCGGCCCATAGCTTCGACCATCACGATGCGCACATCGGACTGGCTCAGCCGCGGGTTGGCGTCCACGGCGGCACGGATGATGTCCTCCATCTCCGCGATGCACTCGATGCCGGCGAAGCCTCCGCCGACCACAGTGAAGGTCAGCGCACGGGCCTTGGCCGTCTCATCCGTCATGGTCGAGGCAGTCTCGACGCGCTCCAGGATGCGGTTGCGCAGGTACACCGCCTCTTCGATGGTCTTCAGGCCGACGCCCTGGTCACCCAGACCCTCGATGGGGAAGGTGCGGGTGGTCGCCCCGGCACCCATGACGATCTCCTGATACGGCACCTCGAGCGTCTCACCGTCATTGAGTTCGACAGTGGCCGAGCGCCCGGCGTGGTCCACTGAGACCAGCGAGCCGTTGAGCAGTTCGGAGTCACGCAGGTGGTCACGCAGGTTCACCACGGCGTGGCGGGCCTCGATATGGCCGCCGACGACCTCCGGCAGGAACGGCTGATATGTCATATAGGGCAGCGGGTCCACCACGGTGACGATGCCGCCGGCGTCCTTGACCTTCCTCTGGAGCTTCTGCGCAACGGTGAGGCCGACGTAGCCACCACCGACGACGAGGATCCGAGGCTTCTGGGAGAGCTTCTGAGAGAGTGCCATGAGTCTCATCCTAGCGAGATTGCGGCGACGGCGAGAATCGCTCAGCGGCGGCGGGATCTCAGGTGGACCGCCGCGCCGATCAACACCGCGAGGACCACCACTGCCGCACCGACGACGACGGCCGGACCCGCCCAGGCCTGGACGTCATCCGTGGCCGTGGCCTCGGGCATATCCCGCGGCGCACCGTCCGAGGTCGCGTCATCACTGGCGTCATCGGCGTCGTCGCCCTGCTGAGGGTCAGTGGCCTGCGCGGTCTCCTCGGCATCCCCTTCACCGTCTTCGCCGTCCTCGCCCTCGTCCCGACGGTGGACACGGATCCACTCCTCCAGGGACTGCTGCTCAGAGTCCTCGAGCTCCGGCACCTCAGTGGCGCCCACCGCCTCGCCGACGTCGAGGATTCCGCGACCGTAGACCGGATCACGGCCCTCAGCCGCACCCTCATCGGCCGCAGACGCGGTGGCCATCAGCCGTTGCCGCACCTCGGCGGCGGAGAGCTCCGGATGCGCGGCACGGACCAGCGCAGCCGCTCCGGAGACGATGGGCGCAGCACCGGAGGTCCCGGTCCACTCGGCGTAGCCGTCCTCGGGGATCGCTCCGACCAGCGGCTCCGCGGCCGCCGAGATGTCGATGGAGATCCCCTGAGAGGAGGCGTCCTCACTGACGCTGCCGTTCTCATCCACTCCGGCCACGGTCAACACTCCGGGCACTGTGGCCGGCGCGCCCACGCTCCAATGCCCGCTCATCCGGTTTCCCGCCGCGGCCACGATCAGCACATCCTCCTGCTCAGCACGCAGGAACGCCTCATCCCAAGACTCCGGCCACTGCTGGGCATCCGGCATGGAGAAGGACATATTGATGATGTCGGCGTCGTTCTCGATCGCCCAGTCCACCGCCTCGATGACCTGATCCTCCAGCTCGGTGCTGCCGTCATCGGAGATGGCCAGGTTCATCGACACGCTGAGGATCTCGGCCTCCGGGGCCACACCGACGACACCGGAGTCCTCCCGGGAGCCGGTGGGCTCACCACGGCCAGCCGCCAAGGAGGCCACGAGCGTGCCGTGTTCCTGGGCCACCTGCTCCACCGGTCCCCCGTCACCACCGGAGCCCGAGACGTCCGTGCCCGCGGTAACAGCGCCCTCGAGCACCGGGTGGGAACCGTCGACGCCGGTATCGAGCACTGCGATCCGCACGCCCTCACCGCGAGTGGTCTCCCAGGCCTCCTCCACTCCGTAGTCCTCCAACCAGTACTCGGAGTCGCGGAGCTCGTCGAGGGTTTCATCCGGCAGCTCCTCCGGGGCCACCGTCGCCGCCGGGGCGCCGGGGCCCACTAAGGAGGCCGCCACCACCGGCACGGCGAGAAGTACGGTGACCACCCGGCGCGGCCGCCGGGGGCGATGTGCATCTGGAGTCATAGGTGTCACGTCCGGTGGGTCCTGGATCTGCTCAGCTCTGCCGTGCTGCCGACAGGGCGATTCCGTCGAGAATGTCATGTTCGGAGGCGATCGCCGAATCCACACGCCCATCGGTGAGCACACGGAGCTGGGCCAGGATGGTCCGCCAGATCAACGCACCGGCACCGATCACGTCCACCCGACCCGGGTGCATGAACCCCTTGGCCGTACGCTGCTCACGGGTCGCGGCCAGCAGGTCACCGGCGGCTCGGGTGATGCACGGCAGATCCAGCTCAGCACCGTGGATGGCGGCGCGGTCATAGCTCTGCAGCCCCAGAGCCTGGGCCGTCACCGTGGTGATCGTTCCGGCCACACCGACCACGGTCTGCACCTCGGCCAGCGGTACGCGGCCGCCGACCTCCTCAAGGAACTCCCGCACCTGGGCCTCAGCTGCGGCGATCTGCTCCTGATCAGGCGGATCACCGTGCAAGTACCGTTCGGTGAAGCGCACACAGCCCATATCGGTGGACACCGCACTGTGGACCCCGGCTGCCGTGCCGAGCACGAATTCCGTGGAACCGCCGCCGAGATCGACGACGAGCACCCGCTGATCCTGGTCCCATTCCAGCACCGACGCCGCACCGGCGAAGGACAGCGCCGCCTCCTCCTCACCGGAGATGACCTCCGGGGAGACACCGAGACGAGCGCGCACCCCCTGGATGAACTCGTCCCGATTGCGCGCGTCGCGGGTGGCAGAGGTGGCCACGAAACGCACCCGCTGCGCACCGTGCTCACGGATCAGTGCGGCATACTCATCGAGAGCCGCGAAGGTCCGCCCCAGTGCGGCCTCGGAGAGCTCACCGGTGGCATCGACCCCCTCCCCCAGGCGAACCACGCGCATCTGCCGTTCGACGTCGCTCAGCGAAGCCCCGTCATCGGCGACGTCAGCGATCAGCAGTCGGATGGAGTTGGTTCCACAGTCGATAGCCGCGGTCCTCATCACTGGCTCTCCCGTCCCGGCGTGTTCTCCTCTGCAGAGCCTGATTCTACGGCTGCTTCTACGGCTGCCCGCTCCTGCTCGCGCTGACGCAGCAGCCGCACATGCCGGCTCAGATCCTCCGAGGGCACCTCGGCCTGCGCATCCCAGGAGTCGGCGCAGACGCACCGCTCCGGGCTGAAATCAGCGGCGATACGCTCCAAGGCCTCGTCCCCCAGCGGCGTGACTCCCGGGCCCACGGCCAGGGCATGACCCACCAGCACGTGCAGACATTTCACCCGCTCCGGGTACCCGCCGGCGCTGATCCCCTCGATCTCCCAGACCGGGTCCAGCCCAGCCAGCCCACGGATGCGCTCCCGCTCCGCCAGATAGTTCTCATGGGCGGCACGGTGCCCGGCCGCCAGCTCGGCGTCATCGACCAACCGCTGACTCATCTCGGCCATCACCCCGTCGGCCTCCAACCGGGAGACCGCTTGGGTCGCGGCAGGGTGGGTGAGGTAGAACGTCGTCGGGAAGGGGATCCCGTTGCTCAGCCGCGGCGCCGTGGCCGCCACCAGCGGGTTGCCACAGGTGCAACGTGCGGGGATCTCCACCACATCCCGCACAGGACGCCCCAGCTGCAGGCTGAGCGTGGTGAGATCGTCATCAGTGGGGGCGGTGTCGGGCATGAGGGTCTCCGAGGTGTCGGGGCGGACGGCTGCGCGCCGGGGTGCAGGTATGCGAGTTCATTCCGCCGCTGAGCGCATGACGGAGTCCCACAGCGCATCAGCCCAGGGCAGGTCGGTGCGCACCTCACCGGGCTCCTGGTTCTCAGGGACGTCGGTGCCGGCGTCGTCGAGGTCACCGACGATCTGATACCGCCGCTCATCGGGCATGACCAGGTTGATCCGCTCTCGGGCCTGCTGACGCACGTACTCCGGGTCATCCCAGCGGGCGATATCTGACTCCAGATCCTCTTGGCGCTGCTGCTCCTGGGCGATCTCAGCTTCCAACTCCGCGACCTCACCGCGCTGCTGGAAGTAGGTCCGCGCGGTGGGAACCATGAAGGAGATCACCACCAGCGCGACCAGCGTCAGCACGATCATCCGCCCGGAGACGGTGCGCTCCGGCACCGCGGTGCGCGCACTGACGGTGCGGTGTCCGCCGGACTGACGCTCGCGGCTGCGCTGCTCGGCCTGACGGCGATCACGTGCCGCACTCAGACGTGCCGGCACCCGGATCTCACCGGAGACCTGATCCCGTTCGGCGAGCCGGCGCTGCTGGGCGGAATGATTCCGCGCGGCACGGCGCCGGTCACGGTGTTGGCCACGGTGCTGGTCCTCATCGGCCACAGGCCTGAGCCTCCTTGCCTCGTCACCCTGCTCAGGGGCGGTCATCCGTCGTCTCTGCTGGCACAGCGCCTCACCCGAGGCTGGCCCCACCTGAGGGGCCCGCAGCACCTGCTGCTCTGAGAGCCGCTCAGCACCCGCTGCGCAATGCTCTGTGATCTCCAGGATAAGTCGTGCAGAGAGCAGCAGGGCCCCGCGACACCTGGGGGCGGTGTCACAGGGCCCTGTGCGTCGGCCGTGCGTGAAGCGGCGTGTCAGCCGTGCATGACGCTGTGCTCGCGAGCCTCAGCGCCGCGGCGGCTCAGGCCGAGAAGCGCGGAAACGCGGCAGTGCCGGCATAGGCTGCGGCGTCGCCCAGCTCCTCCTCGATGCGCAGCAGCTGGTTGTACTTGGCCACGCGCTCGGAACGCGCCGGCGCACCGGTCTTGATCTGTCCGGCGTTGGTGGCCACGGCGATGTCGGCGATCGTCGTGTCCTCGGTCTCACCGGAGCGGTGAGAGATCATCGTGGTGTAACGGTTGCGCTGGGCCAGCGCGATCGCTTCGAAGGTCTCGGTCAGCGAACCGATCTGGTTGACCTTCACCAGCAGCGAGTTCGCGGTCTCAGAGCTGACACCGCGCTGCAGGCGGTCAGGATTGGTGACGAAGAGGTCATCGCCGACCAGCTGGACCGCATCGCCGATCTGCTCGGTCAGCGTCTTCCAGCCCTCCCAGTCGTCCTCGTCCAGCGGGTCCTCGATGGAGACCAGCGGGTAGGCGCTGACCAGTTCGGCATAATAGGCGCTCATCTGCTCAGCCGACTTCTGCTGGCCTTCGAAGGTGTAGGTCCCCTCGGAGAAGAACTCGCTGGCGGCGACGTCCAGGGCCAGCGCGACATCGGCGCCGGGGGTGTATCCGGCCCGGGTGATGGCCTCGGAGATCAGGTCGAGGGCCTCGCGGTTGGAGTCGAGATTCGGGGCGAAGCCGCCCTCGTCGCCGAGCCCGGTGGAGAGACCGCGCTCCTTCAGCAGGGCCTTGAGCGCGTGGTAGACCTCGACGCCGGCTCGCAGGGCCTCGGAGAAGGTGGGCAGCCCGATGGGCGCGATCATGAACTCCTGGATATCGACGTTGGAGTCAGCGTGGGAGCCGCCGTTGAGGATGTTCATCATCGGCACCGGCAGCAGGTGAGCGTTGGGACCGCCGAGGTACTTGTACAGGGGCAGGTCGGAGGTGTCCGCGGCGGCCTTGGCCACGGCCAGCGAGACACCAAGGATCGCATTGGCGCCCAGGCTGGACTTGTTCTCCGTGCCGTCGAGGTCCAGCAGGATCTGGTCGATGGCCCGCTGCTCCGTGGCGTCCTGGCCCTCCAGGGCAGGCGCGATGACGTCGTTGACGGCGGTGACTGCGGCACTGACGCCCTTGCCGAGGTAGCGGGCGGAATCGCCGTCGCGGCGCTCCACAGCCTCGAACGCGCCGGTGGAGGCTCCGGAGGGAACGGCGGCCTGGCCGAAGCTGCCGTCGTCGAGGAGGACGTCGACCTCCACTGTCGGGTTGCCGCGGGAGTCGAGGATCTCGCGGCCGAACACGCTGGCGATCAGAGACATGAGAACTCCTTCTCGGGGGGTGGGTGTGAGGAGGTACGGAGTCGCCGTTGACACTCCCCACTCTATAACCACGTTTGTCCGAACTGTCTGCGAGATCCGAACTCTATAAGGCACGGATTTCGCAGAGGATTCGGATAAACGTGGGTGGGTCAGGATTTCTCCTGCTGTTTGATCCGCGCCCAGGCGGCTTCGATCTCTTCACGGGTGGCCGGCTGCGGATCCAAGGTGCCGTCTTCGGCGTAGACATGAGGGTTGCGACGGATGAGCTTCGCGGTGATCGCCTCGGCCACGGCATCAAGATCGAAGGCACCGCGCTCAGCCGCCAGCTGCGCATGCAGCACCACCTGCAGCAGCACATCCCCCAGCTCCGTACGGAACCGATCCTCACGCACGGGATCGCCGACGGGACCGGCCTCGATCTCCTCGACAGTCTCCTGCGCCTCCTCGATCAGATACCGGGACAGCGCCTCATGGGTCAGATCCGCCGTCCACAGACAATGTTCCCGCAGCTCCGCGATGACCTGGACCAATCGCACCATATGCGGCAGCGACGGCTCTGCGGCAGGTACCGCACCTGCTTCCGGCTCTGCGCTCACTGCCAGGCTTCGAGAATCAGGGCCGAGAGTGCCTCGCGCTCCTCGTAGCCGAGGAAGGCGGCCTCGATCGCGTTGATCTGGAAGTCCGCCAGCTCACCGAGCTCGTAGTCGAAGGCCACGGCCAGGCGCGCCAGCTCGCCGGAGAGCGTCACCCCGGAGACCAGCCGGTTGTCCGTGTTCACCCCCACGCTGAAACCCAGCTGGTAGAGCATGTCAAAAGGATGGTCCTCCAACGCCACGGCCTCCCCCTCGGGCGCGAAACCGTCCACGGCGCCGGTCTGCAGATTGGAGGTGGGGCAGATCTCCACGTGGATCCGCCGGTCACGCACCCACCGCGCCACCTCACCGAGACTGACCTCGACGGCCTCCTCGCCGTCTTCAGTCTCAGCGGACTCAGCCGAGACGGTGATGTCCTCAGCCACTCGCACACCGTGGCCCAGGCGCTGGGCACGGCCCGCCACCAGGGCCTGCCGCACCGATTCCACGCCGTCGGCCTCTCCGGCGTGCACAGTGGCCGGGAGCATCTGCTCGGCCAAGCGGGTGAACGCCGCTTCGAACCGCGACGGCGGGAACCCGGCCTCGGGACCGGCGATGTCGAAGCCGACGACACCGGCGTCGCGGCGACTGATCGCCAACTCGACGATCTCCTCAGCACGGTCCGACTGGCGCATCGCCGAGAGCAGCTGACCCACCACGATCAGCCCGTCCTTCTCCGCCACAGTCCGCATGCCGTCCTCAAGACCGGCCTGCACGGCGTCGACCGCTTCTTCCAGGCTCAGCCCCTCTGCCTGGTGCTGCTCGGGCGCCCACCGGACTTCGGCGTAGACCACACCGTCGGCGGCGAGGTCCTCCACATACTCCCGGGCGATCCGGCGCAGCGCCTCAGCAGTCTGCATCACCGCCGTAGTGTGGGCGAAGCCCTCGAGATAGCGCTCCAGCGAGCCGGAAGTTGAGGCCTGCACGAACCACGCGGCGAGCGCATCCGGATCCTGGGCGGGCAGCTCGTGGCCGATGGACTCAGCCAGGGAGATCAGCGTCGACGGACGCAGGGAGCCGTCGAGATGATCGTGGAGGGAGACTTTCGGAAGCTGACGGACCGTCTCCTCCAGCCGGGCGATGCGGTCGAGTACAGCGGGCTCAGCGGCAGGGCTCTCAGTCATATCAGCGAGTCTATCGACTCTGCCCGTCCCTAGGCTCCCCCGGGGCGTCTGCCCCGTCATCCAACTCGTCATTCACCTCGTCATTCACCTCGTCATTCACCCCATCACCCATCTCCTCATCTGCACCGCGCCGGCGCAGCCGGATCGGACGCTCCACCGGGATCGCCGAGGTGTCCATATAGCCATCCGGGTCGATGGGCACCCCGCGGCGATCCAGCCAGCGGGTGACCGCGCGGAAGATCAGATCGAAGCACCACCCCACGGCGATGGCGAAGGAGACGGCGACGACCACCGCCACCAGGATCGAATCGAACAGGGTCGAACCGATGTACCCCACACACAGGCTGTACCCGGCCCAGACCTGTGAGGCCACAAGATCGATCACCAGGAATCGGCGCTGCGAATAGCGCGTCGCCCCGGCCACATAGTTGATCGAGACCCTGGCACCAGGAATGAACCGGCCGACGAAGATCACCAGCGCCCCGCGCTTGTCCAGCTCATGACGGGCCCAGGCCAGGGCACGCTGAGGGGTGGGGCGCCGCATCCACCGGAACCGCTGAGTCCCGATCGCCCGTCCGATCCGATACGCCGTGAAGTCCCCCACCAGCGCACCGAATCCGGCGGTGGGCACGACCCAGTACCACGCCGGGACACCGGGTTCGCCGAGCATCGTGCCCAAGCCGACGACGACGGTGTCCGAAGGGAAGATGGGCACCACACCGTCGAAGCAGGCGATGGCGAACAGCCCCAGCATCGTCCACCACCCGCTGGCGGCGTCGAGCAGGGTGTCCTGGATCAGGTCAAGCCACTCTGCGAGCACGGAGGAACCGAACGGCTCAGAGCTCGTCGGCGGTGATCCGCCCGAGGATCAGGCTCTCAGCCGCGGCGCTCGCCTCATCGTCTGCCACATCCACGGCACCTTCCAGCGCGGCCTGGGCACGCTCGATACGGTGCTCCTCATCGGTGAGCAGCGTGAACAGCGGCTGACCAGCGGTGACCGTGTCTCCAGGCTTGGCGTGCATCCGCACCCCCGCCCCGGCCTGCACCGCGTCCTCCTTGCGAGCGCGTCCGGCGCCCAGCCGCCACGCGGCCAGCCCGACGGCCATGGCGTCCATCCGGGACAGCGTGCCGGAACGCTCGGCGGTGACGGTGTGCTCATGCGCCGCACGCGGCAGTTCGGCGTCCGGATCACCGCCCTGAGCAGCGATCATCCGCCGCCAGGTGTCCATCGCCCGGCCGTCACGCAGCGCCTCGGCCGGGTCCGCCCCTGAGACTCCGGCGGCGGTGAGCATCTCCTGGGCCAGGGCCACCGTCAACTCGACGACGTCGGCGGGGCCGCCACCGGCCAGCACCTCCACCGACTCCTCGACCTCCACCGCATTACCGGCGGTCAGCCCCAGCGGGGCCTCCATCGAGGTCAGCAGGGCCGTGGTTGCCACACCGGCGTCCGTACCCAGGGCCACCATGGTCCTGGCCAGCTCCTCGGCATCCTCACGGGTCTTCATGAAGGCGCCCGAGCCGACCTTGACGTCGAGGACCAGCGCGTCGGTGCCCTCGGCCATCTTCTTCGACATGATCGATGAGGCGATCAGCGGGATGGCCTCCACCGTGCCGGTGACATCCCGCAGGGCGTAGAGCTTCTTATCAGCCGGAGCCAGTCCGGCGCCGGCAGCGCAGATCACCGCGCCGACCTCATCGAGCTGGCGCAGCATCTCCTCATTGCTCAGCGAGGCACGCCAGCCGGGGATCGCCTCGAGCTTGTCCAGGGTGCCGCCGGTGTGACCGAGTCCCCGCCCGGAGAGCTGGGGCACCGGAACCCCGAAGCTGGCCACCAATGGCGCCAGGGGCAGGGTGATCTTGTCCCCGACCCCTCCGGTGGAGTGCTTATCGGCAGTGCGCCGACGGCGGCCATCAGCATCCTTCAGCGAGGAGAAGTCCATGCGCTCGCCGGATTCGATCATCGCGCGGGTCCACCGGGAGATCTCGGCACGTTCCATCCCGCGCAGCAGGATCGCCATCGCCAGTGAGGACATCTGTTCCTCGGCGATGCGGCCGTGGGTGTAGGCGTCGATGAGCCAGGCGATCTCCTCATCGGCCAACCGGCCGCCGTCGCGCTTGGTGCGGATCAGGTCGACGACGTCGAAGGTCTGCGTGCCGGGGGTGCTGTCCTGCGTCATAGGGTCCTCACTGGTCGGGTCCTGACAAGTTCGTTGCTCCGCTTTCGTTGCTCGGCTTCGTTGCTCCGCTTCGCGGCTCGGCTTCACGGCTCCGGGAGTGTCGGCTCCAGCGTTCGGGGCGTCACCGGGCGGTGGTCTCGCGGTGGTCTCAGTGCTGCTGCGAATCGACGTTCAGGCCCTGATGCAGGTCATCGTCCTTGCCCTGGTCCTTGCCCTGGTCCAGGTCCTTCGGACCGAAGGCCTGCGGGAGCAGCTCATCCATGGTCACCACACCGCGGGCGGTCCGCACGTACATGGTCTCGGCCGCGAATTCGTAGAGCAGCTGGCGGCATCGTCCGCACGGGGTGATCAGCTCCCCGGAGCCGTTGACGCAGACGAAGGCGGCGATCCGACCACCGCCGGACATCTGCAGCTGGCCGACCAGCGTGCATTCTGCACACAGTCCGACCCCGTAGGAGGCGTTCTCCACATTGCATCCGCTGACCATGGTGCCGGTGTCCAGCTTCGCGGCCGCGCCCACCGGATAGCCAGAATACGGCGCATACGCCTTGGTCATGGCGATGCGCGCCTGGGTGATCAGCGCATCCCAGTCGATGCGCCCGGCGTCGGCGGCCACGCGCAGGCTGCCGGTCATCTCGAAGTCATCATCGGTGGTGGGCCTACGGCCCCCGGCAGGGCTCACCCCGGCCTCACGGTGCTCATTCGCGCTCATGGCCCCATCCTACGTCTGCGCTGTCCTGCGTCTATGCCGTGAGACTCGCTGCCGTTCACCTCTGTGCCGCTGCCTGCTGGACCGGCCAGGCGAACACCGCGGACGGCAGCGCCCTCAGCAGCCCTGCCAGGGTCAGCTCTGACCCAGCAGGGTCAGCGCCGTGCCCAGCATGACCCGCACGCCCACGCCGATCGCCCGCTCATCGGGGATGTAGTCCCCGCGGTGCAGATCGTAGTCCTCACCGCCCGGAGCGCGGGTCCCCAGCCGGAACATCGCCCCGGGGCGCTCATGGGTCATCCACGCGAAATCCTCGCCGCCCATGGACTGCGGGGCCAGCAGCACCGCACCGTCCCCGAGGACCTTCCGTGCCGCAGACTCCACCACACTGATCTCGGCTTCGGCATTGTTCACCGGCGGGACACCGCGGACATGTTCGACGTCGACGTCGACGCCGAACGGCGCCGCGCATTGGGTGATGATCTCATCGAGCACATCCCCGGCGCGCCACCAGTCCTCAGCGTCGAGGATCCGCATGGTGCCGGTCAGCGTCCCGGAGGAGGGGATCGCGTTATGCGCGCTGCCGGCATGGATCTGCCCCCAGACCAACGAGACCGCCGAACGGACATCGATCCGCCGGGCGAGCACGTTCGGCGCAGTGGCGGCGATATGCGCCAAGGCGCCGACCACGTCCTCGGTCAGGTGCGGGCGGGAGGTGTGCCCGCCGCGGCCGGAGACCTCGATGCGGACCACATCGGCGGCGGAGGTGATCGCACCGATGCGCGTGCCGATCGACCCGACATCGATGCGCGGCTCACAGTGCAGCGCGAAGACCCGCGGCAGGGGCTCAACCACTTTCTGGGAGATGACCTCCAGGGCGCCGCCGGGCATCGTCTCCTCCGCCGGCTGGAAGATCACGCGCACCGTGCCGCCGAGACCGCCCTCGGTCTCAGCGTGCAGCCGGTGCAGGGACAGCGCCAGTCCGAGCATCACTGTGGTGTGGATGTCATGCCCGCAGGAGTGGGCGACGCCGTCGTTGACGGAGGCGTACTCCAGGCCGGTGAACTCCGTGATGGGCAGGGCATCGATGTCCCCGCGGAATCCGGCCACATGGGGTCCGGCGCCGACATCGACGTAGAGACCGGTGGTGGTGGGCAGCAGCTGCGGCTCCAGCCCGGCCTGCCGCAGCCACCGGGCGATCCGCTGTGTGGTCTGCAGCTCCTTCCAGGACAGCTCCGGGTGGGCATGCAGCTCACGCCGCATGGTCAGCAGCTGCTGCTCCAGCTCGGTCACCACCGCTGAGGGGTCAGAGGACATCAGAGTCTCCCTTCTCACGCAGAGCCTCCACGGCCTGCTTCACCGCCTGGGCGTGGTCAGTGGTGGTCACCAGCAGGGCGTCATCGGTATCGACCACGACGATGTCCTGCACCCCGATCAGCGCCACGACCCGGCGGGTGTCGCAGACGACCACCCCGGAGGACTGATCCGAATACACCCGAGCCTGATCCCCGAGCACGGTCATCTCGTCCTCGTGTTCGGCCGGGTTCAGCCGGGCGATCGCGGCGAAGTCTCCGACGTCGTCCCAGGTGAAGTCCCCGGGCACGACGGCGACGTCTCCGGCGTCGGCGGCCGGTTCTGCGACGGCATAGTCGATGGCGGTCTTCTTCAGCGACGGCCAGAGACGGGCCATGACCTCCTCGGCAGTGCGGTCTTCGGCCTCCCAGGCCTCGGCGATCTCGGTGAGCCCGGCGTGCAGCTCCGGCTCGGCCCGGCGCAGATGCTCAAGGATCAGGGACACCGGGGCGACGAACATCCCCGCGTTCCAGAGGTACTCGCCGGAGTCGACGTACTGCTGGGCCGTCTCCTCCCCCGGCTTCTCCACGAAACGCTCCACCTGGCGGGCACTCGGGGCGCCGTCGATCTCGAGCTTCGCGCCCCGCCGGATGTACCCGAATCCGGTGGAGGGGTAGGTCGGGGTGATCCCGATGGTGACGATCTTGCCGGTCGCGGCGGTGGCCGCGGCCTCCCGCACCGCCTCCTGGAAGGCGCCGACCGGTGCGATGACCTGATCGGCGGCGAAGGAACCCATGATGATCTGCGGGTCCCGGCGCGCGAGGATGGCCGCGGCGAGACCGATGGCTGCGGCCGAGTCCTTCGGAGAGGGCTCCAGGACGAGGTCGTGGTCATCAAGCTCGGGGATCTGGCGCAGCACGGCATCGCGGTGGACCTCACCGGTGACGACCATGACGCGCTCACCGGTCAGCGGAGCCATCCGCTCATAGGTGCCGCGGATCAGTGTGGTCCCCGAACCGGTGAGGTCGTGGAGGAACTTCGGCGCGTTGGCCCGCGAGAGCGGCCAGAGACGGGTTCCCACCCCTCCGGCGGGGATCACCGTATAGAAGCGGTCGAAGGGATCGGCGGGCGCCGCGGAGGCGTCTGCAGCACGCGGCTCGGCTGCCTCGTCTCGGAAAGTCACCTCTACAGGGTAGACGCCCCGAGGGCACCCTGCCCGGTGTGAGCGCGTAGGAGACAGCTGCCGCGGCGTCGGAACACCGCCGTTGGAAGGCAGGTGCCGCGGCGCAATATTGTCGTGATATTGCTGCCGCACACCAGCTGGTGCCGGAACAGGGCTGCTCGGTGTCGTACCCTTGTATCCGAGATCGCATTCGCACCGGCCTCGTACGGATCCGCACCGCCGTGCGATCACCGCGCCCAAGGGAGGGCCGGTGGGCGGCGAGCCGTATGACGCTGCAGGGAGGTAAGGAACTCGTGACGCAAACCAAGACAGGCGGGACCCTCTACCGGGGTCGCGAAGGCATGTGGTCGTGGGTCGTCCACCGGATCAGCGGAGTGGGAATCTTCTTCTTCCTGCTGGTCCACGTGCTCGACACCTCGCTCGTGCGGGTCTCCCCGGAGGCCTACGACGCCGTCATCGGCGCCTATAAGAACCCCATCATGATCGTCGGCGAGATCGGCCTGGTCGGCGGCATCGTCTTCCACGCCTTCAACGGCCTGCGCATCATCCTCGTCGACTTCTGGAAGCAGGGCACCCGGTACCACCGGCAGCTGCTCTGGGGCGTCATCGGCCTGTGGGTGATCACGATGGCCGCCTTCACCATCCGCCACCTGATGCTGTTCATCCAGGGAGCCTGATCATGACGACCACGAACTCCGAAGCAGTCCTGTCCGCGCAGGGCATCGAGGCCCCCCGTTCGGCCCGCATCGACCCCAAATACCTCCGCAGCAAGTCCGGTTCAGGCAGCTTTGAGATGGTTGCCTGGCTGTTCATGCGCGTCTCCGGCCTCGCACTGGTCGTGCTGATCTTCGTCCACCTGTGGGTGAACCTCATGGTCGGTGACGGCATCCACCAGGTCGACTTCGGCTTCGTCGCCGGGAAGTGGGCCAACCCGGTCTGGCAGTTCTGGGACCTGGTCATGCTGTGGCTGGCCATGCTGCACGGCACCAACGGGATGCGCACGATCATCGACGACTATGCCGAGAAGGACCGCACCCGTGTGGCGCTGAAGGGCATCCTGTTCATCGCCTCGGCGGTGATCATCACCCTGGGCACCCTGGTGATCTTCACCTTCGAGCCCTGCCTGACCAATGAGGCAGGCCAGCTGCTCGACGGCGCACCGGCCTTCTGCGAGAACATCTGAGTCGGCGCGGACCGGCGGTGAGCCGGACCCGCGCCGACAGGCATGAGGAAGCCCCGGAGCACCCGCACCCGCATCCGGCGGTCCAGCCTCGACGAGCACCCATCTTCAGACACCCGAGAAGAGAGAGCCTGAACTGATGCAGGTACATAAGTACGACGTCGTCATCGTCGGCGCGGGCGGCGCCGGGATGCGCGCCGCCATCGAATCCGGTCAGCGTGCGCACACCGCCGTGCTGACCAAGCTGTATCCCACCCGATCCCACACCGGCGCCGCGCAGGGCGGCATGTGCGCCGCGCTGGCCAATGTGGAGGAGGACAACTGGGAGTGGCACACCTTTGACACCGTCAAGGGCGGCGACTACCTGGTCGATCAGGACGCCGCGGAGGTGATGGCCAAGGAGGCCATCGACGCGGTCCTGGATCTGGAGAAGATGGGGCTGCCGTTCAACCGCACCCCTGAGGGCAAGATCGACCAGCGCCGCTTCGGCGGCCACACCCGCGATCACGGCAAGGCCGCCGTGCGCCGGGCCTGCTACGCCGCGGACCGCACCGGTCACATGATCCTGCAGACCCTCTACCAGAACTGCGTGAAGCACAACGTCGAGTTCTACAACGAGTACTACGTGCTCGACCTGCTCACCGTCGAAGAGGAGGCCACCCGCGAGGACGGCTCCACCTACCTGCAGAAGCGGGTGGCCGGCGTGGTCTCCTACGACCTCGCCAACGGTGAGATCCACGTCTTCCAGGCCAAGTCGGTGGTCTTCGCCTCCGGCGGGCTGGGCAAGATCTTCAAGACCACCTCCAACGCGCACACCCTGACCGGCGACGGCATGGCCATCGCCTACCGGGCCGGCATCCCGCTGGAGGACATGGAGTTCGTGCAGTTCCACCCCACCGGGCTGGCCGGACTGGGGATCCTGCTCTCCGAGGCGGCCCGCGGTGAGGGCGGCATCCTGCGTAACTCGGAGGGTGAGCGGTTCATGGAACGCTACGCCCCCACCATCAAGGACCTAGCACCGCGTGACATCGTCGCCCGGTCCATGGCCGAAGAGGTCCGTCAGGGCCGCGGCGCGGGGCCGAACAAGGACTACGTGCTGCTGGATCTGACCCACCTGGAGCCGGAGCACATCGACGCGAAGCTGCCGGACATCACTGAGTTCGCCCGCACCTACCTGGGCGTGGAGCCCTATACCGAGCCGGTGCCGGTGTTCCCGACCTGCCACTATGCCATGGGCGGTATCCCCACCACTGTGGACGCTGAGGTGCTGCAGGACAACGACACCATCGTCCCCGGCCTCTACGCCGCCGGTGAGGTCGCCTGCGTCTCGGTGCACGGGTCGAACCGTCTGGGCACCAACTCGCTGCTGGACATCAACGTCTTCGGCAAGCGCGCCGGCATCGCCGCCGCTGAGTACGCCTCCGGCGCGGAGTTCGTGGAGCTGCCGGAGACTCCGGAGTCCCGGACAGTGGAGATGCTCGACGTCGTGCGCAGCGGTTCCGGTGGTGAGCGCGTGGCGGCGATCCGTACGGAGCTGCAGGAGACCATGGACGCGAACATGCAGGTGTTCCGCTCCGAGGAGACCATCCGTGAAGCGCTCGACGTCATCGCCCGGCTGCGTGAGCGCTACCAGAACGTGCAGATCCAGGACAAGGGACGCCGTTTCAACCTCGACCTGCTCGAGGCTGTGGAGCTGGGCTTCCTGCTGGACATGGCCGAGGTCATGACCGTCTCCGCACTGCATCGGCAGGAGTCCCGTGGTGGGCACTACCGCGAGGACTTCCCGGACCGCGATGACGAGCGGTTCATGCTGCACTCGATGCTCTATAAGGACCCTGAGGCCGAGATGGAGGGCATCCGGGGCATCCGTTTCGACACTAAGCCGGTCGTCTTCACCCGTTACGAGCCGATGGAGCGTAAGTACTGATGAGCACCACACCAGACGTCGCAGAGCCCGCCTCCAAGGTCGACCTCCAGCAGAGCGAAGGCGGCGGCGAGGTTCCCAGCTTCGACATCACCCTGAAGGTCCGCCGCTACGACCCGGAGTTCTCTGAGGAGGCCCGCTGGGACGAGTGGACGATCACCATGTACGGCACCGACCGTGTGCTCGACGCCCTGCACAAGGTGAAATGGGAGATCGACGGTTCACTGACCTTCCGCCGCTCCTGCGCGCACGGAATCTGCGGCTCCGACGCGATGCGCATCAACGGGCGCAACCGTCTGGCCTGCAAGACCCTGCTGAAGGATCTGGACACCTCCAAGCCGATCACTGTGGAGCCGATCAAGGGCCTGCCGATCGAGAAGGATCTGATCGTGGACATGGAGCCCTTCTTCCAGTCCTACCGCGAGATCATGCCCTTCCTGATCAACAGCTCCCCGGCGCCGGCGGCCGAACGGCTGCAGTCTCCCGAGGATCGGCAGCGCTTCGATGACACCACCAAGTGCATCCTGTGCGCAGCCTGCACCTCCTCCTGCCCGGTGTTCTG
The DNA here is from genome assembly GCF_031470965.1 of Nesterenkonia aerolata. Lineage (NCBI taxonomy): Bacteria > Bacillati > Actinomycetota > Actinomycetes > Micrococcales > Micrococcaceae > Nesterenkonia > Nesterenkonia aerolata. The sequence goes on along the minus strand of NZ_JAVKGR010000003.1, from coordinate 91,566 downwards.
GACCGACGGCCAGTACTTCGGTCCGGCCGCCATCGTCAATGCGCACCGGTTCATCTTCGATTCGCGTGACGATGCCGGGGATCTGCGCCTGGAGGTCCTCAATGACAAGGAAGGTGTGTGGCGCTGCCGTACCACCTTCAACTGCACTGATGCCTGCCCGCGCGGCATCGAGGTCACCAAGGCGATCGCCGAAGTGAAGCAGGCGATCCTCACCCGCGCCATGTGATCGACGGCGCGCTGCCAGCACCACCGTCAGAGGGCGGGCGAGGTACCGGATACCGGTCCTCGCCCGCCCCCGGTGCGTCTGCAGGGTGGATTCTCGTGCGAAGACGCCGTGCCTCATAGCCTCGTGCCAGATCTCGGTTGCAGAGAATGATGATCCGCGTAGAGAGCTATGACCCGTGTGCATGGGGCTCAGCAGGCGGGTAGATTCACGGGCCGGTGCTCCGCGGGACGCCTTTGGCCAGGAGGATCTTCTCCAGCAGATGCGGCCGCTGCAGCTCCTCCCATCCCCAGCGAGCCACCAAACGACCGGTGCGCTCCACCGCCTCCTGGCGCCGTTTCTCCTTCCACAGCACAGTCGCCGCGTCGTCGCCACTGATGCGCACGGAATCGAGATACTTGGCCTTGCCGTCGAACTCTCCGATGATGCGCCCACCTCTCCAGCCGAAGTCACCGTAGCGCCGGCCTGCATCGGTATCTATGACGACCTGCAGCTCGGGGTCTTCAAAACCGAGCTGCCGGATGACGGCTCGGGACATCGACTCCCCCGGCGATTCCGCGCGGGCGTCAGCGAAGTCGAGAATCCGACGGAACCGGGCCGCTGCTCGCTGCGAGGACGCCCACGGCATCCAGTCGAGAAGCTGGTCCACGCTCTGCGCCGGACCGCCGCCATACCGCCCGGCAAGGACGGCATCAGCGGCGACCATCGTCTCGGCGAAGGGCAGGCGCGGCAGGGTATCGGCGAGCGCCAGACCAAGCGACTCCACGTGATATCCCACAGCCGGTCCGTGCACGCCGGGCAGGGCCTCAGCACCCACCCTCTGGTGCTGGGAGATCCTTCCGGCTCCGGTCCAGCTCTGCTCGGCCACTCCTCCGGGCAACACGCCTAAATGACGGCGGAGTGGAATGGGAGACAGGTCCTTCTCCCGCAGCCTGCGGCCCAACCGCTGAGACCATTGAGTCATGAGCAGCTGCTGCTGACGCCGGTTCACCATCCCCAGCAGCGGCGGTGTGCTGCGGATGCCGACGTCGCCGCGGTGAGACGTCCGCTGGGTGACGGCCTCGGGCGTGGAAGCCAACGGAACCCCGTGCAGCAGCAGGGCGGTCTCTCGGCAGAAGACACGTGCAGGATCCCGCCACGCCGCCGCGGCGACCGCGAACTCGTACCGTTGCCACGGGGCCGCCGTGAGCCACCTCTCCAGCGGGGCATAGATTCCGCGGCGCAGACGAACCGCCTGCCCGGCCGCCGTCTGCGCGCTGAGCCGTGTCCCGGTGTGGCCGCCGTCGGGGTCTGCTTCGGCGATGAGCAATGAGAGGCGGGGCTCGGTGCGACGCGGTGGCGGTGGGGCATCCATGCCGTCCAGGATGGACGAATCCTGGGCACCGCTGTAAGCGGTGAGCCGCAGCCTGTGGAGAACTCGGAATCTGTGCACATACGGCATAGTCTCCTACGCGGATCATAGCCCTGTGCGCGCCCGATTCGGCAGAGAACTATGACTCGCGGAGAGAGGTCGGCACGACGGCGAGAGGCGCCGCGCAACGAGGGAGCCTCGGCTGGCCCTCAGCAGGACTGCGGCTACGCGCGGCGCTCCTGACGGCGGGCGGTGCCGATCGCGCCCCAGGCCGCGGCGAGGAGGATGACCAGGCTGAAGAGGTAGAAATAGAAGAACAGCCCCAGCACCGCGGCGAAGGAATCGAGAATCGGGTTCGCCGTGGAGCTCAGCAGCTGGCCGGAGAGCATCCGCAGCGTCGAGGCCCCGACGGCGGCGATCAGCACCGACTGCCACAGCACCGCCACCGGGATCACCACACGGGAGGCCATGCGCAGCAGCACCAGCGCCAGCAGCGCATCCATCACGAAGGTCACGATCGGGATCCCTGCCTGGCGCAGCAGCGCCATCAGCGCTCCCCCGTCCCAACCCACCAGCTCCAGCGCCCCCTGCACGGCGTCGGTGGTCAGCGCCCACAGACCGACGGTGGCCAACAGCAGCACCGCGACGATCAGCATCAGCCCCAGATCCCGCAGCTTCACGATGACGATGTTCTCCGCCATCAGCGGACGGTCGAAGATGGAGCGCACCCCCGAACGCAATCCGTGCAACCAGCTCAGCGACGTCACCACCAGTACGATCAGGGAGACACCCAGCGCTGCACTGAAACCCTGCTGCCGGAACAGCTCCTGCTGCGAGGCCAGCCCGCCCTGACCGGTGTCGATGAGGCCGGGCACGGCCGTATTCACCGCCAGGACAAGATCCTGCTGGAGCTGCTCGTTGCCACCGACCACGATTCCGGCGATGGAGAAACCGGCCACCAGCATCGCCGCCACAGAGAAGAACATCATGTACGCCGCGCCAGCGGCCATCACAGTGCCATAGTGGAAGAAGAACAGGTTGAGCGTGCGCACCAGCCGGGTGGTGTCCAGGTGTGTCAGGCCCCAGACGATCGCCGCGGGGATCAGCGCGCCGAGCCCCCGGCGCTCCCGGCGGATCCGGCCCAGGTTCATGCGGGCTTCGAGCTCACGCCGCCGCAGGTGGGGAAGGTCGGTGGGGTCCGGACGGGGCGTGACCTCCTGGCGGCTGTCGATCCGGCCGAGCCGGTTCTTCGCCGATTCGATCAGCGCATGATGCTGTGAGGTCCGCGGACGGATCCGTTCAGTCGCCCCCACCGGCACCGGTCCCCCACGCTCAGACCCCGAGCCGGGGCCCGGCCGCTCCTCTTCTCCCACCGCAGTCAGACCTGCGCCGGAGGCAGGAAGCCGATCTTCTCGTAGGCGGCGGTGACCACCGGATGTGCGGTCTGCCGGGCCTTGGCCGCCCCGCAGGCCAGCAGTGCATCCAGCTCCGCAGGATCGTCCAGCAGTTCCAGCGCACGGTCCCGGACAGGACCTAGAGCCGCGACGACGGCGTCGGCCAGCTCCACCTTCAAGTGCCCATACATCCGGCCCTCGAACTCGGCGACGAGCTGCTCGATGCTGCGGCCACTGATCGCCGAATAGATCGACAACAGGTTGGAGACCCCCGGCTTGTGTTCCCGGTCGAAACGGATCTCCGTGCCGTCGTCGGTCACTGCCGAGCGGATCTTCTTGGCGATCTGCCGATCGGTGTCCAGCAGGTTCACCAGGCCGTTCGGGGACTCTGCAGACTTGCTCATCTTCGCCGTCGGGTTCTGCAGGTCATAGATCCGGGCCCCGTTCTCCGGGATGAAGGGCTCCGGCACGCGGAACGTCTCGCCGAAACGGTGATTGAACCGCTGGGCCAGGTTGCGGGCCAGCTCGACGTGCTGCTTCTGGTCATCACCGACCGGCACACCGTGCGGCTGATAGAGCAGGATGTCCGCGGCCATGAGCATCGGGTAGGCGAAGAGCCCCACCCCGGCGGCATCTGATCCGGACTTCTGGGTCTTGTCCTTGAACTGGGTCATCCGGGAGGCTTCGCCCATCCCGGTCAGGCAGGTCATGATCCAGCTCAGCTGCGCGTGTTCGGGCACATGGGACTGCACGAAGAGCGTGGAGCGCTCCACGTCGATGCCGCCGGCGATGTACTGGGCAGCCGTGCGCCGGGTGCGTTCGCGCAGCACGGCCGGATCATGGGCCACGGTGATCCCGTGCATGTCCGGGATGAAGAAGTAGGCGTCGTACTTCTCCTGAGTTCTGGTCCAATTCGTCAGGGCGCCGATGTAATTGCCCAGGTGCAGCGAGTCCGCCGAGGGCTGCATCCCGGAGAGGACCCGCTCACGGCCTCCTGCTCCGACCCCCGGCAGCGCAGTCTGCGGTGCGGTGTCCTGACTCTGCGCGGTCTGACCCACGTGGTTCCGTCCTCTCGGTGCCTGCTCTTGATCGGTGAGGCCCGGCGGCGTCGCCGCGCCCCGGACTGCGCGGTGCTGTCCGCTGGGGCCTAGTCGTCGAGGCCGAGGGCGAACCCGGCTTCGAGATCGGCCTCACTGTGTGCCCGGAACGCCACCAGGGTCTCGGTGTCACGCAGGCCGGGGACTTTGGCGATCCGGTCCGGGATCAGCTGGGAGAGATCGTCGAAGCGGCGTCCCTCCACGATGGCCACCAGATCCCAGTTGCCGGTCACCGAGTACACCTCGCGGACCCCGTCGATGGCGACGATCTGCTGAGCCGCATCCACGATGGCGTCCTGATCGGTCTTGATCATCACGATCGCGGTCACCATATCTGCGGTCTCCTCATCCTCATCGTCCTTCTGGGCACGGCCTTATGCGGTATACGCCGTCGTCGCACCCTCCCAGCCTAGGCCCTCTCAGCTTAGGCGATAGTCGACCACCAGCGGGGCGTGGTCCGACCAGCGCAGCGAGTAGTCGGCGGCCCGGTCCACCCGCGGGTTCTCCGAGAGCTCGGCCAGCGCCGGAGTCGCCATGTGGTAGTCGATCCGCCATCCGGTGTCGTTGTCGAAGGCCTGACCACGGTAGGACCACCAGGTGTAGGGGCCGTCGACCTCTCCGGCGTGACGGCGGGCGACGTCGACGTAGCCGCAGACGCCGAAGAACTCGTCGAAGAACGCCCGCTCCTCGGGCAGGAACCCGGAGTTCTTCCGGTTGCCCTTCCAGTTCTTGATGTCCAGCTCCGTGTGCCCGACGTTGAGATCTCCGACGACGAGCACGTGGTCCTTCTGCGCGGCCAGCTGGGGCAGGTAGCGCTGCATATCGGCGAGGAAACGCATCTTGTGGTCCTGTTTGATGCTGCCGACCTCGCCGGAGTGTACGTAGACGCTGACCACGGTGAGCACGGAGCCGTCAGACAGGGGCAGGTCCACTTCGGCCCAGCGTCCCTGATCCTCGGTGTGCCCCGCCCCGATGCCGGTGCGCCGGGCACTGGGCTCGGCGCGGGTGACCACCGCGACCCCGGCACGGCCCTTGGCTGCGGCCTCCTCTTCGTGCAGATACCACTGCTGCCCGGTGCCCTCGGTCATCTCATCGATGAGCCGGCGGGTGATCGCGGCATCGGCCCGGACCTCCTGAAGGGCGAGGACGTCGATCTCCCGCTCAGCCAGCCACTCCCCCATGCCTTTGCGGTGGGCGGCGCGGATGCCGTTGACATTGACCGAGGCGATACGGGTCAGTCCTTTACCTTTGGGGTCGCGGACGACGTGCGGGCTGGTGGAGTGCTGTGTCTCAGCGGCGTCTGTCACCGGAAGGTCCTTCCTGCTGTGCGGTGGGCGTCCTGCTCGCGGCGCGGGTCACGGCCTGGGTAGCGGCGCGGTGAGTGGGTGCTGGTAGTGGGTGCGGAGGCGGGGCTGCCGCTCAGGGGACGACGCTGCCGGAGATCGTGCCGTCGTCGTCACCTCGTGAACGCCGTTGCCGCTGGGCGCGCTCCTGGCCTGCTGCCTGGTCTGCCGACTGGTCCGCTGCCTGCTCCGAGCCTTGCGCTGAACCCTGGGACGAGGAGCTGCGGCCCACCAGGTCGGCGAGCATGTCACGGCCGTTGTGGGCGGTCTGATCGATGGTGTCCAGGGAGCGGGCGACCATCTCGAGGTCCGCCTCCGCACCTTTCTCCAGCTCCTCGGCGATGACACGCTTCTGCACCTGGACGATCTTGAATGAGTGATCCAGCTTCAGGTTCCGGGTGTGGGTGTCCTCGTCGACGACGACGGTCCCGCCGCCGGAGGCCGAATTTCGTGCCGCCTGGTCAGCGCGGGCATGGTCGAGGGTTTCGCCGACTTTGCGGGCACCGCGGCGGACGAAGAGCACCACGCAGACCGCCAGCAGCAGCCAGCCTGCGGAGATCGCGGCGATGATCCATCCGATGACGTCGTTCTGGTTGGCGGCGAAGACGAGGGCCACCAGCAGCACAGTGATCATCACGGCGAAGGTCATGCTGGGCAGGCGCGGGACGCCGCCTCGGCCGGCACGGTCCGATCCCGCGCGCGCACCGGAGGGAGGCAGGGACTGAGAACTCATATCTGCGATTATCCCCGGCCCGGGGCTCAGCTGGCGAATCCTCCGCTGAGGGGTGCGCAGAAGGACGGTGCGCAGAGGGGCGATGCGCAGAGGAGCGGTGCAGAGCCCTGACGTCAGGGGCCACCCCAGATCCGCAGACCTGCCGAGCGTTGCGACCTCTCCCTCCCTCGACCCACCTGCCCGTCTGGACTAGGTTCGGTACATGGAGACTGACGTCATCGTCATCGGAGGTGGGTTGTCCGGTCTGGTCGCCTGTCATGAGGCCACCGACGCCGGGCACCGTGTGGCCCTGGTGGAACAGGAGTCCGAAGCCAACCTCGGCGGGCAGGCCCATTGGTCCTTCGGGGGGCTGTTCCTGGTGGACACGCCGATGCAGCGACGCTTCGGGGTCCGGGACTCCTTCGAGCTCGCCTGGCAGGACTGGCAGGGTTCCGCGGGATGGGACCGGCTACAGGGCGACCACCCCGAGGATCACTGGGCCCAGCAGTGGGGCCGCGCCTATGTGGAGTTCGCTGCCGGAGAGAAACTCTCGTGGCTGCGCAGCCACGAGATCAGGTTCACCCCGCTGGTGGGTTGGGCCGAACGCGGCGACGGCACGGCCACCGGCCACGGGAACTCCGTGCCGCGTTTCCACATCCCCTGGGGCACAGGCACCGGGGTCAGCGATCCCTTCGTCCGGCGGGCGCGGCAGGCTGAGGAGCAGGGGCTGATGCGGCTGTTCTTCCGGCATCGGGTCGATGACCTGCTCGTCGACGGCGGTGCCGTGGTCGGCGTCCGTGGGTCCGTGCTCGCCCCGGATGAGGCCCCGCGAGGTGTGGCCACATCCCGGGAGGTGGTCGGTGAGTTCGAGCTGCGCGGCCGCGCCGTCGTGATCGCCTCCGGAGGGATCGGCGGAGACCATGAAAAGGTGCGCCGGTGGTGGCCGTCCCGTCTGGGAACCCCGCCGCGGCAGATGATCTCCGGGGTTCCGGCGTCGGTGGACGGACGGATGCTGGAGATCGCCGAGGCGCGCGGGGCGCGGCTGGTCAACCGTGATCGCATGTGGCACTACACCGAGGGGATCCGCAACTGGAACCCGGTATGGCCGCAGCACGCGATCCGCATCCTGCCCGGGCCCTCGTCGATGTGGTTCGATGCACTCGGACGCCGGCTCCCCGCACCCGGGCTGCCGGGTTTCGACACGCTGGGAACGATGGAGCTGCTGCGCACCGACCCGCAGATCGCCGAGTTCGATCACTCCTGGTTCATCCTCAACCAGCGGATCATCGAAAAAGAGTTCGCCCTCTCCGGCTCCGAGCAGAATCCGGACCTCACCGACCGCGACATCCGGCTGCTGCTGCGCAGCCGTCTGGGCTCCGGGGCCGCTCCCCCGGTGGAGGCGTTCAAGGAGCACGGTGAGGACTTCCTCGTCGCCGAGGGCCTGGAGGAGCTGGTGGCGCAGATGAACGCTCTGCAGGGCCGCGACCTTCTCGATGCCGGGCAGATCCGCGCGCAGATCGAGGCCCGGGACGCCCAAGTGACCAACCCGTACAGCAAGGATCACCAGGTGATGGGAATCCATAACAGCCGGCGGTACCGCGGGGATCGGCTGCTGCGCACGGTGGCTCCGCATCGGATCCTCGATCCCCAGGCCGGGCCGCTGATCGCTGTGCGGCTCTCGGTGGTCACCCGCAAGACTCTGGGCGGCATCCAGACGGATCTGGAATCCCGAGTGCTCGACGGCGACGGCACCGTCGTGGAGGGCCTGTGGGCCGTCGGGGAGGCAGCTGGGTTCGGCGGTGGCGGTGTCCACGGCTACAACGCACTGGAGGGCACATTCCTCGGTGGATGCCTGTTCTCCGGCCTGATGGCAGGCCGCTCCCTGGTCAGCCGTCTATGAGCGCGACGACGCCGCGCACTACCGACGGAGGCTCTCCAGCGGGACACTCCCAGGCCCGGACGATGACGGCGCTGCTGGCGCCGCTGTTCGTCGCGCTGATGAGCATCAGCATCGTCAATGTCGCTTTGCCGGCGATCGAGACCGGGGTGGGCGCTTCGGCCGCTGATCTGCAGTGGGTGCTCTCCGGCTATGCCCTGGCGATCGGGGTTGCACTGGTTCCGGCGGGTCGCGCAGGCGATCTCTGGGGACGGCGACGGTTCTTTCTGCTGGGTGCCGGGCTGTTCGGGGCGGCGTCTCTGCTGTGCGCGGCGGCCCCGACACCGACGGTGCTCAACATCGGCCGGGTACTGATGGGGCTGGGCGCGGGCGTGCTGACCCCGCAGATCATCGGGATGATCCAGTCGCTGTTCGACGGGGCGGCGCGGGGGCGTGCCTACGGCCTGATGGGCACGGTGATCGGTGCGGCGGTGGCGTTCGGTCCGACGGTCGGCGGCGTGCTGATCGATGTGGCTGGAGATGATGCCGGGTGGCGTCTGACCTTTCTGATCAACGTGCCCGTCGCCCTGGCGGCCTGCGTGCTGGCGGTGCTCTGGCTGCCGCAGGATGCGCGTGGATCGGCCAGCCCGGGCCGAGGGATCGCCGGGCTGAAGGCGCTGGATCCGCTCGGGGTGCTCCTGCTGTGCACCGGTGTGCTGTTGGTGATGGTCCCGTTCCTGGGTGTCAGCGTGTGGGTCGGCGTGCTTATGGGCACCTGTGGTGTGGCGGTGATGACTCTGTGGGTCCTCTGGGAACGTCGGCTGGGGGCACGTGCTGATGCCAGCCCGATGGTTGATCTGAGGCTGTTCTCGGTGCCGAGCTTCACCCTGAATTCGCTGGTGCTGAGTCTGTATTTCACCGGGATGCCGGCAGTGTGGGCTGTGGTGGCGGTCTATGTGCAGCAGGGGCTCGGGTACAGCGCGGTGGTCGCCGGATTGGTCACACTGCCCAGCGCGGTGATGGTCATGGCGCTGTCGTCATCGGTGGGGCGCCGGGTCGAACGCCGCGGTGTGATCTTCCTGGTGGTGGGGACGACGGCGGCGGTGGCGTCGATGCTGCTCGTCGCCGTCGTGGGTTGGCTGGCGGACACGGTGTGGGGTGCGCCCGGGGTGCTGGCCGCCGTGGTGGCGCTGGTGGGGCTCTCACAGGCATTGATCATCCCCAGCGCGCAGACGCTGTCGATGGAGCAGGTGCCGACCTCCATGGCCGGTGCTGCGGGCGGGGTCGCTCAGACAGCGCAGCGGCTTGCCACTGCTGTGGGCATCGCAGTGCTCACTGCGGTGTACTTCGCCGCCGCGGAGAGCCAGGGCCACGCGGTGGGTCTCGTCGTCGCCGCGCTGGTGATCGCGGGGCTGCTGGCGCCCGCGGCCGTCACCGCATGGCTCATCGCTCACCGGCTGAGAGAGTCACCGCGGCACCGATGAGGCCCCGGCACCACGGGCGGGCTGCCACCTGAGTCCTCGACCGCACGCCGCGGACGCGAGGCCTGAGGCGGGCACTGCTCAGCTGCCCATCTCAGGCGTGCCGGCGGACCTCACACAGGTCCTTGGCCAGCACATACTTGGGCTTATCGGCGAAGATGATGCGGCGCACCTCGGAACTCTCCCAGTCCCGTTCCGCGGCGGCGTACTCCTCGGAGGTGCCGGCACGGCTGACGAACCAGGTCAGCTGGGTGTGGTCAGCGTCCAGCCACATCTGCTCGACGGCGAAGCCGAACTCTCGGCGTGCGGGGATGACCTCATCACGCAGGAACCTGAGGAACTCCTCGGCCAGGTCCGGGTCGATCGTGTACCGGCGCATCCAGGTGATGCGCTCCGGCTGGGTTCCACCGTCGGTGGTGTGCTGTGCGGTCATCTGCCGTCCTTCCCTAGGTTGTGTGATCAGCGGTTGTGCGATCAGCGCAGGCTGACGTTCTGGGCACCATCCTACGAACGCGGGGAGGTCTCTCCGTCATCTCCGCTGTGACCGTTGTATCCGCCGCGGTGCTGGCCAGCGCCGTACTCGCCGGCCTCATACTGCCCAGCCCCGTACTGGCCGGGGCTGTGCTGGCCGGGGCTGCTGTACTGACCCGCTCCATACTGGCCAGCGCCGTAGTTCTGCGTGCCGTAGTTCTGCGTGCCGTAGCCCTCTGCGCCGTAGGCGGCAGTCGGCGGGCCGTTGCTCGGCAGCGGCGATGACGCCTCGGCGGGGCGTCCCCAGGGAGTGCGGATCGCGACCACCAGCCACCAGATGTTCACCCCGAAGAACGCCAGGGTGAGGATGATCGAGACCACGGTGAGCAGCACCGGTCCCCCGCCTTCGGAGAAGGAGATCAGCCAGACGATCAGCATGAAGAAGCCCCCGAAGAGGTGCACCGCCCCGCCGAGCAGGAACCCCAGCAGCCCCACGATCCGCCCCCAGCCGGCGTCGAGGCGGAGCCCGATGATCGCCGCCGCATAGAACACTGCGCCGAGGATCACCGTGGCGACCGCCCCGAAGACCAGGAGCGCGAAGTCACCATCCAGAGTGAGGTTGCCGTTGGCGCCGCGGTAGGCGACGGTGTCACCCATCGAGTAACCCACAGCGCTGATCACCACGTACCGGGTGATCATATCGACGGCGTGAAGCACCAGGAACAGGCCCGCTGAGACCAGCGTGACCAGGCTGAGCCGACGGAATCTGCGCGAGGCCCGCCCCCGTCCGGCAGAGCCCTCCGACGGGGCACCCGACTGGCTCGACGCCTGCCCGGGAGGATGCCCCGGGGCGTACCCCTGACCATACCCACTCTGGTAGTGATGTCCGTTGGCCTGCTGCGTACCTTCGTGGGATGAAGACATACCCGATGCCGTCCTTTCGGTTCCCGTTCCCCTGGCCCCGCGGCACAGATCCGCCTCGTCAGCGGCCTCGCTGCGCACGCTAGGTGATGTGTTCCCCATCATAGGGGGCAGCGCTGACATCGCCTCCTGATACAGCGGACACCGGCGCACCAGCGAAAGACGGACCCGCGGGGACGGGCCATGCCGGGATCGCAGGCCGCACGCCGACTGTCGCACGCGCCGCAGCGATGATCCACCAGATGGTGGTGGCGACGTACCCCAGACCCAGCACTCCGCCGATCATCACGACCACCGCGGAGAACAGATACAACGGATCAGGCACCATCGCGAAGGCGAAGACCATGGCCGGCATCTCCAGCAGAGGAGCGGAGGTGACGACGCCGAAGAGCCCGAGCCCGGCCAGGACGAATCCGAGCACACGTGCCCACTGCTTCTCCCGAGCCATACCCACGGCCACCACACGGTAGAGGACGAGACAGACCGCCACCACGGCGACCAGCACGACGACACCGACCAGGGCGGGCAGGGCCATCACCAGCAGAAGCCCGTCTGCCTCCGAGGACTGCCGCCATCGGTCCTCACCCCAACGACCGGTGATCAGCCCGATGAACATGACGACCCCGAAGACACTGGCCAAAGTGGCACCCAGGCAGGAGACCGCCGACATCACCAGTGCCGGCTGTGCCGAACGAAGCGGCGGCCTGGCAGGCCGTGGAGGCCAGTAGGGCGAAACTGCTGCTGCGTCCATGCCGGTCTGCGCTGACACTGCCCCAGTCTGTTCTGCTTCCCACCGGCCGGCCTCGTAGAACCCCTGTGTCATCTGCCTCATCGCTCCTCTGTCATGTGATGCGCCCTCAGGACTCAGCCGGATCTCTGCCCGACTGAGTCCTCGTTATCTCGACGATGCTGGCAGAGACGGCACGTGCCCCGCTCCGGCTCTCCACAGGAGCGGAGTTCTCCACAAGGGGCCCCGATGCGCTGGACACCGCAGACGATCAGCCGGTATGTCCCGGTAGAGACACCACGGGCCCCGCCGAATCCGGCGGGGCCCGTGAGCTGATGCTCTCACTGCGTCATGACGCGATCGCAGCGATCACTCAGCGCTTGGCGCGGTCAGCGATGTAGGCGTTGGTGTCCTTGGAGAACGCGCTGATCAGCCACATCACATTGACCAGAATGAACAGCAGGGACGTCACCAGCACGATGATGCCCAGCGCACCGGCGGAGAGCAGCGCCCCTATCCCCGTCAGCGAGAACGCCATGGAGATGATGCCCAGAGCGCAGAACACGGTGCCGAGGATCCGTGCCCAGTTCTTCGCGTTCTTGAGCCCCAGCAGCACCACCAGGTATATGACCAGTCCCACCACGAGCATGAGGATCCCGCCGACGAGGGCAGACATCGTCATGAAGTCCAGCGCCTCCTGGGTGGCCTCCTGGCCCTGGGCTTCGAGCTGCTCACGGTAGAGCTGCTCGTCGTTGAGCACGACCATCGACAGTCCCGAGCTCAGCATGTAGGTCAGGAAAGAGACGATGGTGAGCTGACGGACACGGTCGAAGGACTTCGGCCGCTGCATCGGCCCCCCATAGGCGGCATGCGGGTCATAGGCCTCGGTCCCGAACTTCGAGCCAGCGACACCGGGCTGCTGGGCTCCCGGCTGCTGTGCTCCCGGCTGCTGGAATCCGGCCGGCCGGCTCTCAGGGTTCTCAGTCATCCTGCTCTCCTCCTCAGAAGCGATCTCTCGTCACATCCTGACACGATGTGCCAGGCGTCATTCGTATCTCAGGGCTTCGATCGGGTCCTTCTTCGCCGCACGGGCCGCGGGAAGAGTACCGGCAAGGAACGCGATACCCACCACCAGAAGGGTGATCACCGCGATCGAGATCGGGTCCACGGCGAAGAGCACCAGTCCGACCACATTGTCCAGAGGGCCACTGACCAGCACGGCATTGCCGATCACCCCGGTGGCGACACCTGCTCCGACACCGATGATCGAGCCCATGAGTCCGATGATGATGGCCTCCATGGAGAAGAGGCCGAAGACCTTGCCGCGGCTCATCCCCAGCGCCTTCATCAGACCGATCTCCCGGGTGCGTTCCTGCACCGACATCAGCAGCGTGTTGACGATGCCGAAGCTGGCGGCGACCAGTGCGATGACGGCGAATCCGCCCAGGACCCAGGTCACCGTATTGATGATGCCCTGGATCATGCCCAGCTGATCCTCGACCGTGAGTCCCATGAGGTCCTCGTCGCTGAGGGCCTCCTTGACACGGTCCTCCTCCTCGGCCAGGTTCGAGACCTCAGCCACGGCCATCATGTAGACCTCAGGCTGCGGTTCGTCGAGTCCGCCGAGTGCGACCTCGTTGATCTCCTCACTCAGCGCCTGCGAGGGTGTGGGCACTCCGCCGGTCTGGGAGACCGAGGGCTCGGAGACCCCGGAGATCACCGCCTCCACGGTCTGCGGCTGCTGAGCCATGTCCGTCACACCGATCTCCACAGTGTCACCGACGATGTCTGAGGGAGAATCCCCGCCCAGCGCTGAGACCCAGGAGTCGGGGACCGTCAGTTCCATCTCCGAGGAGTCCGGTTCCTCCCCGGCCACCATCTCCAAGGCGCGGCCGTCGATGGAGTCACCCATCCGGTTGACCGTCCACTGATCGCCGTCGCCGGATTCGATGTAGTCCACGTCCAGCATCGGCAGACCGATGACGGAGTCCACGCCGTCGATGTCGCCGATGGTCTCGAGGTCGTCGTCGTCCAGGGCGTCGGACCCCATCATGGTGGTCTGCGCCGGGCCCTCCTCGGCGTCGTACTCGGAGGGGCCTTCATCGTCGGCGCCCTGTTCCTGGGCCGCCTCCGCGGAGCCGACCACGTAGATCTCGTCCTCCTGGCCGAAGCCCTCGACCACGCGGTCGACGTACTTATTGATCCCGGCACCCATACCGAAGGTCAGGGTCAGCGCGAAGGCGCCGATGACGATGGCGATGACGGTCAGGAAGGTGCGCAGCTTCGAACGCAGCGTGTTCGACAGCGCTGTCTTGGTCACATCGAAGGACTTCATCGACGCCCCTCCTCATCTGCGCTGGTCTCGGTGGTGGTCTCGACACTGGGCCCGGTACTGGTCCCCGGGGTGGTGGCGGCGCGGGTCTCAGCCGCGGCACCGCCGTCGTCCGGCTCAGGCTCCAGACCGAGCTGAGAGGGGTCGAACGTGTCATCCGCCTCGTGCGGCGCGGCAAAGCTGCCGCCCTGACTGAGGACTCCGTGCTCCTCTGAGAGGATCTCACCGTCCTGCATGATCAGCCGGCGCGAGCACCGAGCGGCGAGATCGTCATCGTGGGTGACCACGACCAAGGTGATCCCGTGTTCGCGGTGCAGGCCGAAGAGGATGTCCTCGACGATCTCCGAGGTGGCGGTGTCTAAGTTTCCGGTGGGCTCATCGGCGAAGATCACCGACGGCCGGTTGACCAGGGCGCGGGCGATGCACACGCGCTGCTTCTGCCCTCCGGAGAGATCTTTGGCCTTGTTGCGGGACTTGTCCTCCATCTCCAGCTGGGTGAGCACCTCGAGGCCACGCTGCTCACGATCAGACTTGGACCATCCGGCGATCTTCAGCGGCAGCGTCACGTTCTCCAGCACGCTCTGGTGGGCGTTGAGGAAGAACTGCTGGAAGACGAAGCCGAAGGTCTCGTTGCGCAGCTCGGAGACCTCTTTGGTCTTCAGCTGGGAGACCGGCCGACCGTTCAGAGCCACCACACCGGAGGTGGGGGCGTCGAGCAGAGCGAGCAGGTGCATCAAGGTCGACTTCCCGGAGCCTGATTTGCCGACGATGGCCAGCGATTCGCCATCGTGGATCTCGAAGGTCAGGCCTTTGAGAGCATCGAACCGTGATTCCCCGCTGCCGTAGACCTTGACCAGGTTCTCCGTCTCGAGAACTGGAGTGGACATGATGTGGGGGTGTCCTTTCACCGGTGATGAGTTTCTGATGGTCATTCTTGCGGATGAACCCGGAGGTCACATCGGCCGTGAGGATGATCTCCCCGTCGGCTGCTGGGGGCATGCCGTTCGCAGGCACGGGTCACAGGCAGAAGTCACAGGCACAGACCGTCCTCCGCCCCGCGGAAGCAGACGGTCCGCGAGGTGACTGTGGTGACCTCATAACCGCCCTCGGCCTGCTCGATGGTGACCTCCCAGCGTTCCCCGCGCACCGAGTCATCGCGGAAACCGTCGACGTCGATGCCCCAGATCCCGGTTCCGTCCGCCTCTCCCGGACGGACCAGCATCTGCTCCAGGTGCTCGGAGCCCTCCCCTTCTCCGACGGCCCGTTGGGCGACACCCTCGGCCAGAGTCTGCGCATCCTCAGCCGGGGGCACCTCACTGAACTCGGCGGTGCGGTCCTGTTCATCGGCGAAGAACGCGAGGTACGCCGTATTGACCCAGCCGACGCCGTCGTCGGTCTCCACCTCAGCCCAGATCCCGGAGTCCACGTCACGCTCTCGACCAGTCAGAGTCAGCTCCGAGGTGGGAGCCGCGTTATCCAGCGTCTCAGCCTCAGGGTCCGGCAGCTGACGGATGTGCAGCACGTCATCGGCCTCGACACCGAAGACCTGGGCCACCGCACCATCTTCGGAGTAGAACGTGGCGGTGTCTTCACCGGGGAGCTCGGCATCATCGAGAGGATCGGCGGACTCCGAGTCCTCATCGGCGGTGCCCTCATCCTGAGAAGTCTCCCCGTCGTCCGGGGTCTCGTCTTCGGAGGCTTCGTCGTCCGCGGCTTCGTCATCCGGGGTCTCGGCGTCCGGGGTCTCGTCCTCAGGTGTCTCCGTGTCTTGGGCAGAGTCCGCGGTCTGATCGGGCGAGGGCTCAGCACCCTCCTCCGGGGCGTCGTCCCCACAGGCAGTGAGCAGCAGCGCCGCCACAGACCCCAGGGAGACCCAGGCCGCCGCCCGGGATCGTGTGGTCCTGAGCTGACCTGTCATGTGCTGAGTCCGCCTCCGATGGCTCACCCCGGTGTGGGTCGATAGGCTGTCGATCATGTCTGCTCCTCTCCGGACGTCCGATCCCGATCCCTCGCCGTCATCCACCCACAGTGCCCCTGACGGCGCCCCCGGTGAGGTCCCCGCCGTCCACGCCGAGCGGCTGAGGAAGGCCTACGGAGATTTCGCTGCGGTCGACGGCATCAGTTTCACCGTACCCCGCGGAGAGGCCTTCGGACTGCTGGGGCCCAACGGTGCCGGCAAATCGACGACGATGCGGATGATCGCCGCCGTCTCGTCCCGCACTGATGGTCAGCTGCGCGTGGCCGGGATGGACCCCCAGCTCCACGGGCCGAAGATCCGCGCCCGGCTCGGTGTGGTCCCCCAGCAGGACAATCTGGACGAGGAACTCACCGTCCGGGAGAACATCATCATGTACGGCCGGTACTTCGGCCTGCCTCGTCGGCACCTGTTCGCCAAGGCCGACGAACTGCTTGAATTCGCTCAGCTGACCTCGCGGGCCCGTTCTCGCGTAGAGGACCTCTCCGGTGGGATGAAGCGCCGGCTGACCATCGCCCGAGCGCTGGTCAATGACCCGGACATCCTGCTGCTCGACGAACCGACCACTGGCTTGGACCCGCAGGCCCGGCATGTGCTCTGGGATCGGCTCTTCCGCCTGCGTGAGCGGGGCACCACGTTGGTCCTGACCACCCACCATATGGATGAGGCGGAACAGCTGTGCAGTCGACTCATCGTCGTCGATCACGGGCAGATCATGGCGGAGGGCTCACCAGCAGGTCTCATCCGTGACCACTCGACCCGAGAGGTGCTGGAGCTGCGCTTCGGCACGGACCGCAACGCAGAGCAGGCGCAACAGCTCAATGACCGACTGCGCGGCGCCGACGTCGGCTTCGACCGCATCGAGGTGCTGCCCGACCGGCTGCTGGTCTACGCCGAGCACGCCGAGGCTGCTCTGGAGGCCCTGCACAGCAGCGACCGGCGTCCGTTGACCTCGCTGGTACGCCGGTCCTCCCTGGAAGATGTGTTCCTTCGGCTGACCGGTAGGAGCCTCATTGACTGAGCAGACAGATCAGCAGACGGACCATCACCCCGACCAGCACACCGGTCGACCCGCTGAAACTCACAGCCCGGCCGCGGACAAGGAGGCGCTGGCCCGGCGGGCCGGACGTCGCGGAGTGCTGTATCAGGCTGAGCACACGCTGCGCGGGATGCGCGCCTACGCCGGGGTGATCATCACCAGCTCCATCGGCGAACCGCTGCTCTACATCCTGGCGATGGGGCTCGGGCTCGGCGTGCTGATCGGCGAGAGCCCGGACATCACCGCCTACGGCGCGGATTCCTATCTGATGTACATCGCCCCGGCGATCCTGGCCTCCACAGTGGCGCTGACCGCTGCGGTCGAGTTCACCTTCCCGGTGATGGAGAAGTTCCGGTGGCGGCGCATCTACTACGGCGCGCAGGCCACTCCGCTCTCCCCCGCGCAGATCGCCTCGGGCCATATTCTGGCGGCCTGCTGCCGGTTCCTGCTCCACTGCGGACTGTTCCTGGTGGTGATGACGCTCTTCGGCGCCGTCGCCAGCCCCTGGGCTGTGCTGCAGGTCATCACCGCCACCCTGGGCGCCCTGGCCCTGGGGCTGCCGATCATGGCGTATATGGCCTCGCTGCGGGAAGAACGCGGGCATGCCTCCCTGATCCAGCGGTTCCTGGTCATGCCGCTGTTCCTGTTCTCCGGCACCTTCTATCCGCTGAGCAATCTGCCGGGGCCGCTGCAGCTCGTCGGATGGGTGTCCCCGCTGTGGCACGCCAATGAGCTCGGCCGGGTGCTCGCCTTCGGCCAGCCAAGCTCAGCACTGATGATCGCCGTACACCTGGCAGTGCTGATGCTGTTCTGTGCCGGGGGCTGGTACGCGGTGCTGTGGGTGTTCCGACGGAGGTTGGGGCCGAACGAGTGGCCCGGACGGACTCCGGGTGAGCGGTCACGACTGCGGAGGGAAGCCGCGATCGAAGCCCGCAACCTCGCGCAGGGCGCGGAAGGCTCCGCCGAGGATGCGGTGCTCTCAGTCCAGCCGCGGACAGGAGTGGGCGCCAACTGGTACTCCGGGAACATCCGCGCTGTCTTCTCCCGAGGGTTGGTCGCGATCCGCAACAACCGCGGCATCATCTTCCTCTCCGGCTTCTTGGAGCCGGTGCTCTTCCTCACCTCCTTCGGACTCGGGATCTCCCCGATGATCTCCGGAGTGGACGCCGTCGACGGCTCCCAGATGAGCTATGCGGCGTTCATCGCTCCGGCTTTGCTCGCGGTCTCGGCGATGAACGGGGCGATCTTCGACTCCACCTGGAATGTGTTCTTCAAGCTGAAGATCACCAAGCTCTACCGGTCGATGATGGCGACCTCGCTGGGCCCGCTGGATGTCGCCGTCGGGGAGATCCTGCTTGCCCTGTTCCGCGGCGGCATCTACGCGGTCGGGTTCCTCACCGTGCTGGTGATCTCAGGGCTGGTCTCTCCGGTCAGCGCGGTGCTGATGCTGGCCGCCGCCCTGTTCATCGCACTGGGCTTCGCCTCCTGCGGGATGGCGGTGACCTCCTATATGACCCGGTTCCAGCAGATGGACTGGCTGATGATGTTCCTCGCGCCAATGATGCTCTTCTCGGCCACGTTCTTCCCGATCGAGGTCTACCCCACCGGGGTCCAGTGGTTCATCCAGGCACTGCCGCTGTGGCACGGGGTGGAGCTGATGCGCGATATCGCCGCCTGGGACTTCGGGGCCATGACCGGGGTGCATATCGGCTACTACCTGGTGATGATCACCCTGGGAACGACGGCGGCCGCCGTGCGGATGCGAGCGCTGTTCCTGCGTTGAGGCACGAGAGACAAGTCACCCTACCCGCGGCGCCCCGGCGTGCGCCCGGCCCGCCGCAGCCCACGGCGCCCCAGCCAGCAACACAGCAACGCCGAGGAGCACCACACCTACCCAGACCGTCACAGTGGTCAGCCCCTGCCAGGTGACCACCAGATTCGGCACGACGGCGAGGTACAGCGCCGTCCACCCCAGCGGTATGCCCCACCGGCGGACCGGCAGCACGGGTCGAGGCCGTTCCAGAGCGGCCAGCTTCCAGGTCACCACCAGCGTGACGGCCACCGCCGTCAGCATCATCGGGATCCGGGTCCACCACCAGAGCGCCGAACCGGGCTCCGGGGCCCAGCCGAGCAGCCAGATCACCCCGTTGAGCAGGATGATCACCACCATATGCCATAGGTAGAGAGTCATGGCCCGGGAAGCGATCAGGGCCATCACCACCTGCACTGAGCGGCGCCGCGCCGCCGCGGCCAACACCGGGCGCAGCAGCTGGAACAGGGCCACCTGGGTCATTCCGATGCTCAGCAGCGGAAGCGTCGGCGGATTGAGGTTGATCAGCATATCGGCCGGATACCAGGTCCAGGTGGCCAACGCCGCGGTCACCGAGAAGCTCCCCACCGCAGTGAGCGCCCACCCCCACCAGCGCACCCGGTCCCAGCAGCCGTGGGCAAGCATCATGCCCAGCAGCTGCATCACCGGCCACAGCAGCCACATGTTCAGCAGACCCAGCATGTCCGCCCAGGTGCCGGCAGTACCGATGACGACGAGGCCATCGCCGGCGGAGCTCTGCTGACCAGCCCAGATCATCCGCAGGGTGTCCACGCAGATGATGCCCGCCACCATGACGCCGAGCACCGCCCATCGCCGCACGGCACTGGCGGTGGTGACCAGACGATATTGACGCCGTACGAACCCCTGGCAGATGAGGAAGGCCGCGAGGAACCACAGCGGATCCCCCGCACCCTCCAGTGCAGGGTCCAACATCTGGGCAGGAAGTCCGGTGAGCACCATGAGCAGGGTCAGCCCGGCCATCACCGTGTAGAAGATCGCCGCGGGAGGACCCAGCCGCAGGGTCCGCCGGCGCAGGTGGCGGGCGAAGTCATCCGTCGGCAGCTCGTCGAGAAGGTCGGTCGCCGAGCGCGCCGAGCGCATGGCCATATAGGCGCCGAAACCGCCGAGCAGGAAGAACAGCGGCATCACCTGCCCGAGCCAGGTGCCCACCGCGAAGAACCACAGCTCGGTCAGCGGGTTGGTCACCTCGAGCCGCTGGGCATTCCCCTCACCGACGGCCGGAGAATGGCCGCTTTCACCTGCTGAGCCGCCGATGCCGATCATCGCGGTGTGGATGGCGACGACGGCGAGCAGGCACAGCACCCGCGCCACATCCACTGAGAGATCCCGGGACCGCGCCGTGGGATCAGCCGGTCTCGCCGTCATTCCCCGTCTCAGGTCCGGCCTCGGGCTCGGGATCAGACTCGGCTTCGGTCTCCGGCTCAGGTTCTTCCTCCTCGCCGGCGATCATCAGGGCGTCACGGGTCAGTCCGAAGACCTCGGTCTGCTGAGCCGCCAGCTCCTGTGCCTGCTGAGCCGAGGTGAGGATGACCACTGTGAGCGTACGACCGTCCTCAGTGCGCACCTGCCAGGAGCCGGTCAGTACGCCCGGACTGGAACCGCCCTTGAACGCCAGCTCATCCCACCAGGCGTCCTCGATATCGGTCAGGCCCGGATTGCTGCCGAGGATCGCACTCAGCTGCTCATGCTCCTGCTCGGCCACAGCCAAGGCCTCATGCAGGGCCGCGACGTCCTCGGCGCTGGCGTACCACTCCGGTGGGGGTTCCTCCGCCGGATACCCCGCAGCGCCCTGAACGTCATCGGCATCGACGTCGAACGGCTCGTCGGCCAGCTCTGCGAGAATCTCCAGGCGCTGTGAGACATCGCTCTGGGCCCACTGCTCGGCCCCTTGGAACGCGGAGTCGCCCTCACCGAAGCGCAGGTGGAACATCTCACGGGTCGTCAGAAAGGGGGTGAGTCCCTCGGCCTCACCCAGCACATCGGCAGTCGCCTGCTCCACCGTCTCTCGGCCCAGGGCATCGATGAGCATATCCGTGGCGGTGTTGTCGCTGATCTCGATCATCAGCTGGGCCGCCTCGGCCACTGTGACCTGCGTTCCAGTGTCGGCATCCTGAAGCTCACCGCTCGGCAGCGACCGCAGCTCATCAGTCACCGTCAGAGCATCCGTCCAAGCCAGCTCCTCGGACTCGACCGCCTCGACCACAGCCCAGAGCACCGCCAGCTTCGCCACTGAGGCCAAGGGGGCAGGTTCGTCCTCCCCGGCGGCCAGGTGCACGGTGACATCATCCGCATCACCACCCGGGGAATCATCCGCATCACCGCCGACGTCACCACCCGGGGCATCAGAATTGCCACCGGATGCGGAGCCGGCCTCAGCGGCCGTCTCTGTGATCAGCACGCTCGCCTGGCCGGGCAGTGCCTCCAGCCGCTCTCCGATCTCCTCGTAGGAGGTAGCCTCCTGATGATCGGGCTGGGGCTCGGTGAAGAGCAGCGTCTCCACCAGTTCCTCATCGGTCAGCCCTACGTGCATCTGCAGAGCCGTGCCGACGTCGTCGCGGATCTCGGCCACCAGCTGCCGGTCCTCCGCCCCACCGTCAACCTCATAGATGCTCCACGGTGCTGTGGGCAGGAAACCTGTCTCGACGAGCTCAACCATCTGCTGAGCCGGGACATCGGCGAGGAACTCCTCCGCCAGCAGATCATCCCACAACTCCGCGGTGTTGGGAGTCTCCGCGTTAAGCACTGCGAGGATCTCCTCGGCGGCAGCACCGGCGGCAGTATCCGGAAGCTCCTCCGACGGCGGCGGGGGCTCTGGGCCCTGTGAGGCCTCCGGCTGCTGTGAGCTTTCCGACGGCTGAGACCGCTCACCCGTGGCCGATGCCTCGGAACCGTCAGTCGTCTCATCGGCACAGGACGAGAGCACCAAGGCCCCCAGGAGCAGCACCGCCTGGCCCAGGCCACGCCTGCCGCCCACTCTGGGGCTCGTTCTGGTGCTGCCGTCGCCGCGCCTCACAGACAGTTCCCCTCGGAGACCCCACGCCGGCAGATCTCGATGCTCTCCACCTCGGCCACAGAATAGGCCTCCCCCTCAGCCTGCAGATCTACCACCAGACGCACACCCAGTGCCGCATCGTCACCGGGCATGGTCAGGTCGATGCTCCACTGCTGGCTCTCATCCTCACGCTGCGATTCCGCCGGCGCCCCGGTCACGGTCCAATAGGGGTAACGGGTGTCATCGCGGCCGACTGTCGCCGCCCGTGCGGCGACCATGTCGACCAAGACCGCCGGATCCGCTGTGGGGCCGAGATCCGAGTAGTCCTCGGTGAGGTCCTCGCTTTCACCCAGGAACCCCAGATAGTAGGTGTTGACCCAGCCGACGCCGTCGTCCAGAGTGATCTCGGCCCACGGGTTCGAACCCAGCAGCCGCTCACGTCCGGCCAACTCTGCGGTCTCATCCGGGTCGAGCTGGGCGATCTGGTCCTCCACCACGCCGGGCAGGGCACGCACATTGAGCGAATCGTCATAAGCGACCCGGATGACCTCGCTGTGCACGCCATCCCGCGAGTAGTAGGTTGCCACTGATTGGCCGGGCAGCTCAGAATCCTCCACCGGTTCCACGCCATCGGGCAAGGGGGCACCGTCAGAGGAGTCATCAGAGTCCGGGGAAGCTGTGGAGTCTCCATCGGCATCTGTCTCGCCCTCGGTCTGTGTGGCATCCGGCTCGGCAGTTCGGGCCTCGTCGTCAGCGTCGCCATCACCGCGGCCGTCCTCACCGCCGCCGTCATCGCCATCGGGAGCGCTGTCCGGTGAGGCCGGGGACTGCCCCGTCTCCTCCGCAGGGTCGGCCTGCTCGGAGCCTCCGCAGGAGGCCAGCGGAAGCAGGCTGAGCATCAGCAGCATCGCTGCCGGACGACGGCCCTGCACCATTCCTGACCTCCTTAGCGGTTCAGCCGGCCTGCCTCTCGGCGGTCTCCACGACGTTGGCCAGCAGCTCTGCGCGGGTCATCGGCCCCACACCACCGGGATTCGGCGAGTACCAGGAGGCCACGTTCTCCACCCCCGGGGCGACATCGCCGAAGATCCTCGCGGTGCCGGTCTGCTCATCCACCTCACGGGTGACGCCGACGTCCAAGACGATCACACCGGCCTTGAGATCAGCCGGGTTGATCATGTGTTTCACCCCGGCGGCTGCGACCACCACATCGGCAGTTCGCAGCTGGGCGGCGATGTCCTCGGTTCCGGTGTGGCAGAGGGTCACCGTGGCATTGACCGCTTTACGGGTCAGCAGCAGACCGATCGGCCGGCCGATGGTCACCCCCCGCCCGACGACGACGACGTGCCGGCCCGACAGATCGATCCCGTAATGCGCCAGCAGGTCCACACATCCCTTGGGCGTGCAGGGCAGGGGGCTCGAGAGCTCCCCCGAGACCGAGGCGACCAGCCGCCCGAGGTTCATCGGGTGCAGCCCGTCGGCGTCCTTGGCCGGGTCGATCGCTTCCAGGACCTTCTGCGTGTCCAGATGTCCGGGCAGCGGCAGCTGGACGATGTACCCGGTACAGGCGGGATCCTCATTGAGCGCGGCCAGCTGATCCAGCAGCTCCTGCTCACTGACATCAGCGGGCAGCTGCACCTGCAGGGACTCGATCCCGATCTCCGCGCAATCTCGGTGTTTTCCGGCGACGTAGGTCTGAGAACCCGGGTCATCACCGACGAGCACAGTTCCCAGCCCGGGGGTGATACCGCGGGCCTTCAAGGAGTCCACCCGCGCGGCGAGGTCCTGCTTCAACGCTTTGGCCGTGGCCCGCCCGTCGAGGACCTGCGCGGTCTGAGTGTGTGTGCGCGCCTGCGGCATCACCACTCCTCAAGGCCGTCATAGAGCGGGAACGCCTCGGTCAGGCTGGTCACCCGGGCACGCAGCGCCTCCAGGTCAGCACCGGGCTTGAGCACCTCGGCGATGATGTCGGCGACCTCGGCGAACTCCGCGGCGCCGAAGCCGCGGGAGGCCAGCGCGGGAGTACCGATGCGCAGGCCGGAGGTGACCATCGGCGGGCGCGGATCGTTCGGCACCGCGTTGCGGTTGACGGTGATGCCGATCTCGTGGAGCAGATCCTCAGCCTGCTTGCCGTCGAGCTCGGACTCACGCAGATCCACCAGCACCAGGTGGACATCAGTGCCGCCGGTCAGCACGTTCACCCCGTGAGCGGTGACGTCCTCCGCCACCAGACGCTCGGCGAGGATCTGCGCCCCCTCGACCGTACGGCGCTGCTTCTCCTGGAACTCACCGCTGGCCGCGACCTTGAACGCGATGGCCTTGGCGGCGATCACATGCATCAGCGGCCCGCCCTGCTGACCGGGGAACACCGCAGAGTTCAGCTTCTTCGCGTGCTCCTCCTTGGCCAGGATGAGTCCGGAGCGGGGGCCGGCCAGCGTCTTATGCACAGTGGAGGTCACCACATCGGCGTAGGGCACCGGCGAGGGGTGCAGTCCGGCGGCGACGAGACCGGCGAAGTGGGCCATATCCACCCAGAGGATCGCTCCGACCTCGTCGGCGATCTCACGGAAAGCCGCGAAATCCAGCTGCCGGGGGTAGGCCGACCAACCGGCCACGATCATGTCAGGCCGCTCAGCCAGCGCCTGACGGCGCACCGCCTCCATATCCACCTGCCCGGTCTCGGCGTCGACCTCATAGGCGACGACCTCATAGAACTTCCCGGAGTGGTTGAGCTTCATGCCGTGGGTCAGGTGCCCGCCGTGGGCCAGGGAGAGGCCCATGAGCTTATCCCCGGGCTTCAGGAACGCCGTCATCACCGCCACATTGGCCTGCGCACCAGAATGGGGCTGGACATTGGCGAAATCGGCGTCGAAGAGCGCTTTGGCCCGCTCGATGGCGAGGTTCTCTGCGACGTCGACGAACTCGCAACCACCGTAGTAGCGGCGTCCGGGGTAGCCTTCGGCGTACTTATTGGTCAGCACCGAGCCCTGGGCCTCGAGAATCGCACGATGCACGAAGTTCTCCGAGGCGATCATCTCCAGAGTTCCGCGCTGGCGCCCGACCTCATCGGCGATCGCCTGGGCGATCTCCGGGTCGACCTCGGCCAGCGGCGCGGTGTGCAGGTTCTTCGGTGCTTCGCTCATTCTCAGCGGTCTCCTCGCGGGATCTGACATCGTGGTCAGGACGACCGATCGTCCACGCGGAAGTCTACCGGTGCCCGCTGACATCGGAGCTGAGCCGCGGCAGATGCGCTGTCATCCGATCGTCATGTCTCGTTATTGTGAGTTGCTCAGATCTGAGGCAGACTGGTGGCCATGAGCATCACCGCTGAGGAGACGGACTGGTCCGTCCTGCTGCGCGAACGCGGGCTGCGCGTGACGCGTCAGCGCCTGGCAGTGCTCGAGGCCGTCGCCGAACGCCCGCATCACCCGGCCGAGGCCATCCACGGCGCAGTGACCGCACAGCTGCCCAAGATCACCGTGCAGTCGGTCTACACCGTGCTGCACGATCTCACCGCACACCAGCTGCTGCGCCGCTTCGACCCGCCCGGCTCCCCCGCCTGCTATGAGACGCGGACCCAGGACAACCACCACCACGCCATCTGCACCCGCTGCGGGCGGATCGAGGACGTCGAGTGCGTCCACGGCTCTGCCCCCTGCCTCCAAGCCCCTGCCGAACTGGCGATGTCCGTGGAGGTCGCCGACGTCGTCTTCCGAGGGATCTGCCGGGACTGCGCGGCACAGGGCGACACCGGCGGCGGTAACACCGGCAGTGGCGGAACCGGACACGACAGCACCGTCTAGACCCTGACACCTCACCCGGTGGGATCCGCACCGATCCCGCCGGATGCGCCTGAGACCACCCGAATCCACCCAAGAAAGATCAACGAAAGGGAACAGTGATGACCACTGGCAACACCCCGCACGCGACCGGGTCCACGACCCAGGCCGGCATCCCGGCCGTCAGCGATCGCAACTCGCTGTCGGTCGGCCCAGACGGTCCGCTGCTGCTGCACGACCACCACCTGGTCGAGACCCTGGCGCACTTCAACCGGATGAACGTCCCGGAGCGCCGCCCGCACGCCAAGGGCGCTGGCGCCTTCGGCACCTTCGAGGTCACTGAGGACGTCTCGAAGTACACCAAGGCCGACATGTTCCAGCCCGGCAAGACGACCGAGACCCTGCTGCGCTTCTCCACCGTCGCCGGTGAGCTGGGGTCCCCGGACACCTGGCGCGACGTGCGCGGCTTCGCCCTGAAGTTCTACACCGAAGAGGGCAACTTCGACCTCGTCGGCAACAACACCCCGGTGTTCTTCGTCCGCGACCCGATGAAGTTCCCGCACTTCATCCGCTCCCAGAAGCGCCTGCCCAGCTCCGGGCTGCGCGACAACCACATGCAGTGGGACTTCTGGACCCAGAACCCGGAGACCGCGCACCAGGTCACCTACCTGATGGGTGACCGCGGCCTGCCCGCCTCCTGGCGCCGGATGAACGGGTACGGCTCGCACACCTACCAGTGGAACAACGCCGACGGCGAGCGCTTCTGGGTGAAGTACCACTTCATCAACGACGCCGGCTTCGAGACGATGACCAACGAGGAGGCCGAGAAGCTGGCCGGCGCCGACGCCGACTTCCACCGGCGCGACCTCTACGACGCCATCGAGCGCGGTGAGCACCCCTCCTGGACCCTGTACGTGCAGGTCATGCCGTATGAGGACGCCAAGACCTACCGGCTGAACCCGTTCGACCTGACCAAGACCTGGCCGCAGGCGGACTACCCGCGCATCAAGGTCGGCACGCTGACCCTGAACCGGAACCCGCAGAACTTCTTCGCCGAGATCGAGCAGGCCGCCTTCTCCCCGGCGAACATGGTGCCGGGCACCGGAAACTCCCCAGACAAGATGCTGCTGGGCCGTAACTTCGCCTACGCGGATGCTCAGCGGTACCGCATCGGCACCAACTTCCAGCAGCTGCCGGTCAACCGCCCGAAGAACGACGTCTACACGTACAACTTCGAGGGCAACATGTGGTACGACCACACCGGCGACCGCGCCGTCTACGCGCCGAACACCGTTGAGGGTTCGACCTGGTCGGACGAGGAAGGCCCGGTGGACAACGGCTGGGAGGCCGACGGTGAGCTGGTGCGCCAGGCCTACACCCTGCGCTCGGACGATGACGACTTCGGTCAGCCCGGGATCCTGGTGCGTGAGATCTTCGACGACGCCCAGCGCGACCGCCTGGTCGAGACCGTCTCCGGCGCCCTCTCCGACGGGGTGCAGGAGCCGGTGCTCTCGAACGCGATCCAGTACTGGAAGAACGTGGACGCGACGATCGGCCAGCGCATCGAGGATGCCGTGAAGAACGGCTGATCCAGGTCCGGTGAACTGCTGAACCAATCAGCCGAGCCCGCCCCCGGTCAGTGCAGCGACACTGACCGGGGGCGGGCTTTTTCCTGACCGGCCACCCCGTCATCGATGGAGCAAAATTCCCCACGACACGCCGAGGTGGAGCACCAATTTCTCTCCCTCCACGGGAGGCTCCCCGTCACCCCTCATCGAGGGAGAGAATCTGGTGGCGACACGCCGAAATCTGGAAGCAGAATCTCTCCCTCGATGGGTGGAGTGGCTGGGCAAGGATCAGGGCCCAGGCAGAGAGAAGCGACCCCCTCCCGGTCCATAGACCGGGAGGGGGTCGCTCTGATGCTGAGAGGATTCAGCAGGCGAGAAGCACAGGGAGCGGATCAGCTCTCCGTGTCCTCGTCCTCCTCCATCGGGTCTTCCGCTGCGTCATCCTCAGCAGCGTCGTCCTCCGCTGCGTCATCCTCAGCGGCATCGTCCTCAGCTGGGTCCTCGGCGCCGTTCTCCTCTTCTTCGACAGCCGTGTCGTCTTCGGCGGCGTCATCGGAGTCGTCACACGCGGTGGCACCGAACAGGGCCAGGCCACCGATACCCAGCACAGCGGCGAGGGAGCGGAACGTGTTCTTCTCGTCAGTGGTAGTGGACATGGGGGTCATACCTCCATCACTATCGTTTACGGTCTACGCAGAAACCACCAGGGATGATGATTTATCTGCGGGACGTCTGAACTTCCTCCAAACGCCTTACCCTCCACACCACCAGATCAAGAAGCCGAAGAAAAGCCGAGAGGCGGATCACTTTGTAAACTTTTACCCAGAGTTCAGCTGCGCGTAAGGTTGCTCCCACGCATCTGATTTCCCTGAACACCGACTGGACGCCATAGCCCGGCAGTGACAGACTCTCCGCAGGTCAACGGCTTGCGCGAGCAGCGTCATCCCGATATTCCGGTGCAGGCGGCGGGTTCACCTGGGTGTCATCATCCCCTGGGAAATCCTGCTCCAACGCCTGGCCTTCCACATCGACGTTCGGCAGAAGACGATCCATCCACCGGGGCAGATACCAGGCGGCATCCCCCAGCAGAGCCGTCACCGCAGGAATCAGCGTGGCGCGCACGGCAAACGCCTCGATCAGCACACCGACAGCCAGGCCGAATCCGATGGGACGGATCATCGCCAGATCCGCGAACACGAACCCGGCGAACACCGAGACCATGATGATCCCGCAGGCCACGACCACCGGCCCGCCCTGAGCGATTCCGCTGAGGATGGAGACCCGCGCGCTGCGCCCGCGAGCATAGGCCTCCCGCACTCCGGACATGATGAACAGCTGGTAATCCACGGCCAGACCGAAGAGCACCCCGCAGATGAGAATCGGCAGAAAAGCCAGCACCGGCCCCGGCTCCGTGACCCCGAAGAGATCCCGCAGCCAACCCCACTGGTAGACCATGACGACGGTGCCCAGACTCCCCAGCAGGGACAGGACATAACCGGCCGCCGCCAGGACCGGCGCGAGCAGAGAACGGAAGATCGCCAGCAGGATGACCACACAGAGCAGCACCACCAGCCCGACATAGAGCGGAATGGAACCCTGCAGCCGATCGGCGACCTCGATATTGGCCACCGTCTGCCCGGTGAGGCCCACACTCTCCGCGCCGTGGTCCTCAGCGAGTTCCGTCCGGTCATCGAGCAGCCGATCCACCAGGTCCGCGGTGGCGATGGCCTCCGGCCCGTCCTCCGGGACCACCTGGATCAGCCGCATCTGCCCGGCGTCGTCGCTGGCCACCGGCACCGCGCGAGCCACACCGTCGCGGGCGGTCAGCTCCTCGGCGAGTTCGATCCCCCGTTCGCGCTGGGCCGTCTCCCCCAATCCCTCGGGCAGGGTCACCAGGGCCAGAAGCGGCCCGTTCTCACCGGGGCCGAAGGTCTCACGGACCTCGTCATAGACCGTGTGGGCCGTCGAGCCCTCCGGCTCCGATCCCCCGTCGGGCAGACCTAAGCGCAGATCACCGGCGGGCACGGCCAGCGCACCGACGAGCAGCACCGGCACCAGGATCGCCGCCCACGGATGACGTGTGACCACCCGGCCCCACCCACGGTCCATCAGCCGCTGCTGCGCGTCATCGCTGAGCCTGCTGCGTTCGGCCTGGGAGAGCCGGTTCTGCTCCGGGGTCGGCAGCGGCGAACCGACGTCCTCCACGGTGAGGCTGCCTGGGCGCAGCCGGCGAGGCAGCAGCCGCAGCCCCAGCAGCGACGCTGCCGCCGGGCCCAAGGTGAGCACTGCCAGCACCACGATCGTCACGGTGAGCGAGGCGGCCAGCCCCATCACCGTGAGGAACGGAATGCCGGTGACGGCCAACGCCGCCAGGGCGATCACATTGGTCACACCCGCGAAGAAGATGGCGGAGCCGGCCGTACCCGAGGCCAGGCGGACAGAATCGGCGACGGCCATACCGCGCAGCAGATTCTGCCGATGGCGGTAGAGCAGCAGCAGCGTGTAATCGATGCCGAGACTCAGTCCGAGCATCAACGCCAGGACAGGGTCGGTCTCCGTGAGATCGACGACGGCCGAGAGCGCGAAGATCGCGGCCACGGAGATACCCACACCGAGGATCGCCAGGGCCACCGGCAGCCCGGCGGCCACCACTGTGCCGAGGGTGATCAGCAGGACCAGCCCGGCGAATCCGATGCCGATCACCTCGCCCGGGCCGAGGATCCCGGCGACGTCCTGCACCAGTTCCAGACTGTAGTCAGCATCGACACCGGCGGGCAGGGACTGCTCCACGGCGTCGATCACCCGCTGCTGCTGCTCGGACTCGATGGTGAACGCATCCTCGATCAGCTGGACGTTCATCATCGCCACAGTGCCGTCCTCGGAGACAGTTCGCGCCTGGGAGCTCAGCTGGGCCTCACGTTCGGCCAGCTCGACCTCATCGACCCCCTCCTGGTGCTGAGTCCAGCCCGCATCGATCTCCTCCTGCTGGGCGTCGAGCTCCTCACGCTGCTCATCGAGGGCCTGCTGCCCCTCGTCGAGCTCCTGCTGGGCCTCGAGCACCGGTGGGGTCTGCCCGCCGACCTGCTCGGCAAACTGGTCGAGCTGCTGCTGTTCGGCGTCGAGGTCGTCCTGGGCCTCCTCCAGCTCGTCACGCCCCTGGTCGAGGTCCTGCTGGCCCTGCTCCAACTCCTCAGCAGAATCCGTCAGTTCGGCACGGGCCTCCTCGACCTCGTCGTCGGCCTGATCGACCTGCTGCTGCTGAGCGAAGGGATCCTCGGCACCGCGCACCTCCTCAAGCTCTTCCAGCTCAGCGGTGAGATCAGCAATGCCTTCGCGCTGCTCAGCGGTGAACTGTTCGCCGTCCTCGGTGCTCAGCAGCACCAGTGCGGCGGCGCCGTCGAACTCTTCGATCCCGTCGCCGAGCTGGTCCATGACCCGCTCATACTCCGCATCGGGGATCTCATACCCGGCGTCAGCGCCGTCATAGAACGACGCCGCGGCCACCCCCGCGGCGACCAGCAGGGTGAGCCACAGTGCCAGGACGGTCTTGGCGCGACGGGCGCAGAGACCGCCGAGGCGGGCGAGCCATCGGGACATGCGGAGAACCTCGTCAGAGTCAGCAGATCAGACGTGCCTCCTCAGCCTACCGAGACCTCACCTACGTGGAGGCACCGCTGAGCCAAGCCCCAGCATCGATCAGCGGGTGAAGAGCTCAAGCAGCTCGTCCTGGGAGAGGATGTCTGCGGTGTCGGCTTCCTCGGGCACTTCAGCGGAGTCCCAGTCGGAGAAGCTGCCCTCGGCGGTGCCATCAGGCAGATCGAGGGTGAAGTCCAACAGTCGAGGCTCATCGTCGGCCTCGACCACCAGCTCCGTCGTCCCATCGGTGTAGACCCAGACCTCCTCACCGTCGCGCTCCTCTTCGGCGGCCTCCATGCTCCCGGAGGCCGCCGAGCGGGTCAGGGCGCGCACATCGGAGATGAACATCTCGATGGAGATATCAGCCAGCACGATCTCGGAGTAGTCGATGTACTGGTCTGCCAGCTCCTCCTCGAACTGCGCCGGGTCGATGCCCTCCGCGCGCAGCAGGTCCGCCGCGGCTTCGAGCTCATCCTCGCCGGAGACCAGAATCAGATCGTCCTGGAGGAGGTAGGTCGTCTCTGCCGCCCCTGCCTGCTCCTCGAAGACGGCGGGCCCCTCCAACGCCCCGTAGATGCGCTGGGTGATGTCATCACCGGCATCGATCTCGAGATCGTCCTGGAACTCTTCGTCCACATACCGTTCGCCGCTGTAAGGCATGGTCAAGGTGAGATCAACGCTCTCGGCGGCCTCCATGGAGGACCACATCTCCTCGCTGACATCGCTCCACCCCGGTGCCTGCTGGCCGGAGGCTTCCGAGTCCTCTTCCGTGTCCTCCTCGGCAGCATCCGGGTTCTCCGAGGCCTCCTGATCGGCGTCAGTGCCCTGATCTGAGGTGTCCTGATCTGAGGTGTCCTGATCTGCGGTGCCCTCGGCTTCCTCCTCGCCCAGGCCGAGGCACCCGGTGAGCGCCAGCAAAGAGAGCGAAAACAGGCCCAGCACACTGGTGAGCTTCGCGTCAGTCATCGTGTCCGGCATCGGTCACTCCTCCGTCCCCATCATGATGTGCTCCATGAACAGCTGCTGAAGTTCCACCTCGGTGACGGACTCGGAGGGTGCCTCCGGCAGCTGTGTCTCATTCCAGTCACTGAACGTGACGGTTCCGCCGTCGTAGGTGGCTGAGAGCAGGTAGGGCTCCTCCTCATCGGCGGAGACGACGATCTCCACCTCGTCATCGCCCTCTTCACCGTTGGTGTAGACGTGGGCCTCGAACCCGTCGCGTTCCTGGGTGCTGCCGTCGAGATCCTGCGTGCGGTCTCCCAGCACGTCACGAATCCCATCGAAGGGGTCCTTCATCGTCAGCCCACCGTTACCGGGAGATTCGACCCACTGACCCTCCAGCTCCGCGGCCATCTCCTCGGCCAGCGCCTCAGCGTCCAGCTCATCACCTGCGAGGTCACCGGCGCTGAGCGCCATGGCGTCGGTGACGATCGTGGCGTCCATATACGTCGAGCCATCGACCTGTACCGCCTGCACCTGCATCTCCTCGCCCATGGAGATGTCCATCTCGATGGCGGAACCGTCGACCGCACCCAACACCGTGGCGGTCACCTCATCACCCTCGTCCAGCCCGACATCGCTGAACACCGGGTCCGATTCGGCCTCCTCGAGGGCGGCTTGACCGATCAGGGCCCCGCCGTCGATGGTGACAGAATCGGCTTCCTCCATGGCGGTCCACACATCCTCTTCGATCTCCGAGAACTCCGGCGTGCCCCCACCGCAGGCGGTCAGCGCCCAGGCGACGACGCCGAGGAGTCCGGTGACTTTCGCGGCTGCCGAGAAGCGGGGATGCAGGTCCATCAGGTCAGACCCTTTCATGGGGTGAACGATGCGAAAAGCTATGCCTCAGTATGGTCTCAAGGTTCGGCCGTTTCACTGGGCACCGGCATACTGTCGATCAGAGTCTGGGTCACCTCATCCATCGTGAGCGTCTCCTCAGGGACCTCGGCCCCCTCGGTCTCGTCCCAGCCGGCGAACATCAGGCTGCTCTGTGCATCGTCGATGCTCAACAGACGCGGGGTCTCCTCCGCGGAGACGACGTAGGTGGATTCCCCGTCAGCAGAGGTGTATACCCACACCTCAGAGCCGTCGCGCTCCTCCGCCTCACCGGTCACCCCCTCGGGATCTTCGATGAGGGAGTCCTCCCACTGTTCGACCAGACTCTGCGGGGACATCGAGGCCATCTCCTCCGCGGAGCCAATGTCGATCCACCGATCGGCCAGCAGATCATCGATCAGCTCCTGGTCCACGAAGTCCGCATTCTCATGGGGTGAGCTCAGGGCCGTGATGTCAGCGAAGTCTTCGCCTTTCAGGTAGGTCCGCTCTTCTGCGGTGATGATGGTGAGATCGAGCGTGTCACCGATGCGGATCTGGGATTCGGTGGCGGAACCGTCCATGGCACCGGCCACAGAGATTTCAGCCACCGTCTCCTCGTCGATCTCCCCCTCGGAGTCTTCACCGGTGTCCTCGTCAGTGTTTTCGTCAGTGTTCTCGTCGATGTCTTCAGCGACCGCGGAGAAGTATTCCTCCAGCTGGGAGGCACCCAGGGGGCTGCTGCCCTGGATGGTCACAGATTCGGCCTCCAGCATCGACTCCCAGAGCCTGTCCTCGAGGTCGACGAACTCGGGAGCCTCGCCCTCTGCCAGGTCTTCAGTCAGACTCTCAGCGGGCTCGGCTCCTTCCTCATCCTCAGCGTCCTCGCCCGCGGCCCCCTCGTCCTCGGCCCCCTCGTCCTGCGACTCGCCGGACTCGCTCTCGCCGGAGTCGCTCTCCTGGGCCTCTTCAGCAGTCTCGGGGTTCTCAGCACCGTCCTCGTCGAGAAGGCCGCAGCCGCTGAGCAGCAGGCCGACGACGCTGAACACTCCGACGCTGAGCGCCCCGGTGTTGGGCGCCCCGTTCCTGGACACCCCGCTCCTGGACACCCCGACGCCGCACACTGAGCCGTCATGACCTCGAGACCAGCCGCACCGACCGCGCCGGGCCTGCCTCATGTCACTCATCGTCTCTCCTCTCAGGTGGTGCCCCGGTACGTTGCCGGGCACACCGGGGTCAGTGTCAGTACCCAGCCGGTACGGAGTCCTCCTCATCCCAGGGGTCTCCACCCGGGTCGCCGAAGTCCTCGCCGAATCCATCACCGGAATACCCGCCCAGACTGCGTATGACGATCTCCTCGAACTCCCACTCCGAGACCACCTCCGAAGGAACCTCGGGCACCTCTTCCTCGTTCCAGCCGCCCAGCTCCACCTGGCCCTCATCATAATCAGCACCGCTGAGCTTCGGCTCCTCATCGGCCGAGAAGGTGACGTCGACGCCCTCTGCGGAATAGGAGTAGAAGTAGCCATCTCCGCTGAGCTCCAACTCCCCGGCGACTTCGCTGAGCTCCTCATCGGCGTTCTCCTCAACGCTGTCGAGGATCTCTCCGACATCGGGCCAGTCGGTATAGGGGGCTGCGGAGGAGTCCGCCAGCCAGCGGTCATCGAGCTCCCGCTCCATCAGCTCGAAGTCCACATCCTCTGACCTCAGCGCCGGATCCTGCTCCACAGAGGCTTCAAGTGCAGTGAGTACGCCTGCCGAGCTCAGATAGGTCTCCCCGTCCACAGAACGCAGCGTCATCACCTCGTCCTCATCGAGCCGCACAGCAACCTCGACCGCTGACACATCCGGAGTACCGGCGAGCACCATCTCCACCGTGTCGGCCTCCTCCCACATCCCGTCGTTGACGAACTCGGGAGGGTAGTCACCGGCTTCACCGGCGATGCTGATCCGCACGCTGTCCTGGGCGAGCATATTGTCCTGGGCCTCTTCGAGCATCGCCTCCAGGTGCGGGATCTCATCGGGCCCATACTGAGGCGGACCGTCCTGGCCGTAGACCGGCTCCCCCAGGCTGACGCAGCCGGTGAGCACCACCGGCACGAACAGGACCCCGGCCACCGCGGCGCCGACACGTACCGGACCAGGACGTGACGCCGGCAACTGCGAGTCAGTGCGCGGACTCATGTCCGCGGCTCTCCTTCCAGAGCCTCAGGGTGAGTCTCAGCCTGAGGCTGCTGCGCCTCGCGATGGGCATCCCGCAGTCCGTAGTAGACCTCCGCATTGCGGCGCAGACCCTGGACCTCCTCCTCGGAGAGCTCCCGGCGGACCTTCGCCGGGACACCGGCGACCAAGGAACGCGGCGGCACCTGGGTCCCCTCCAACACCAGGGCCCCAGCGGCCACCAGGCTCTGCTCTCCGATCACTGCACCGTTCATCACTGTCGCACTCATGCCGATGAGGCAGTCATCACCGACAGTTGCTCCGTGCACCACGGCACTGTGGCCGACGGAGACGCCCGCACCGAGTGTGCAGGGGAAGCCGTCATCGGCGTGCAGGACGACGTTGTCCTGCAGGTTAGTCCCCGCACCGACGCGGATCGCTGCAGTGTCCCCGCGCACGGAGACCCCGTAGAAGGCCGAGGCGCCGTCAGCGAGCTCCACCTCTCCGCTGAGCACGGCGGTGGGCGCCAGGAACACCCCCTCACCGACCCGTGGAACGGCCCCGCGGATAGGGATGATGTGTGCCATTGGTGCGTCCTCTCCTCCGAAAGTGTGAGCGGGGCCCGGCAGGCTGCGAACCCGATGCCGACCGGCGGTGGCGCGGGGCGTCAGTACCCGTGCTCGGGGTCGGCGATGCCGATCGGTGTACGCCCCTGGCGCAGGCGCCGATGGTTCTCCAGGATGCGTTCGCGCAGCAGCGGGACGACCATCTCCGTGGTGTCCGCGGTGTGCGGGGTGATCAGGCAGTTCTCCTGCGCCCAGAGCGGGCTCTCCTCCGGCAGCGGCTCGGGGGTGGTGACGTCGAGACCCGCACCGCGCAGATGCCCCGAACGCAGCGCCTCCAACAGGGCGTCCTGGTCGATGAGGGCTCCGCGGCCCACATTGGCGACGACGGCTCCCTCGGCGAGCAGTTCCAGCTGGCGGGCACCGATCATATGCCGGGTGGCATCGGTGACGGCCGCAGCCAAGGCCAGTACGTCCGCCCCCTCGAGCACCTCGTCGAGGCGGTCTTGGCCGACCGTCTCATCGGCCCCGTCGAGCGGCGTGGGGGTGCGCCGGACCACGGTGACATGGGTGTCGAAGGCCTTATACAGCCGGACGATCTCCGCGGCCACACCGCCGGCCCCGACGACGACGCAGCGCAGACCGTTGAGCGAGACGCCGCCCTCTGTGCCCCAGCTGGTCGCACGGGCACGCTGCTTGAGATGCCTCAACGCCGCCAGGGTGAGCACCAGCCCATGCTCCCCCACAGGTGCCGCGTAGGCTCCCTTGGCGGAGGTCCAGGTGATCTGCGGATGCTCCCGCATCGTCTCCGAATAGGCCTCGATGCCGGCGCTGGGCAGCTGCACCCATTCGACCTGCGGATTCCGCCGCAGGACATCAGCGAGGTTCAGATCCGCGAACATCTTGGTCAGGACGATCCCCGTGGGATCCTGGTCCACGCCGACGAGTTCGGCACCCTGACTCAGCAGGCCCTCGACGAGCTTCTCCTCCCCCTCGGGCAGAAGATGGATACGGTTCGTCATGGCCCCTCCGTCCGTGCGATACGTCTCAGCTGGCCACCATCCTACGAGACTCACCCCGAGAAAGGCGCAGGAACCTCAGGGCAGGTGCGCGGCTCTCCGGTACCTATTTGATCCCTGAGCGCATGAAGCTCTGGACGAACTGCTTCTGCGCGGCGACGAAGAAGATCAGCAGCGGCATCACGATGATGAACGTGCCCGCCGTCAGCGAGGCATAGTCGATCCCGGACTCCGGGGCCATGAAACGCACCACCCCGACGGTCACCGGCCGTGAGTCCGTCGTCCGGGTCGCGATCAGCGGCCACAGGAAGTTGTTCCAGTGGAAGGAGACGGAGACCATAGCAAAGGCGACGATCGTCGAACGGCAGAGCGGGATGTAGACATGCCAGAGCACGCGCAACCGCCCCATTCCCTCCATCTCCGCGGCCTCGACGAGCTCCTTCGGCACTGTGAGGAACGACTGGCGCAGCAGGAAGATCGCAAAGGCACTGGCCGCATACGGAATACCGACGCCGAGGAGGGTGTCGTCGAGCCCCAGCCGGGCGATCATGCGGAAGTTCTCCGCGAGCATGATCTCCGGGTAGATCACCAGCTGGGCGAGAACCAGCACGAAGAGGAAGTCCTTGCCCGGGAAGCGGAACCGCGCGAACGCATAGGCCGCGAGCACACCGCAGGTGATCTGCGCGGCGGTCAGACCGATCACCAGCACCGCCGAGTTCCGGTAGTACATATCGAACGGGGCGGCGGACCACACCCGGATCACGTTCTCGACGGTCCAGCCGCTCCACGGGGAGAGATCCGTCGGCGATTCGCGAAAGGCCATGATCAGCACCAGCAGCAGCGGGAACACCCACACCAGCGCCATGATCCAGGCCATCAGCACCATCAGCCTCTGGCTCATCACGTCCTCCTCACCACGTTCTCCTGACTACCGCCACCGCGCTCATGCCATCCCATTCCTGCCGTCCCCACGACGACCTGCACACTTTCGCCTCTCCTCGCCGCTCAGCGATAGTGGATACGCCGGTCGAGCAGCCGGATCTGGATCACCGCGACCAGCAGCAGGATCGTCACCAGCACCACGGTGATGGCGGCTGAATACTCCGGACGGAACTGCCCGAATCCGGTCTGCCAGACGTAGTACAGCAGCAGGTTCGTCGAATCGTGCGGGCCGCCCTGAGTCATCACGAAGACGAGATCGACCTGTTTGAACGAGTTGGCTGTGGCCACCACACCGACGAACAGCGTGGTCGGCATCAGCAACGGCCAGGTCACCCGCCGGAAGAACGTCCACGCACTGGTGCCCTCCACACGGGCCGCCTCACGCAGCTGCGGATCCTGGGCCAGCAGTGCCGCCAAGTAGAACAGGACAAAGAGACCCGCCTGCTGCCACACCGCCACGACCATCATCGCCGGCAGCGCCGTGGCACTGGAGCCCAACCAGTTCAGCGTCGGCAGCCCCAGGAAACCGGCGATCCCATTGAGCACACCGAAGTTCGGCTGGTAGAAGTACACCCAGATCGACCCCGCCGCAACGATCGGCAGCACCGCCGGGGCCAGGTAGGCCACTCGCGCCAGAGCTTTGGCACGGACCACCTTGGCTCCGAGGATCGCCAAGCCGAGCGAGACCAGGATCGTGCTCGGCACGGTGACCGCCGTGTAGACCAGGTTGTTCGTCAGCGCCTGGTGGAAGACCCCGTCATCGAGCATCCTCTGAAAGTTCGCCGTGGTCAGCTCCCCGCCTCGTGAGGTGAGACTGGTGTAGGCCGACATCAGAAACGGCAGCACCGTGAAACCCAGCAGGATGATGAACGCCGGGGCCAATGCGGCATATGAGAACAGGGCATCTGCCCGGCCCCGCCGGTCACCGGTCATCTGCGCACCCTCAGCCATGCCGGGACTCAGCGGTACTCGTCGAGGGTCGAATCTGCCTGCTCCTGGGCCTCCTCCAGTTCAGCGCGCGGGTCGGCGCCGTCGGAGAGTGCCGACTGCACAGCATTGGTGGCGAAATCTCCGACCTCCTGCCTGCGGAAGGTGCCGAACTCGCGCTCGGCATCAGGCAGCTGGTCCTTCGCGACCTCAGCCTGCGGGAAGTCCTCGACGTACTCGGCCAGCGGCTCGGTCTCCCAGGCGTCCTCACGGGTGGCCACATAACCCGAGGCGACACCCCAGTCAGCCTGGATCTCCGGCGACGAGAGGAACTGCGCCAGCTCCACCGCCGCCTCCTCTTCCTCCTCCGAGAGGCCCTCCATCACATAGAGGTTGCCGCCTCCGGTGGGCGAACCGGGCTGCTCCTGCGTCGGCAGGGGCGCGACTCCGAAGTCGAAGTCCGCGTTCTCCCGGATGTTGGTGAGGTTGCCCGTGGTGGTCCAGACGATCCCGGTGTCACCGTTGGCGAACTCGTTGGGCAGGTTGCCCCAGTCCACCAGGCCCTCGGGTTCGATGCCCTCCTCCTTCAGCTCCACCCAGTTCTCCAGGGCGGTGACAACACCGTCTTCGTCGAAGTGGGTCTCGGTGCCGGTCTCGTCGTCGAGGACGACGCCGTTCTGGATGGCCATCGCCTCAAGCATCCAGATGGCGTGGCCGGTGGAGGGGATCTGGACACCCCACTGGGCGCCGCCGTCCTGCTGGACCTGCTGGCCGAACTCCACCATCTCGTCCCAGGTCTCCGGAGCGGTCTCGGGATCGAGTCCAGCCTCCTCGAAGAGCTCCTTGTTCCAGTACATGACGATCGTCGAGCGCTGGAACGGGATGGAGGCCACGGTGCCGTCGGGCAGGGTCGAGTTGACCATGAAGGCCTCCTCGAAGCTGTTGAGCCAGTCCTCGTCGTCGGTGATCTCCCCGATGGGACGGATGAGGTCTGAATCGTCGAGCGTCAGCAGGTCCGTGCTCAGCAGCACAGACAGTGCCGGCATGTTCCCGGCCTGGCTCGCAGACTGCACCGAAGCCAGCGTCTGATCATAGTCCCCGGAGTACACGGCCGTGACGTCGATATGCGAGTTCTCCTCCTCGAACTGCTCGATGTAGCCGTCGATGGTCTCCTCCAGAGGTCCGCCCACGGCGATCGGGTAGTAGAAGTCGATGGAGACCTGGTCCCCGTCCTCTGCCCCTCCCCCGCAGCTGGACAGGGCCAGCCCCAGGGCGGACAGGCCCGCGACGATGCTCAGATGACGACGATGCAGCATAGTGATCCCCTCGTGGATTCTCGGCGTATTCAGTGGTGGTGGGTGGATTGTTCGGTGTCTGATCAGCGGCAGGTGCCGCTCATCACGCGGCAGCCACGGCCTGGGTGATCCGCCGGCCCTCAGCGCGGCAGTACCAATGGGCAGCCTCTGCCGGTGCGCTCAGCAGCACCGTGTCATCGGCGGCCGCACCGTGATCAGGGTGGACTCTGGCAACGACTCTGGTGCCGTCGGAGAGCTCGGCGGCGATGATGCGGTCCGCGCCCAGGAGCTCATTGACCAGCACAGTGGCCCGGCCCAGGGCCAGCCGGGAGTCATCAGCGCGGGCAGACGTCGCCTCGGGTTCGACGAGCACCGACTCGGGCCGGACCCCCAGTGAGCCCCCGTCCTCGCGGATCTGCTGGGGAGCGAACTCGCGGAACTCGTCACGGAGGGCGATGATGTTCATCGGCGGAGATCCGATGAACCGGCCGACCGTCGTAGTGGCCGGCGCCCGGTAGAGCTCGGCGGGCGTGTCCAGCTGCTCGATCCGGCCTCCGGCGAGCATCAGGACGCGGTCGGCCATGGTCATCGCTTCGACCTGATCGTGGGTCACGTAGATGATCGTAAGATCCAGCTGCCGTTGGATGCGCTTGATCTCCGTGCGCATCTCCGCGCGCAGCTTGGCATCCAGGTTCGAAAGCGGTTCGTCCATGAGGATCAGCCGGTGGCCGCTGACCAGAGCCCGGCCCAGCGCGACCCGCTGGCGCTGCCCACCGGAGAGCTGGGCCGGGCGGCGGTCGAGCAGCTCGTCGAGGCCCAGCAGCGCGGAGGTCTCCTGAAGGCGCTGGCGGCGCAGATCCTTATCAGCACGGCGTGCCTGGAGTCCGAAGGTGATGTTCTGCGCGACGTCCAGATGGGGGAAGAGCGCGTAGTTCTGAAAGACCATCGCCAATTCGCGCTTCTCCGGTGCCACGCCGGTGACATCTTGACCGTCGATGGCGATGGCCCCTTCAGTCACCGATTCGAGGCCCGAGATCATGCGCAGCAGCGTGGACTTTCCGCAGCCGGAAGCACCCAGGATCGCGAGGAACTCCCCGCTGCCGATGGTGGCGTCGATGCCGCTGAGAACCTCGGTGACCTGGCCCCGCCGCCCCGGGAACGCCTTCCCCACACCCTGCAGACTGACCTCTGCCACCGGCACGCCTCCTCGTCTCACCCCGCGGGCCCGCGCACCCTGCGAGCCCGTCTATGCGAACAACCCGGCCGAGTATTCATGACAGTGATGACAGGACAGGGTCTAGAAGGTGTCCAGCAAGTGACGGGCCAGTGAGCAGGTCAGGTTGATCACAGTGACGGCCATGACGGGCGCCGAGGGTAACCCGCAGCGGCGACACATCACACACAGACGACGACATCCCGCCTCGAACGTTCCCCTCCCCCACCCAGCGGGACGATGAGAGGAGACGTTCGAGGCGGGATGCCTCGTCGCGCGCTGCCGGCGCTTAGCTCTTCAGATTCTCCAGAATGGCGTTGAGTGTGGCGGAGGGGCGCATGACCTCACCAGCCTTGGCGTCATCGGGGCGGTAGTAGCCGCCGATGTCCACTGAGCGGCCCTGGACGCCGAGCAGCTCCTCGACGATCTTCTCCTCGCCTTC
The DNA here is from genome assembly GCF_031470965.1 of Nesterenkonia aerolata. Lineage (NCBI taxonomy): Bacteria > Bacillati > Actinomycetota > Actinomycetes > Micrococcales > Micrococcaceae > Nesterenkonia > Nesterenkonia aerolata. The sequence goes on along the minus strand of NZ_JAVKGR010000003.1, from coordinate 50,424 downwards.
GGTCAGCGCCTGGGCGATCGGGGTGAAGACCTCAGCCAGATCCGCGTCCTCGGTCTGGGAGGCCAACTCCTGGGCCCAGTACAGGGCCAGGTAGAAGTGCGAGCCGCGGTTGTCGATCGTGCCGAGCTTACGTCCCGGGGAGCGGTTCTCCATGAGGAACGTCGCCGTCGCCCGGTCCAGGGCTGAGGCCAGGACCTTCGCCCGGGGAGCCTGGGCCTGCTCGGCGTACTTCTCCAGGGAAGGGACCATCGCGAAGAACTCGCCCAGCGAATCCCAGCGCAGGTAGTCCTCCTCCAGCAGCTGCTCCACGTGCTTCGGCGCGGACCCGCCGGCACCGGTCTCGAACAGCCCGCCACCGTTGATCAGCGGCACGATGGAGAGCATCTTCGCCGAGGTGCCCAGCTCCAGGATCGGGAAGAGATCGGTCAGGTAGTCACGCAGCACGTTCCCGGTGACGGAGATCGTGTCCTCACCGCGGCGGATGCGCTCCACGGCGTGCTTGGTCGCCTCCACCGGGGACTTGATGAGCAGCTCGAGCCCGTCGGTGTCGTGGTCCTGCAGGTACTGCTCCACCTTCGCGATCAGGTTGGCGTCGTGCGCGCGCTCCGCGTCGAGCCAGAAGACCGCCGGGACGCCGGTCTCCCGGGCCCGGGAGACGGCCAGCTTCACCCAGTCGCGGATCGGCTCATCCTTGGTCTGGCAGGCCCGCCAGATGTCCCCGGCCTCGACCTGGTGCTCCATCAGCACGGCACCGGAGGAGTCCACCACCTGCACAGTGCCGTCCTCGGGGATCTGGAAGGTCTTGTCATGGGAGCCGTACTCCTCGGCCTTCTTCGCCATCAGACCCACGTTCGGCACCGTCCCCAGCTGGGTGGGGTCATAGGCGCCGTTGACCCGGCAGTCATCGATGACAGCCTGGTAGACACCCGCGTAGGAGGAGTCCGGGATGACGGCCAGCGTGTCGTCCTCCTCGTCTGAGGGGCCCCACAGGTGTCCGCCGTTGCGGATCATCGCCGGCATGGAGGCATCGATGATGACGTCGGAGGGCACGTGCAGGCCAGTGATCCCCTTCTGCGAGTTCACCATCGACAGCCGCGGCCCGTCCTCCTGGGCACGGCGGATCTCCGCAGCGATCCCCTCCCGGACGTCATCGCCGAGCTGCTCGGCACCCTTGAGGATCCCGGCCAGCCCGTCATCGGCCGACAGCCCGGCCTCGGCCAGCTGCTCACCGTACTTCTCGAACAGCGTCGGGAAGTAGGCCTTGACGATGTGGCCGAAGATGATCGGGTCCGAGACCTTCATCATCGTGGCCTTCAGGTGGGCGGAGAACAGGATGTCCTCCTCCTTCGCGCGGGCGATCTGCACGGCGAGAAACTCGTCCAGGGCCTTCGCGCTCAGGAACGTCGCGTCCAGGACTTCACCGGCCTGCAACGCGATCTCCTCCTTGAGCACAGTGGTCTCACCGGAGGAGCCGATCAGCCGCACCGAGACGGTGTCCTCCTTCTCCAGCACCACCGACTGCTCGTTGGAGGCGAAGTCATGCTCGCCCATCGTCGCCACATCAGTGCGGGACCCCTTGGACCACTGGCCCATGCGGTGCGGGTTCTTCCGCACATAGGCCTTCACGGACTTCGGGGCACGGCGGTCTGAGTTGCCCTCGCGCAGCACGGGGTTCACCGCCGAACCCTTGACCTTGTCATAGCGGGCCCGGACATCCTGCTCCTCCTGCGTGGCCGGAGACTCCGGGTAGTCCGGCAGGGCGTAGCCCTGGGACTGCAGCTCAGCGATCGCGGCCTTCAGCTGCGGCACCGAGGCGGAGATGTTCGGCAGCTTCACGATGTTGGCCGACGGGTCCTTCGCCAGCTCACCGAGCTCAGCCAGCGCATCGGACTCCCGCTGATCCTCACTGAGATAGTCCGGGAACTGGGAGACGATCCGCCCGGCCAGAGAGATGTCACGGGTCTCGACCTCGACGCCGGCCGGGGCGGTGAACGCCTCAAGGATCGGCTTGAACGAATAGGTCGCCAGCATCGGGGCTTCATCGGTGTGGGTGTAGATGATCTTCGTCATCGGTGTGTGGACTCCCTCGGTCTCGGGTGGACACCGCCTGACGGCACATCACGCACCGCGGCGGCATGGTCCTCTGTGTGGTCCTGCTGTCTCGGACTTCCTACGACAAATCTACCGGAGTGCTCCGGCGGGCTTCAGGTCACGCCTGAGATGCGTCACACCTCAGATGCGCCACACCTCAGATGCCCAATACGGCCCGGGCGATCATGAAGTACACGATCAGCCCGGTGGCATCGACGAACGTGGAGATGAACGGGTTGGCGAAGACTGCCGGATCCGCGCCGATCTTCTTCGCCAGCAGCGGCATCAGCCCGCCGACCGAGGCCGCCAGGACACAGATGGCGATGAGCGTGAGCCCGATCGTCCAGCCGATGTCCCAGCCGTAGATGGCCCCGGCGAAGGTGAAGCCCAGCACCCCCAGCGCCGAGCCCATCGTCAGCCCGACGCGCACTTCTCGCCAGGCGACCTTCAACGCATCCCGCGGGGAGACGTCGCCCAACGCCAACGCACGGGTCACCGTCGTCGCCGCCTGGTTGCCGGTGTTGCCGCCGGTACCGATCAGCAGCGGCACGAAGAGGCTGAGCACGACCTTCGACTCCAGGGTCTCCTCGAAGACGTCGAGCACTTGGACGGTCAGCGTGGCCCCGACTGCCAGCACGAACAGCCAGACGATGCGCGAACGCATGATCCGCAGCACCGGGGTAGAGAGATACGGACGGTGCAGCGGCTCGGCACCACCGTGACGGGCCGCGTCCTCAGACTCCGCCCGCTCCAGGATGTCCAGGGCGTCGTCGACGGTGAAGATCCCGACCACACGGTGCTCTTTGTCAGTGACCGGCATCGCCAGGTGTTTGCGATCGGCACAGAGGCGAGCCGCGTCCTCGGCGTCGTGATCGGCGTCCACCGAATCGGCCTCGGTCACCAGCTCCGCGATGGGCATCTCCGGCGGTGCGGCGATCAGCGAGCGCAGCGAGACCACGCCTTCGAGAAGCCGCTGCCGGTCAACCACCGGCAGGGTGTAGAGCGTCTCGGCGTCGTCACCGGCGCGACGGATCTTCTCCATCGCCTGCTCCACGGTCCAATGCTCCGGGATGGCCACGAACTCCGGGCTCATCTGACGCCCGATCGTGCCGGAAGGGTAGCCCAGCACGATGTTGGTCAGGCTGCGTTCGCGCGCAGAGAGCTGGCGCATCATCTTCCGCGCCACCGAGGCCGGCATCTCGTCCATCAGACGCACACGGTCATCGGGTTCCAGCGAGTCGAAGAAATGCGCGACGTCGGCGTCCTTGAGACCGTCGACGATCTCCGACTGCAGCGCCTGGTCCAGCATGTCGAAGGCCTCAACCGCGACGTCCTTGGTCAGCAGCCGGAACGTCACCGCGCGATCCTGGACCCCCAGGCGTTCGAGGAAGTCCACGACCTCACCCACCGGCATCTCCAGCAGCTCGGCGCGCAGCTCAGAGATCTTCTCATCGCGGATCAGATCGGCAAGCTCATCAAGCTTCACTGACACGGGGCATCACCCCTTCACAGGTTACGGGGCCGCCGGGTGTCCACAGCGGCGAGAGGCAGAATCGGCGGGATCTGGTGGCAGAAATCGGGATCAGTGAAAGAAATCGGGATCAGTAAAAGAAGTTCAGTGGAAGAAATGTCGCGCACCGGTGAGGTACATGGTCAGCCCGGCCTCCTCGGCGGCGGCGATGACCTCACCATCACGCTGAGACCCACCGGGCTGGACCACCGCACGGACCCCGGCGGAGATCAGCGTCTGCAGGCCGTCAGCGAAAGGGAAGAAGGCGTCCGAGGCGGCCACCGCCCCGCGGGCACGCTCCACGCCCTCACCGGCCAAGGTATTGGCCCGTTCCACCGCCAGCCGGCAGGAGTCCAGACGGTTGACCTGCCCCATCCCGATGCCGACGCTGGCCTGGCCCCGGGCCAGCAGGATGGCGTTGGACTTCACGGCGCGCACGGCACGCCAGGCGAAGGCAAGGTCTGCGAAGGTGTCCTCGTCGGCCGGTGCGCCGGCGGCAAGCTTCCAGGCCTGCGGGTCATCACCGGCGGCGTCGATGGCGTCGGCGGCCTGCAGCAGCATGCCGCCGGAGACCTGCTGGTACTCGATCCGATCCCGGCGGTGGCCCTCGGGCAGGCGCAGCAGGCGCACGTTCTTCTTCTCCGTCAGGATCTTCAAGGCCTCGGGCTCGAAGTCAGGGGCGACGATCACCTCGGTGAAGATCCCGGCGATCTCAGCAGCTGCCTCCGCGGTGAGCGTCCGGTTCGCGGCGATCACTCCGCCGAAGGCCGAGAGCGGGTCACAGGCGTGGGCCCGGCGGTGGGCTTCGGCGATATCGGCGCCGACGGCCACCCCGCAGGGGTTCGCGTGCTTGATGATCGCTACCGCCGGTTCGGTGAAGTCGAAGGCGGTGCGCACGGCGGCGTCGGCGTCGACGTAGTTGTTGTAGCTCATCGCCTTGCCGTGCAGCGTCGTGGCCTGCGCGATCCCCGCCGAGGCCTGTGCCTCGGCGTAGAGCGCGGCGGGCTGATGTGCGTTCTCCCCGTAGCGCAGCGCCGTGACCCGCTGCAGGGCGAGCCCGGCGAAGGGCGGGAACTGCACCGGACGCGCCCCGCCGCTGTGCGTGGTCTCCGGCACTTCCGCGGCGTCGAAGTCGTCGTCGAACTGCTGGGTGGTCCAGCGGGCCACAGCGGTGTCATAGGCGGCGGTGTGGGCGAAGGCCAGCGCGGCCAGCCGACGGCGGGTGCCCAGCGGGAAACCGCCCTGAGCGGCGGCCGAGACCACTTCGGAGTAGCGCAGCGGGTCCACCACGACCGTCACCGTCGCGTGGTTCTTTGCCGCGGCCCGCACCATCGAGGGGCCGCCGATGTCGATCTGCTCGACGATCTCCTCCTCGGAGGCGCCGGAGGCCACAGTGTCAGCGAAGGGGTAGAGGTTGCAGACCACGAGGTCGAAGGCGGAGATGCCCAGCTGACTCAGCTGGTCCCGGTGCTCCTCGCGCCGCCGGTCGGCGAGGATGCCGGCATGGATGCGCGGGTGCAGGGTCTTCACCCGGCCGTCCAGGCATTCCGGGAACTCAGTGACCTCGGCGACCTCGGTGACCGGGATGCCGGCCTCGGCGATGCGCCGAGCAGTCGAGCCGGTGGAGACCAGCTCCACGCCGTGTTCATGCAGCCCGCGGGCGAGATCCTCCAGCCCGGTCTTGTCGTAGACGGAGATCAGCGCCCGGCGGATCGGATGCCGCTCCTGGGCGCTGACGTGCTCAGCCTGTGCGGAACTGTGCTCCGTGGTCACACCTGACTCCTCATCTGCCGTGCCCTGATCTTCCATGCCCCGGGCCGACGGCGCACTCTGGGTGAAGACGGTCCTCGCCGAGTCTATCGGAGCGTTGCGAGGCCCCGAACCGCAGGCTGCGTGATGATCGGTGGTCGCCGGTAGCCGCCGGGGCAGCTCAGCCTTCGAACTTATACCCCAGGCCGCGCACTGTCACCAGGTGCTTCGGACTGGAGGGATCGGGCTCGATCTTGGCCCGCAGCCGCTTGACGTGGACGTCGAGGGTCTTGGTGTCGCCGACGTAGTCAGTGCCCCAGACGCGGTCGATGAGCTGACCTCGGGTGAGCACACGGCCGGCATTGCGCAGCAGCATCTCGAGCAGCTCGAACTCCTTCAGCGGCAGCGCCACAGACTCGCCGCCGACTTCGACCGTGTGCCGCTCCACGTCCATGCGGACCGGACCGGCGGCCACAGAGGCTTCGTCGAATGCTTCGCTCTCTCCTCCGCGGCGCAGCACAGCGCGCACACGGGCCAGCAGCTCACGGGATGAATACGGTTTGGTGATGTAGTCATCGGCGCCGAGCTCCAGCCCCACCACCTTGTCGATCTCCGAGTCTTTGGCCGTGAGCATGATGACCGGCACGGTGGAGCGCTGCCGGATCTGCCGGCACACCTCAGTGCCGGGCTGGCCGGGGAGCATCAGATCCAGCAGGACCAGATCCGCCCCCTCCTCATCGAAGAGCTCGACGGCACTGATACCGTCCTCGGCGACGGTGACCTCATACCCCTCCTTCTCCAACGTGTATGACAGGGCCTCGGAGAATGAAGCCTCGTCTTCGACGAGCAGGATCTTGGTCACGCGTGTCCTCCTTCAGCGGTCCGCTGGTCAGCGGGGCGATCTTGTGCGATGTGATCTTGTCCAGGGCGGTCTTGAGCGGTGTGGTGATGGGCGCTGTGATCATGGGTGCTGCGGTCTCTCCCGGCGCCGGATGCGGCACCGGATGGGGTGCCTGAGGCGCTGTCTGATGCAGTGCCTGATGCGGTGCCTGAGGCGCTGTCCACAGAGGCGACGAGCACCGACTCATCGATCTCCGGCAGACGGACCGTGAACGTGGAACCCTTGCCGACCTGGGACCACAGCTGAACCTCACCGCCGTGATTGGTCACCACATGTTTGACGATGCTCAACCCGAGCCCGGTCCCTCCAGTCTGCCGGGATCTGGCGGAATCGCCCCGATAGAACCGTTCGAACACCCGCTCCCGGTTCTCCGGGGCGATGCCGATCCCCTGATCCGTGATGGTCACCTGCGCAACGCCCTCGCGGGAGCTCAGCCCGATGCCGACACGGGTATGCTCCGGCGAATACCGCACCGCATTGTCCACCAGGTTGCGGAATGCCATCGTCAGCTGGTCGTGGTCACCGTGGACCGGCCGGGGCAGCGAGCCGCCCACGCGCAGTTCGATGTGCTTGGCCTCAGCCGGCAGCCGGGCCCGGTCCACGGCCTCATGGATGACGTCGTTGAGGTCAGTGGGCTCACCGGCGTGGACCACGTTCTTGCCCTGCACTCGGGAGAGTTCGATGATGTCCTGGACCAACGAGGCCAGCCGCTGCGACTCCTTGCGCAGCCGGGGGGCGAAACGCCGGACGGCCTCTTCGTCGTCGGCGGCGTCCTCGATGGTCTCGGTCAGCAGAGAGATCGCTCCGACCGGTGTCTTGAGCTCATGCGAGACATTGGCGACGAAATCGTGCCGCACCGCCTCTGTGCGGGTGAGATCCGTGCGGTCATCGGCCAGCAGCAGGATGTACTCATCCCCCAACGGGGCCACCCTCAGGTTGACCACGATGCTGGTGTCCTCCTGCAGGCCGCGCGGCAGTTCGTAATCGCGGTCGATGATCACCCCGTCGGCGCGCACCCGGCGGGTGAGCTCCAGCAGCTCACGGTGGATCAGCGTATGGCCGCGGACCAGGCCGAAGGCGTAGGCCGCAGGATTGGCCCGCACCACGCCGTCGACGGTGTCCACCACGATGTAGGCCAGCCCCAGGGAGGCCAGCACCTCCGCGGCACCGGCGGGGATGGCGGGCTCGTCGACGTCGATGCCGGCGGCCCGCTGGCGCTCACTGACCCGGAAGGCATACATGCAGGCCATGCCCAGCACAAGGCCCAGCAGGCCGACGATGATCAGCAGCGTCACGGAGTCCACGTCAGACACTCTAGGACGAGCGAGGGCTCGGCGTCGCCGTCGGACCCCTATGCAGGCTGGGGTTCACCCTCCATTCACCTGCCGATCACATCAGACTTCGCCGTCTGTTCATCTGGATGCGTCATCGTAGCCAGTCGGGGCTGGCAAGATGTCCCTAGAGGGTTCTGCCCAGAAACCCTGTTCACGTGCGGCCGAAGTGCTGCGCGACGACGACGAAAGGACACCGCCCGGTGCGCAAGATCTTTCAGGAAGACCTGCAGAACGTCGGCGACCTGCTCGTGGAGATCTCGCAGTATGTCACCACGGCGATGACCGACGCGCGGCAGGCCTTCGAGACCGCTGACGTCCAGCTGGCGGAGGAAGTCATCGCCGCTGACCGTCGAATCGACGCGATGCAGACTGACATCGACGAGCGGGCGATCGACCTGCTCGCGCTGCAGGGCCCGGTGGCCACTGACCTGCGCACTGTGGTCGGGGCGCTGCGGATGAGCGCCTCGCTGGAGCGCATGGGTGACCTCGCCCGGCACATCGCCCAGCTGGTGCGCCTGCGCTACCCGGACCAGGTGACCCCGGAACCGCTGCGTGCGACCTTCCAGAAGATGGCCCAGCACGCCATCGACATCTCCGAGCGGCTGACCGAGCTGCTGCGCACCCGTGACATCGCGCTGGTCGCGCAGATCACCGCGCTGAACGAGCAGATCAACGAGCTCCACGCCTCAGTGTTCGCCGCCCTCGCCGACCACGACTGGGCGGCCAACGCGGCGACCACGGCCGACTGCACGCTGGCCAGCCGCTACTTCGAGCGCTTCGGTGACCACGGCGTCTCCGTGGCCGCGAAGGTGCACTACCTGGTCACCGGCGAGTGGGACTCCCGCGGCTCCGAGGGCGAGGCCCGCTCAGCGATCTCCCCGGTGGAGTAAATACACTCTCTATCCGCTGGCCCCTTCAGGTACCGCTCTGCATCGGTATTTGAAGGGGCCAGCGCGATGCCTGGCTGATGACAGGCTGATGACAGGCTAGCGGCGTCCCTGGTTCGCCACTGCCGCGATGGCGTCCTGCGCGGCGTCCGGGTCCAGGTAAGTGCCGCCCGGGTTCAGCGGGGACAGGCCCTCATCCAGCCGGTAGTGCAGCGGGATGCCGGTGGGGATGTTCAGGCCAGCGATGTCCTCATCGGAGATGCCGTCGAGGTGCTTGACCAGCGCGCGCAGCGAGTTGCCGTGCGCTGCCAGCAGCACCGTCCGGCCCTCCTGTAAGTCCGGCACCACCGAGGACTCCCAATACGGCAGCATCCGCTCCACGACGTCCTTCAGGCACTCGGTGCGCGGGGCCTGTTCCCCCAGCTCCGCGTAACGCGGGTCACCGGCCTGGGAGAACTCGTCGTCGGCATCGAGCTCCGGCGGCGGCGTGTCGAAGGAGCGCCGCCAGGTCATGAACTGCTCCTCGCCGTACTCCTCACGGATGGCGGCCTTGTCCTTGCCCTGCAGCGCCCCGTAGTGGCGCTCGTTGAGCCGCCAGTTCCGCCGCACCGGGATCCACAGCCGACCGGCGGCCTCCAAGGAGAGGTGCGCGGTGGTGATGGCCCGCTGCAGCAGGGAGGTGTGCACCACGTCCGGCAGCAGGCCGTGCTCGGCCAGCAGCTGGCCGCCGCGGGCCGCCTCGGCGCGACCCTTCTCGGTCAGGGACACATCGACCCATCCGGTGAACAGGTTCTTCTCGTTCCAGTCGCTCTGCCCGTGGCGGAGCAGGATCAGCTCGTAGGTCATCGCTTACCATCCCTTCCGGATCGTCCCCGAAGCTGGTCTCCCCGGGGTGGTCTCACACGGCTCAGCCGCGTACTTCAGGTTCGACGTCGGCGAGGTAGACCGCAGCCATGATCACGCCGATCACCGGGAACAGGAAACTGAACGGGCTGCCGGGGAAGATGCCGAACAGCGTCAGCAGCACCGCACCGCCGGTCATGCCCAGCCAGAACCCCTTGCTGCGCTTGAAGGACATCTCGAACCGCTGGGCGTTCTTCGGCACGCACCGCACCAGCGCCAGCACTGCGACGCCGAAGCAGACGATGGCGAAGGCGGGCATGATCCAGAGCACGTCGAGGCATCGGACGATAGAGGTCAGTGAGTCCTGCTGGAAACACTGCCCGGAGAAGAGGAGCTGCATACTTCGATGCTAGCCGTTCGCCCCGGCGCCGTCAGACTCCGCCGCGGCCGCGCGCAGCGAGGTCACCAGATCCTCGAAGAGGTCGTCGACGTGCTCGATACCCACCGACAGGCGGATCAGCCCCTCCGGGACCGTGGGAGGCTCGTCAGGGTACCGGGCACGGCGTTCTGCCAGGGACTCCACTCCCCCGAGGCTGGTGGCCGGGGTCCACACGCGCAGCCCGTCGACGACGGCGTCGGCCAGCGGGCCCGACTCCAGCTCCACGGTGAGCACCGCGCCGAAGCCGAGTCGGGGCCGGCCGTGCTCGTCCGGGTCAGTGCCCAGCTGCACGGCGGCGCGTTCGTGCTGGGGATGCGAGGTCAGGCTGGGATGACGCACCTGGCGGATTCCCGGTTCCCCGGCGCGCAGGAGCCCCTCCAGACGCCGGGCAAGCTCGGCGGCATTGCGTTCGGCCTGATCGAGCCGGACCGCCAGGGTCCGCACGCCGCGTAGGGCGAGGAAGACATCCAGCGCACCGGGGGTCGCTCCGTGGAGGGCTTGGTGCTCCTTCATCCTCCGGTGCAGATCGGGGTCACAGGTGATGGCCGCACCCATGATCAGATCAGAATGTCCGGAGAGGAACTTGGTCACCGAGTGGACGACGACGTCGGCGCCGTGCTTCAGCGGCTGCTGGCGCAGCGGAGTGGCGAAGGTGTTGTCCACCACGGTGAGCATGCCGCGCCGTCGGGCCTGGGCGATCAGCTCCGGCAGGTCCGCGACTTCCAGCATCGGATTGGTGGGCGATTCCAGCCACAGCATCACCTGCTGCTCCTGCGCCTGGGCGAGGGCGGCGACGTCGGAGAGGGTGGTGAGGACCTGCTCGGTGTGGGCGATGTCCACCCGGTGGACGGTGAGCATACCGCGCTCGGCCATCTGCTGGGTCAGGCCGCCGAGCCCCTTATAGCTGTGCCGCGGCAGGATGAGATGTGCTCCGAGCGGGAGCAGGTGCAGCGCGGCGGAGATCGCGGCCATGCCGGAGGAGAAGAGCACAGCGGGCTGCGGCGTCACCGTGGCCTCGTGGGCGGTGACGACCATCCCCTGTCCGGACCAGGTGCTGCGGGTGCCGCCTTCCAAGGCGGCCAGTACCTCCTCCAGTGGCTCCCAGGAGGGAAGGCCCTCGCGGGCGTATTCGTACCTCGACTCAGCGCCGCGGCGGTGCACGAACGTGGAGGTGAAGTCGACCGGACGGTTGACCGGGGCACCTGCGGGGCGGCCGCCGTCGGGGTCATGGGCGCCGCGGCCTGCGGAGACGAGGAACGTGCGTTCGTGGGTCATAGTGTTCAGCGTAGACGAGCCGCCCTGGAGCTCGGCCCCAGGGACGCACCACAGCAGGATCGCGGTGACGAGCCAGCACAGCACCGGCGGCACGGTGATGTCACAGGGTGCCGATAGGCTGGGGAACGTGGATACGGACATGCGCGAGCGCGGCCTGTTCCTCGTCTTCGAGGGCGGCGACGGCGCAGGCAAGACGACCCAGCTGGACCTGCTTGAGCAACGCCTGCACGCCGAGGGGCACCCGGTGGAGCGCACCCGTGAGCCGGGTGGCACTGACATCGGCGAGCGCATCCGCTCCCTGGTGCTGGAGCACGGGCAGGGTGACGTGGATTCCCGTACTGAGGCTCTGCTGTTCGCCGCCTCGCGTGCCGCTCACGTCACCCAACGGATCCTCCCCGCCCTGGCCGCCGGGCGCACCGTGCTCAGTGATCGCTTCGTGGACTCATCCATCGCCTACCAGGGCGTCGGACGGGGGCTCGGGGTCGAGGACGTCGCCGGCCTCAACGCCTGGGCCACGCAGGGCCTGCGCCCGGACCTCACTGTGCTGCTCGACGTCGATCCGGAGGTCTCCGCGGCCCGGCGTACCGCGCGCGGTGAGTCCGCAGACCGGATGGAATCTGCGGACTCCACCTTCCACCGGCGCCTGCGCCAGGCCTTCCTCGACCGCGCTTCAGTGGATCCAGCGAGCTATCTGGTGGTGGATGCGAGCAGACCGGCGGAGGAGATCCATGCCGCCGTCCTCGGCAGGCTCCGGGAGGTGCGGCCTTGACCCAGCAGACGGAGCGGGACCAGCAGACTTCACATGCTGAGGGCACGCACCCTTTAGGCCCACAAGCTGTGGGCCAACACGCTGAGCAGGGCACGCAGGCTCGGACCGGCGGGAGGATGCCGCCGGGCTTCGCCGAACTGGTCGGCCAAGACTCGGTGATCGAGGAGCTGCGCACGGCGGCCGCCGCTGAGACACCGTCACACGCTTGGCTGCTCACCGGACCTCCCGGCTCCGGCCGGTCCAATGCGGCGCGCGCTTTCGCCGCGGCGCTGAACTGCGAGTCCGAGGACGCCTGGTCTCGCGGCTGCGGCTCGTGCCGGTCCTGTCAGCTCGTGGCCGCAGGCTCCCACCCGTCTGTCACCCTGGTCTCCACGGAGAACGTCTCCTACCGGATCGAGGATGTCCGGGCTCTGGTCACCACGGCTCAGGACCGGCCCCAGGGCGCCAGATGGCAGGTCATCGTCGTCGAAGATGCCGACCGGATGACTGAGCGAGCCACCAATGTGCTGCTCAAATCCATCGAGGAGCCGCCCCCGCATACGGTGTGGGTGCTCTGCGCCCCCAGTCCGGCCGATGTGCTGGTCACGATCCGCTCGCGCTGCCGCCAGGTGAGCCTGCGCATTCCACCGACGGAGGACGTGGCGGAACTGCTGCGCGCACGTGATGGGCTTGACGCAGACCAGGCGGCCTTCGCGGCCCGTGTCGCGCAGAACCACATCGGTGTGGCACGGCGTCTGGCCCGTGATCCCGAGGCCCGCCGTCGTCGTGAGGAGGTGGTGAGCCTGCCGATGCGTGTGCGCAGCGCCTCCGATGCGGTGCAGGCGGCTGGTCGGCTCGTGGGGATGACGCAGGAGGACGCCGACGCAGCCGCCGAGATCCGGCTGGCTGAGGAACAGGCCTCATTGCGCCGCTCGCTGGGTGTGGAGCCGGAGGAGAAGGTGCCGCCGAAGCTGCGCAGCCAGTTCAAGCGGTTGGAGGAGGATCACACCCGCCGCGCCAAACGGGCCGTGGCCGATGCCCTGGACCGTTCCCTGATCGATCTGACCGCGGTGTTCCGTGATGTCCTGAGCCTGAAGCTCAACACGAAGGGCACACTGATCAATGAGCATCTGCGTGCGGAGATCACCGGGTATGCGGAGTCTGTCTCTGCGGAGCAGGCGCTGCAGTGCTTGGATGCGATCTCTGAGGCCCGCACACGGATCGGTCAGAATGTGCCGCCGCTGCTGGCGATGGAGGCCCTGATGACACGGTTCTTACCCGGCGGCCGGCCAGGAGCTCGGCGATGAGGGGCCGGTTGTGGGCAGCACTGTTCGCTGCGATGGCCCTGACTCTGACCGCCTGCGTACCGTCCGGTGAGGACTCCGACGCCGATGAGCAAGGCGGGCAGGAGCCGGCGGCCCCTTCAGAAGAGCTCGCCGCCTTTTATGAGCAGTCTCTGACCTGGGAGGACTGTGAGGGGTCTCTGCGCTGCACACATGTCGAGGTGCCGATGGACTACTCCGATCCCGAGGGCGAGACCTTGGAGATCGCGATGGTGGCCTCCCTCCCCGAGGATGAGACCGAGGGGACCGAGGACTCCGATGGCTCAGATGGCTCTGATGGGGACGTCGAATACCTGCTGACGAATCCCGGTGGGCCGGGAGAGTCCGGCTATGACCTCGTCGCCGAGATGAGCGACTATGTGTTCTCGGCCCCGCTCCAGGAGCACTACGGGATCATCGGATTCGACCTGCGCGGCGTCCACCGCTCGGCACCGGTGGAATGCTTCACCGATGAGCAGATGGACGACTACCGGGAGCAGACGGAGACTGTTGATGAGGCTGAGGAGCTCGCTGATGAGCTTGAGGCTGCGCGTGAGGCGGCCCGTCAGGTCGGCGAGGACTGCCTGGAACGCACCGGTGAGTCTCTGGAGTTCGTGGACACTGAATCGGCGGCTCGGGATATGGACGTCATCCGCGCGGCCCTGGGACAGGAGACCCTGCACTACATGGGCTTCTCCTACGGCACCCATCTGGGGATCACCTACGCGGAGCTCTTCGGCGACCGTGTGGGCCGGTTCGTCCTGGACGGGATGATGGACACCTCGATCGACGGTCAGCAGCTCAGTCTGGCGCAGGCCCGCGGTTTCGACGCCGCTTTCGAAGACTTCGCCCAGTGGTGCGCCGGCCGTGAGTCCTGCCCGGTGGAAGGTGAGGCCTCGGACGTCGTCGACGCCGTCCAGGAGCTCTTCGCTCAGGTCGCCCAGGAGCCGGTGGCGATGCCATCGGACCGCACGCTGAGCGTCAGCGTTCTCGTCGAAGGGTTCATCCTGCCGATGTATGACGCCCAGGGGTGGCCGCTGCTCGAGCAGGCGCTGACCGCCGCCGTCGACGAGCAGGACTTCACGATGTTCCAGGCCTGGGCCGATGCCTCAGCCGGGCGCGGGCCGGACGGCAGCTATGACTGGCAGAACTCCATGGCGTTCAACGCGGTGATGTGCCTGGACTTCCCTGCCTCTGCCGACGACGAACAGATCCAGGACGACCTCGAGACCATGGCGCAGGAGGCGCCGACCTTCGGGCCCTATTTCGGGCATTCGGGCATCCTCTGCGGGGAATGGCCGTTCGAGGCCAGCGGGGAGCCGGAGGAGCCGCAGCTGGACGGCGTCGAGGAGATCCTGTTCATCGGCACCAGTGGAGATCCGGCGACCCCGGTGCGATGGGCCGAGGATATGCATCAGATGGTGCCGGAGTCCTCGCTGCTGGTCTACGAGGGTGAGGGGCACATCGCCTACGCCGCCGGTGACGAGTGTGTCGAGGAGATCGTGCATGGCTATCTCCTCGACGGTGAGCTCTTCGAGGGGCGCACCGAGTGCTGACTGTGCAGTCCCGCCGGCGCCGGACCGGCGCCGGCACGCAGCACCGATGCTGCCCCGTACCGGTGGCCCCTGCCTCGGTGGTGAGGAGGTTCCCGTCATACCGGGGCGAGCATGGTGATAAGACTCACGCGAACTCCTCGGGCGGGATAGACTGGAGGTGCTCGGCGGAGGTCGCCTCCTCAACCGAAGTGGGGCGGCGTTTCCGCAACGGTCACTGCCCGCATAAGGAGGCCCTTATGACCAATGCCCCACACTCCAACCAGCAGGCCGACCTCGGTGTGCTCTTGGGATACGACGGATCACCGCACGCTCAGCTCGCTCTCGAATGGGCCGCACGGACAGCGTCCGCGCGGGGCAGCAAGCTGACGGTGATGACGGCCTACACAGTGCCCTACGTCGTCTCCGGTATGGCCTCGGAGGCTGTGGATCCGCATGCTGACAGCCCCTCCCGCCGTGGTGCGGAGACCACCCTCGACGATGCCCGCAAGCGGTTGAGGGACCACGATGGTGTGGTCGACTACCGACTCGAGTACGGTGACGCCTCGGGGGTGATGCTGGATCTGTCCTGGCGCGCAGAGCTCGCTGTGGTCGGCAGCCGCGGGCGCGGCGGCTTCGTCGGTCGACTGCTGGGTTCGGTGGCCTCGGCCATCCCGGCGCACTCGAAGTGCCCGACCGTCGTCGTCGCCACCGAGGATGACGTTCTGCCCTCAACGGATCTTCCGGTCATCGTCGGCGTGGACGGTTCCGATCACAGCCGCACCGCATGCTTGGCGGCCGCCGACGCAGCACAGAGCCTGGGTGCTGAGCTGCGGATCGTGATGGCGCTGCCGCCGCTCGACGGCGCACTGCTGTGGTACCCGGAGCTCTCGGCGCGGCGCGATGAGGTCCGCGACCGCTATTCCACGTTCTCTCAGGAACAGCTCGACGGGATCCTCGAGTGGCTGCGCGAGCAGCGTCCCCAGGTGCAGTTCAGCTCGACACTGGAGGACGGCACTCCGGCGCAGGTGATGCTGGAGGCGACGAAGAAGGCCCAGCTGACCGTCGTCGGCACCCGCGGACAAGGCGCAGTCAGCGGCACTCTGCTCGGTTCGGTCTCGCGCAGCGTGCTGCACCGTGCACAGGGCCCGGTGATGGTGGTCCATGAGGACGACTTGAGCGCCTGATCGGCTGGAGCTGCCCGGCAGAACCTGACCCGCGGAGTCTTCGATGGAGTCTCCGACACCGCCGTCGGACCCACGGTTGGACGCCGCCGTCGTGGGTTCGGCAGATATCTGAATGGGTATGCACAGCGTCGCCTCACTGGTTTTGACCGGTGAGGCGACGACTGCGTAGACTCGCTTTCTGCGCGCTCGGCGTGGGGTATGTCTTGCCCTGTGATCGAGGGGCGCAGAGGCCGCCTTAGCTCAGTCGGTAGAGCGATTCACTCGTAATGAATAGGTCGCCGGTTCGATTCCGGCAGGCGGCTCCGCACGGGCCTCTGACCAGTGAAGACTCTGGTCAGAGGCCTTTTTCGTGCGCTGGTCCGTATGCACAGGACCCGGGTGCAGAGCCCGTCCGCAGGGTCCAGCACACACCCGGCACCCTCCATCGAGGGAGAGAAACTGGTCCCGGACACCGGCGTGTCACAGCAACTCTTGCTCCCTCGATGGTCGGTTCAGACAGCCCCTCCATCGAAGGAGAGAACCTTGCGCCCGACGTCGGCGTGTCGGGGCGAAAATCTCTCCCTCGATGGGGCTGGCGGGATGGGCGGGGTGAGAGTCGAGTGGTCCTGGGGAGCCGAGGGCCGGCCTACCCGCCCGCCCAGCGGGTGGGGGTCACCTCACTTCGGGGCCATGCGGATCGCGCCGTCCAGGCGGATGGTCTCACCGTTGAGCATGCGGTTGCCCAGAATGTGCTCCACCAAGGCCGCGTACTCCTCCGGCTCCCCCATCCGGGAGGGGAACGGCACCTGAGCACCCAGCGAGTCCTGCGCCTCCTGAGGAAGACCAGCCATCATCGGAGTGCGGAAGATCCCCGGGGCGATGGTCATCACGCGGATGCCGTGGCGGGCCAGCTCCCGTGCGATCGGGAGGGTCATGGATGCCACCGCACCCTTGGAGGCCGAGTACGCCGCCTGACCGATCTGCCCGTCGAAGGCCGCCACCGACGCCGTGTTGACGATGACGCCGCGCTCGGCATCCTCGCTCGGCTCGTTCTCGGCCATCGCCTCAGCGGCCAACCGGATCACATTGAAGCTGCCGATGAGGTTGATGTCGACGACCTTCCGGAAGGCCTCCAGCTCATGCGGACCGGAGCGTCCGAGGATTTTCTGGGGAGTGGCGACGCCGGCGCAGTTGATCACACCAGAGAGCGGGCCCAGCTCCTGTGCCCGTGCGATCGCCGCAGACACCTGATCAGCATCGGTGACGTCGGTCTCCACCAGTTCCACCCCTTCCGGAGCCGGTCCTCGCAGATCGGCCACGACCACCCGAGCCCCGCGGGCCAACAGCGCCTTCGCGGTGGCCTCCCCCAGGCCCGAAGCACCTCCGGTGATCAGAAAACTGCGTTCAGCGATGTCCATTCTCGAATCCTCCATGACCTCATCGTCGGGTGGGCTGTTCGTCCGGTGGGTGTTCCCGTTCACCGAGACTAGCGCAGTCCTCGCCGGAGGCTGAGCGGAAGAACGCCACTCAGGTGACGAACACCTCGCGGGCCCACACTCCGAAGCCGGTGAGCGCCGCACCCCAGACCACTACCGCCACGACGTTCCACCAGAACGTGCGACGGCGCTCCAACCCGGCAGCCGCCATGATGAAGGCGGTCAGCGAGATGGCCATGAGTGTCGGGGCCAGCAGCGCAGCCACCGGAATGCCGAACCGGTTCGTCCGGTCCAGGACCTTCTGCTGCCGCAACGTCATCTCCTTGCCCTGACGCCGTGCGGCAACACGGGCCCCGAGCGGCACGGCGACGATCAGCGCCAGCACGTTCCCCACCACACCGGCCAGCAGAGCGAACGGCCAGGGGAAGCCGAACATCGCCCCCAGGAATCCCGCTATATAGCTCTCCAGAAAGGGGATGGCGCCGATGATCACCCCGCCCAACGCTTGGAAGATCACGGGAAGATCGAAGAACCACTCGAAGAAATCTGCCATGCCGTCAGCCTATTCTCCAGGCGGGTGCACGGCATCGGCCGATCGGGCGATCTGCCATCTCCACCAGACGACGGAGGGCCACGCTGCCGCGGGCTCCCCCGAGCAGAGCACTCATCCTGGGCTGCGCTGATACGGTGCCTTCATGGATCTGCGAGTCGGTGCCTATGCGGTGATCACTGAAGGCGCCAGAATTCTGCTGCCGCATCTCAACGACGCCGTCGGCGTCGGGTGGACCCTGCCCGGCGGCGGGCTCGACCCCGGCGAACACCCCGAGGACGCTGCTGTGCGAGAGGTGCTGGAGGAGACCGGCTACGACGTCGAGCTGACCTCGACACTGGGGGTCCGCAGTTTCGTCGTCCCCGGCGAGAAGCGCCGACGTGAGCAGGACATGGGCCGCGAGCTGCAGATCCTGCAGATCATCTACCGAGCACGGATCACCGGTGGGTCACTGCGCGTCGAGGCGGACGGCTCCACTGATGACGTCGCCTGGCATGACCTGCACGCTGTGGACACCCTGCCGCGGGTGTCGTTGGTCGATCACGCACGCCGCCTGGCCGGGCTTCCCGTCGACCCCGAGGCGTCTGCACCGCAGGGCACTGTCTGAGACGCACCGGCCCCGCCCGCCACAACCGACGCACGAAGCCCGCCCACGAGGCGAACCTTCACCGGCCGACCCGCACGGCCTCTGCGGCCCGCAGCATCTCAAAGACCCGCTGGGCCCGTCGGGATACCGCCTCGACCTCCGCAGCCCCCAGCCTGACCATCGCCGCGGCCTCAGCGGTGGTGGCCAGGTGGTTGGCCGCACGGGACAACCCGGCGTGCAGCTCGGCCGCCTCACCGGGGATCTGCATGCCCTCCCCCGGGTGGGCGGCGTGGGCCTCGTGGCAGAGGGCACGCACCGTCTCCAGCTCTGCGGCGAGACGGTCCCCCAGCAGTACCAGCCGATGGTGGACGGCGTCGTCGGCGATACCTTCGATGACCTGGTGGTACCGGTCCAGGCCGCGGACGTAGCGGTCGTGGACGCGCCGCCACAGCCCGTGGCCGAGTTCTTTGTCCAGACGCCGGGCTCGCCGTCGTGCGCCGATCAGCCGTCCGATCACGGTGTGATCAGCACCTTTCCGATGTGCGTGCCGGAGTCGAAGTGCGCGTAAGCGTCCGCGGCCTGCGCCAACGGGTACGTGGAGTCGATGGGCACACGGATCTCTCCGGCTGTGACCATCGGCCAGATCTCTGCGCCGACGGCGGAGATGATACGGGCTTTGGTGTCAGCATCACGG
Source organism: Nesterenkonia aerolata (assembly GCF_031470965.1). Classification (NCBI taxonomy): domain Bacteria; kingdom Bacillati; phylum Actinomycetota; class Actinomycetes; order Micrococcales; family Micrococcaceae; genus Nesterenkonia; species Nesterenkonia aerolata. The sequence continues at coordinate 31,361 of NZ_JAVKGR010000003.1, read as the reverse complement.
CTGCGCAGAGTCGTGGCGGTGATCCGCAGCCGTTTGGCGAGCATCCGCCCGAGGTCGGCCTCTGCACGGCGTCCGCCCTGCAGCCCGATGATCACGAGGCAGCCGTCGTCGCTCAAGCAACGCAGGTTCTGGTCCAGGTATTTCGCGCCTACGACGTCGAGGACGGCGTCGACCCCGCGGCCGCCGGTGATCTCCTCGACGCGTGCCGCGAAGTCCTCCGCCCGGTGATCGATGACATGCTCGGCGCCGAAGCCGCGGGCGATCTCGATCTTCTCCGGCCCGCCGACGGTGGTGATCACTGTGATCCCCCGCGTGGAGAGCATCTGAAGCGCGAAGCTGCCGATACCGCCGGTGCCCCCGTGAACCAGCACCGTCTGCCCCGCACTCACATGAGCCTCGCCGATGAGGTTGGAATGCACGGTGGCCGCAACCTCGATGATCCCCGCAGCGTCGACGACACTGACACCTGCAGGAACAGGCAGGACATGGCGGGCATCGACGGCCACTTTCTCCGCACAGCCTCCTCCAGCGAGCAGGGCCACCACGTCCGTGCCGACGAGCGCCTGGACCGCGTCATCACTGCCGGGGCCTGCGGCGACGACCCGGCCGGAGACCTCAAGGCCGGGGATATACGTCACGCCTTCAGGAGGCGGGTACACTCCGAGCCGCTGCATGACGTCAGCCCGGTTCAGACCCGCCGCTGCCACTTCGATCAGCACCTGCCCGGGCTCGGGACGCGGATCGGGGACGTCATTGACGGCGATGACCTCAACTCCGCCGGTACCTTCATACTGGACAGCTCGCATATTCCTCCGTCCGCTGGTGCGTGTCTCCCAGCCTAACGGGCGCCGGAACACCGCGATTCGACCGCAGACCCCGCCGAACACTCACCTCCCCACCCCGACACCGCCTGCTGAGTCGATCACCTGGCGACTGCTCGCGTATAGTCATCACCTGGAGTCTTTCGCCGGCGGCACTCGGAGGCAGTTCAACGGGTGCCGGTGGAAAGGTTCAGGAGCGCTGTCCGAGCGGCCGAAGGAGCCGGTCTTGAAAACCGGTGTGCGGTAACCCCGTACCGTGGGTTCGAATCCCACGCGCTCCGCTGATGTCCTGAGTCGCGGCATCGTTGACAAACGGTGTCGCGGCTCAGTTTTTTGTGCGTGGGTTCGCTGGCGGGCCGGGTGGGGTTTGTTCTGCTGGTGGTGTGTGGGTTTGCGGGAGCTTGGTCAAGCCTGCGGGAGCTCACCTGCGTCGGCCCCGCCGGAGAGGTTTCAGACGACGGGGCCGACGTTCTCGGAACCCGGTGAGCAGAGACCCTACTCCACCTGGCTCCACCTCTATTTTACTCCCGGGCCCATCACACCGACCTACTGAAATCGGGGGTCACTTTGCAGTCATGAACCGGGGATTTTCTCCGGGGAGCGGCCCTTTCGGTGACTGAAACAGGGACGTGGATTCAGCAGACCCGGGTCACTGAGCCCGTCACAGCACTGAGGACCCCACCCGGCGATATACCGGACGGGGCCCTCAGATCATTTACCAGATCTCTGTGCCGCCAGAGTGCTTCGCGCCAGAACCCTGGCCTACGGCGCTCTGTGCTGAGTTTTCAGCCTCAGCTGGTTCCTCAGCCGCGACGCCCTGCGATGATGCTCCACAGGAAGGAGACGAGTACGCCTCCTCCGATCGCGGCGATCCAGGTGCCCAGGTCGAAGAACTGCTCATTGACACTGGCGCCGAACACTGATGAGGCGATGAACCCGCCCAGAAGTGCACCGAGGATACCGGTGAGCATAGTGACGATGATTCCGCCGGGGGCGTTCGGGCCGATAGCCCGGGCGATGGCACCGGCGGCCAATCCCAAGACGATCCATGCGATGATTCCCATTGTTCCTCCTCTGATCAAGGGTCGTGACGGCTCAACACTAGTCCTCCCCGACCCCGAAACAAGGCATTTGCAAGCCTCTGACCTGCGAATTCTCGTGATCACTGCGAGATCCGCATCACGTGGAGGCAGAATGGGTCCATGCGCAGATCACGACGTAGACCTCTGACCACTCTTGACGGCACCACCGCGGTCATCACCGGCGCGGGAAGCGGGGTCGGCCGTCTGCTGGCGCTGGGGCTGGCCGCACGCGGGGCGAAGATCGCCGTCTGGGATCTCGACGGCGAGGCCGCTGAGCGGACCGCCGCAGAGATCAGAGGTACCGACGGCGTCGCCGAAGCGTTCCGCTGTGACGTCTCGGACCGCGCCGACGTCGCCGCAGTCGCCGAGCAGACCCAGCGCGCTCTGGGGCCGGTGGGCATCCTGATCAACAACGCCGGCGTGGTCTCCGGCTCTCGGTTCGAGGACACCACGGCAGAACAGGTCCAGCGCACCTTCGGCGTCAACGCCCTGGCCCTGTTCTGGACCGTCCAGGCGCTCCTCCCCGAGATGCGCCGCCGCGACCGCGGGATGATCGTGAACATCGCCAGCGCGGCCGGGATCGTCGGGGTGGCGCGGCAGACTGACTATGCCGCCTCGAAGTTCGCCGCCGTCGGGTTCACCGAGTCCCTTCGCGCGGAGCTGCGTGCCGAGGACTCCGGTGTTCAGACCATGATCGTCTGCCCCTATTACATCTCCACCGGCATGTTCGACGGGGTGACCACCCGGTTCCCCGCCCTGCTTCCCATCACCGCCCCGGAGGACGCCGCTGAGAAGATTCTGCGCGGCATCGACGCCGGGCGGGCGCGGGTGGTCTTTCCGCCGGCAGTGCTCTCCACCTACGCGTTCCGGCTCCTGCCGGTCCCGGTGGCCGAGCGGGCGATGGATATCCTCGGCGTCAACCGCGGGATGGAGGGATTCCGCGGGCGCCAGCCGCAGCAGGGCACCGGGGTCAGGCAGGACCAGGAGCAGATGGGGTCACCACGTGGCCACACCCGCTGAGACGGCACCACCATCCGTCCCGCTGCGAGATGCGGCCTCGGTGGTGCTCATCCGTGACGGCGCCGCCGCCCCGGAGGCCTTCACACTCACCCGCGCCTCCACTATGGCTTTCTCCGCCGGAGCGACCGTGTTCCCCGGTGGTGGGGTCGACGACGCCGACACTCTGGAGGACTCCTTCTTCACCGACGTCGATCTCACCGGCTGGGCACGGGCCTTCGGCGACGGGGAAGAGACCGTGCGACGCCTGCTGGTGGCCGCCGTCCGGGAGACCTTCGAAGAGTGCGGTGTGCTGCTGGCGCGGGCTGAGCACGGCGGGTTCGCCGATCCGCAGGCCTTTGAGGCACACCGGTGCGCCTTGGAGGCTCACGAGCTCAGCATGAGCTCTTTCCTCACCGAGTCCGGGCTTCGGCCTGATTTCTCCCTGCTGCGCCCGCTGGCGCGCTGGGTCACCCCGGAAGATCAGCCGCGACGCTATGACACCCGGTTCTTCCTTGCGCGCCTGCCGCAGAACCAAGAGGCGGCACATACCACCGGTGAAGCGGTGGCGGCTGACTGGATGAGCCCGCATCAGGCCTTCGAACTGTTCCGCAACGGGCGCACAGACCTCATGCCGCCGACCTGGTCCCAGTTCCGGGAGCTGGGCAGGTTCGCCAGTGCGGCAGCGGCGATGGCCCCTGGAGTCGGCCAGCCGGTCCCCCAGGTTCGGCCGGTGACGGTGCCGGGCTCACAGCCGCGGAAGGTCCGCTTCCCCCACGATGCCGACTACTACGCGGACTCCCCCGCCCACCGTGGGCTCACTCCTGGTTCTTGAACACGACCAGGAACTTATGGGCTTCCTCGCGGGTCAGCGGGGAATGGGCGGCCAGCAGCTCGGAGGCCTGTTCCAGCTGGTCGTCGCGGAGCAGCGCGTAGAGCTGGTCATGCACCCAAGGCTCGAGGTCCTCGTGGGAGAGGCTGATCTTCTCCTCACCGCGCTGGACCTCCAGGTGGAAACCGCCGAGGTCCTGCTGCGGACTCTGCATCCATTCCTCGGGCACCGTGAGTTCGGCGTCGTGATCGAAGCCGGATTCCTCCATGAGCCGCCGGGCGGCGTCATCGACGTCTTCTGGAGTCTCTGAGCTGGGCGCGCCGGCTGAGTTCTCATCGGGCTGTGAGCCGCCGGTGCTTCCGGCCGGCTCGGCCGCCGTCGGCTGAGCATCGTGTGATTCGGCGCCTTCTGACTCAGAGACCCCGTCGATGACGTCCTCGACGTATTCGTCCTGCACACCCTCGTGCCGGGATGAGCCGCTCACCGCAGAATCCGAGGCAGAGGGCTCTTCCTCAGCTGCGTCCTCGGGGCCGAGGGGGTCCTCGTCGTCGCGGTGCTCGCCTGTCTGCGCTGCGGCGATGCCGTCGATGCTGGGCGATGACGTCGTCTCGTCCTGTAAGTGCAGTTCGGAGGGGGTCGGCTGCGGGTAGGCGTGCAGCGCCTGCACTGCGATGATGCAGTCCTGGATCTTCGCTCCGGTGGCCTGGCGGAACAGGGCCAGCGCCCGGCGCCCGTCATCGGCGGCGATCGCCTGGTAGACGTCCTTGTGCTGCTCATCGGTCAGCGTCTTCGCGGCCATCCGCGCGTTCTCCGGGGTGACCGCATCTTTCAGCCGCTCATTCATGCGCTGTGCCTGGCGCTGCATCAGCGCGCGCACCAGGAGGAACAGCAGGACTCCGACAGCGGCAACGACGAGAAACTCCACGCGCCATAGTCTAGTGGACCAGCCGTAGTCAGTCCCGCGGCAGCGCGACGGCGGCCAAGGCGGTGGCCACCGCGACCAGGCCCAGCACCATCCCCACAGTGCCCGGCCAACCCGCCAACGCCAAGAATGTCCCGCCGAGGAATCCGAAGATCGAGGAGCCCGCGTAGTAGCCCAGGTTGTACAGTGACGCCGACTGCGCCCGTCCGCCGACCGCCCGGACGCCCGCCCATCCGGCAGCGACCGAATGGGCACCGAAGAACCCGGCGGTGAAGACCACCGTTCCGGCGACGATGGCGAGCAGGTGCGGCACCAGGGTCAGCGCGACCCCGGCGAACATGACCCCGGATGACCCCAGCAGCACCTGCTTGCGGGAGTAGCGGGCAGCGAGTCTCCCGGCCCGCGGCGAGGACCAGGTCCCGGCGAGATAGGCCAGGAAGACGAAGGAGACCAGCCACAGCGGCAGCCCGAACGGTTCACCGGCGAGGTGGAACCCCACGTAGTTATACATGGCCACGAACCCGCCCATCAGCAGAAATCCCTGCAGATAGATGATCCACAGCTCTTTGACGCGCAGGTTCGCGGTCAGGGCCGTCACAGCGGCCCGCATCCGGAACGGGCTCGGAGCGAACCCTTGGGCCCGCGGAGCCCATCGCAGAAATGCCGCCACACAGCCCACCGCCAGCGCGGTGACGGCGAGGATCCCGTACTCCCATCCGAGCTGTTCACCGACCGGGGCAGCGATGAGCCGACCGGAGAGTCCCCCGACCGTCGTTCCGGAGACGAAGGTTCCGGCAGCCACTACCGAGGCTCGGGGGTGTACCTCTTCGGAGAGGTAGGCCACCGCCAAGGCCGGGACTCCGCCGAGCATGAACCCTTCGATGCCGCGCATGATCAGTGCGAGTTCGAAGCTGGGCATCGCCACTGAGGCCAGGGCGAAGAGACAGGCGAGCGAGACTGCGGCCACCATAGCGGGCTTTCGGCCCCGCACATCACCGATATAGGACCACGGGATGACACCGATGGCGAGTCCCAGAGTCGCCGCGGAGATCATCAGGGCCGCGGCGTCAGCACTGACCTGTTGGTCGGCGGCGATCAGCGGCAGCAGTCCCTGCGGAGAATACAGCTGCGCGAAGGTGGCCACTCCGATGAAGAACAGGGCGACGAGCAGTCGACGGTATGCCGGGGAGCCGGGCTGCAGTCCACCGCTGTCAGGGGTGGGGGCGGCGTCCTCAGTCATCACCGTTCAGCCTACGCCCCGGGCTGGACGATCCGTCCGACCCGCTGGCCGAACGTGGGACCGGTGTCCCTGCCCGGTACCGCCGTAAGCTGACGCTATGTCAGATTCCGTTGAGCCTGCTCGTGCCACATCTACCGGCACCTCGAATCTGCCTCGCGCCGCACTCATCATTCCCGTCTACAACACTGGTGCGGTGCTGCGCGAGACGCTGGACTCCGCGCAGGCTCAGACGTACCCGAACCTGGTGATCGTCGTCGTCGACGACGGCTCCACAGATCCTCTCACGTGCCAGCTGCTCGATGAGCTCACTGACAGCGTCACCTCCCACCGAGCAGACGGCACTGATCTGGTGCTCTTGCGGCAGCCCAATCGGGGGCTCTCCGCTGCCCGTAATACTGGCTTTGCCGCTGCGCAGGGCCAGGGCGCCGAGTTCGTGATGCCGTTGGACAGTGATGACCTCATCGGTGAGCGGTACGTAGCACGTGCCGTGGAGGTCATGCTGACAGACCCCGAGATCGCCGTGGTCTATGCACGGGCAGAGCTGTTCGGTGCAGCCTCGGGTGAATGGCAGCTTCCGGAGTTCGACTGGTCCACATTCCTGGTGCACAACCTCATCTACTGCAGCGCTCTGTTCCGCGCCGCAGACTGGATCGAAGCCGGGGGCTTCGACGAGAGGATGCGCGTGGGCCGAGAGGACCACGACTTCCTGTTGAAGGTCCTCGGCCGCGGTGGGCGGGTGCACCAGTTGAAGACGGTCGAGTTCTTCTACCGCATCCGCCCGGACTCGATGAACGCCACATTGGCGCAGAGCCGCAGCGACCTCATCGACGTCCACTCTCGGATCTTCCGAAACAACCTCTCAACCTATGAAGCTCATGCTGAGGACCTGTTCAGGTTCATCTTCGACCAGCATGATCAGATCCGTGACCTCCAGCACCGGTATGCCGCACTGGAGCGTATGCGCACCAGTCACCCGCGCCTCGTGGCCTGGGCAAAAAGCCTGCGCGGCGCGGCCCGTCGAGTGCTGAGGCGCTGAGGGTGACGTCCTGGTCTGGGCGGATCACCGCGTCCCTGGCCTACGATGTTGACCGTGACTATCGATCTCTGCGCTTCTTTCAAGGCCTATGACGTCCGCGGCCTGGTCGGTGAGACCATCACCGTGGACACCGTCCGAGCGGTCGGCGCCGCCTTCGTGGACGTGCTCGGGCTGGCTGGGCATCAGGTGCTCGTCGGCGGTGACATGCGCCCGTCCTCACCGGGGTTCGTCGAGGCCTTCACTGACGGGGCCAGGACGCGCGGGGCCGACGTCGTCGACATCGGGCTCATCTCGACTGACATGCTCTACTTCGCCTGCGGGACCCGTCAGGCGCCGGGCGTGGTGTTCACCGCCAGCCATAATCCGGCCGAATACAACGGGATGAAGATGGCCCGGGCCGGTGCGGTGCCGATCTCCGGGGACACCGGCCTGGCGGAGATCCGCGATGCCGCGCAGGCGTACCTGGAGGCGGGAGCCGCGCAGATCCCGGCCGCTGAGCGCCGCGGGGAGCTCGAGCAGGTGGACCTGCTGGGTGCCTATGCGCAGTATCTGCGCCGGTTGGTCGACCTCAGCGGTATCCGCCCGCTGAAGGTCGTCGTCGATGCGGCGAACGGGATGTCCGGGCTGACCACCCCGGCCGTGCTGGGTGAGGAGATCCTTGAGGCGCTGCCCCTGGAGCTGGTGCCGATGTACTTCGAGCTCGACGGCACGTTCCCGAACCATCCGGCGAACCCGCTGGAACCGGAGAATCTGCGGGATCTGCAGGCGGCAGTGCGTGAACACGGTGCCGATATCGGCCTGGCCTTCGACGGCGACGCCGACCGTTGCTTCGTCGTCGACGAACGCGGCGAACCGGTCTCTCCCTCCGCGGTGACCGCTCTGGTCGCTCGGCGGGAGATCGCCCGGGCCCGTGCTGAGGGTGAGGAGACTCCGGTCATCATCCACAACCTGATCACCTCCCGTGCGGTGCCGGAGCTGGTGGCGCGCGAGGCAGGACGTGCCGTGGAGACCCGGGTGGGTCATTCCTATATCAAGGCGGTGATGGCGGAGGAGTCGGCCGTCTTCGGCGGGGAGCACTCGGCTCACTACTACTTCCGGGACTTCTTCAACGCGGACACCGGGATGCTGGCGGCGATGCATGTGCTGGCCGCCCTGGGCACTCAGGAGCTGCCGTTGTCCGAGCTAGCAGCCGAGTACAACCCCTACGTGGCCTCGGGCGAGATCAATTCGCAGGTGGAGGACAAGGACGCCGCCATCGCACAGGTGGTGGAGGTCTTCCACCCTGAGGCCCCTGAGCTCCTGGCGGGCCAGGGCGCGGCGGGGACACAGGTGGGGCGGATGGATGGGACCACCATCTCCGCAGCGGACGGCACCTGGTGGTTCAACCTGCGGCCGTCGAATACGGAGCCGTTCCTGCGCTTCAACGGCGAAGCCCGGGACCAGGCCACGATGGAGGCGCTGCGGGACCGGGTGCTGGGGCTGGTGCGAGGCAGCTGACCTGAGCGGTCTCACTGCCCCGAGGCGACTGTCCACCGTATGTCATAGCCCCCTGCAGAAACCGGAGCTCAGAGAGCTCTGATCCCCGCAGGGGGCTATGACATATGGATCACTCGGGCTGAGGTGCCATGCGCCAGCACCCCAGCACAGCTCAGGCAGTGGAGGTCTTCACGCGCCGGCGCAGCTCGTCGAGTTCGGCGACGATGGAATCCGGCAGCGAGTCCCCGAACCGGGCGAACCAGTTCTCGATGTCGGCCAGCTCCTCTGCCCATTCCTGACCGTCGACCTTCAGCGCGTCGTGGAGATCCGCCTCAGTGATGTCCAGGCCGGTGGTGTCCAGCGCCTCAGGGGTAGGGGTGAACCCGATAGGAGTCTCCTGCGCCTCCGCGGTGCCCTCGATCCGCTCGACGACCCACTTCAGGACACGGGAGTTCTCGGCAAAACCGGGCCAGGCGAAGCCGCCGTCGCGGTTACGGCGGAACCAGTTGACCAGGAAGATCTTGGGCAGCTTGTCTGCCTCGGCCTCCCCCGAGACCCGGACCCAGTGGTTGAGGTAGTCGCCGGCGTCGTAGCCGATGAACGGGAGCATGGCCATCGGATCCCGACGGACCTGACCCACTGCCCCCTCGGCGGCGGCCGTGGTTGCCGAGGACAGAGTGGCACCGAAGAAGATTCCGTGGTTCCAGTCGCGGGACTCGGTGACCAGCGGGACGGTGGTCTTACGACGACCACCGAAGAGGATCGCATCGAGCTTGACCCCGTCCGGGGCGAAGTACTCCTCGGCAAGCATGTCGGTCTGGTCGATCGGGGTGCAGAACCGGGCGTTGGGGTGCGCTGCGGGAGCCTCGGAATCCGGTGTCCAGTCCTGGCCGCGCCAGTCGACGAGGTGCTCCGGAGTCTCCGGGGTCATCCCTTCCCACCACACGCCGCCGTCGTCGGTGAGCGCGCAGTTGGTGAAGATGGAGTTGCCCTTGGCGATAGCACGCATGGCATTGGCATTGGTGTGCCATCCGGTACCCGGGGCGACGCCGAAGTAACCGGCCTCCGGATTGACCACGCGGAACTCGCCCTCCTTACCGGGGCGAATCCAGGTGATGTCATCACCGAGAGTCTCGGCGGTCCATCCTTCAAGGGTGGGATCGATCAGCGCGAGGTTGGTCTTGCCGCAGGCCGAGGGGAACGCCCCAGAGATGTAGTAGCTCTTCCCCTGCGGACTGGTGAGCTTGAGGATGAGCATGTGCTCGGCGAGCCAGCCTTCGTCGCGGGCCATCACCGAGGCGATGCGCAGCGCGTAGCACTTCTTGCCGAGCAGAGCGTTGCCGCCGTAACCGGAGCCGTAGGACCAGATCTCACGGGTCTCGGGGAAGTGGACGATGTATTTCTCGTCGTTGCAGGGCCAGGGGACATCCTGCTGGCCAGGCGCCAGAGGTGCGCCCACAGAGTGCACTGCGGGAACAAAGAAGGCGCCGAGCTCGTCGATCTTCTTCAACACGTCAGTGCCGATGCGGGCCATGATGCGCATCGAAGCCACCACATAGGCGGAATCGGTGATCTCGACCCCGAACTTCGGGTCCTCGGCGTCAAGGTGGCCCATCACGAAGGGGATCACATACATGGTGCGGCCGCGCATACAGCCGTCGAATACCCCCTGCAGGGTCTCGCGCATCTCGGACGGTTCACACCAGTTGTTGGTGAATCCGGCGTCGCGTTCCTGCTCCGAGCAGATGAACGTGCGCGACTCCACACGGGCGACGTCGGCCGGGTCGGAGAAGGCGGCGAAGGAGTTGGGGAAGTCTGGGCTGGTCAGTCGGGTCAGCGTGCCGGCCTCGACGAGCTCGTCGGTGAGCTGCCGGTGCTCCTCTTCGCTGCCGTCCACCCAGTGGATCTTCTCGGGCGTGGTCAGTTCGGCGATCTCGGCGACGAAGCGGAGCAGGCGCTCGTTCTTCGTCGGGGCATTGCCCGCGATGTCCGCACCGGGCTCCATTGCGACGGTGGTGGCCATTCTTTCCCTCCATTGGGCGACTCAGATGATGCACGCTCCCCCAGTGTTGCCCGCGAGCGGACCGGCAACGGCTCGACATTGAACCGTCACGGGCGACGTCCACCTCATCGTGGCCGCCGCACTCTGCCAAGCAGAGAGGAGACATGTACCTCAACTGTAGCGTTCATCCTGCGCTCGCGTGCGCTGGAGTCTCACACTCTGACCAGCGTGTGAGGCACATCTCATACCGGAGGGGAGGCTGTGGAAGCCATCAGTCGATTTGGCCCACCGCGCCGCGCACGTGTAATGTAGACGGAGTCGAAAGCGCCGATGGCACTTTCTGCGACAACTCAAGATGCGCCTATAGCTCAGCTGGATAGAGCGTCGGTCTACGGAACCGAAGGTCTGGGGTTCGAATCCCTATGGGCGCACTCATCAGAAATTAAGCCTCGATCCCTGGAATGATAGGGATCGAGGCTTTTTCTATATCGCGCGGCAAGTAGCTCACAGGGGCCTACTAGTGACTTGACAAGGAACTTTGCACCGACTTTTACTGGCTGCACATGAGCACCTACACGGTCACTGCCCATCACTGGCTCGGCTGACGAGACCCACGGTTCCGCCTGAGAGTCTGCAGGCAACTTCTGCACGCGCAGCTCTCGACAGGGGAAACTCACGTCGAGAGGATTCCGAGGCGCAGTCACGACACAAGACACCACGGGGCGGCCTCCCCAGCGGGAAGGCCGCCCCGTCGTTGTGCTGTCACGGATTCCGGACCGCCGTATGCGGCAGCCCGGACCAGGCTCAGTTCTTGCCGTCGCCCTTGAGGCCCTCGACTGCCCCCTTGACTGAGTCCTTCGCGTCTTCGACCTTGTCCTTGATCTTGTCGCCGAAGTCCTTGGCGTCGGCCTTGCCCTGATCGACCTTGCCCTCGGTCTCGCGCTCCTTGTCGCCGGTGACCTTACCGACAGTCTCCTTGGCCTGGCCGCCGAGCTTGTCAGTGGCGTTGTCGAACTTGTCTGCTGCGCCCATGGTTCCTCCGTTGTCGTTGGCGAAGAGGAGGGGACGCTGCCCCACCCTCAGTCCTTCCGACCCTACTGCATCAGAGCCTCCGAAACGCCGCTGACCTGGGAATCGCGGATTCATCCTCACCGCTGGCGGAGCAGGGTCAAGAGCCGATCAATGCCCGGACCACCCTGACGGCGGCCAGACCGTGACGAAGACTCTTCCCACGACGTCCTCACGGTCGACGAAACGGGCGCACCCGTCCTCTGCCTCATCCGAGCCGAGCCCTCGGCATCCTATGACCGAATCCGCCGAGTTAGAACGATGGTCACCCAACACCAGCAGCTGATCCTCTGGCACAGTGACCGGCCCGAAGCAGCGCATGGACACAGGCTGGCTCTCGCAGTCCTCCTCACCGGGAGTGAACGGCAGGTCCTGGTAGATATAGGGCTCCTCGAGAGGTTCTCCATCGACGGTGATACGGCCCTCGTCGTCGCAGCACTCGATCTCCTCACCGGGCAGCCCGATGACACGCTTGACAAGGGCCTGTTCATTGGACGGGCCCAAGCTCGTCATATCTCCGAAGGCCCTCACGGCATCTCCCAACCGCGATGGTTCAGGACTGGGTAAGTCACCTTCCCAGGCGGCATCCGCGTTGAAGACAACGATGTCCTGACGCCCCGGCATCTCGTCCGAGGAATACGCCGTGCGATCAGCCAGCATCCGATCCCCCACTTCCAAGGTGGTCTCCATCGAGCCCGAAGGCACTGCATATACCTTCACCCAGAAATGCTGAATCACCGAGAGCACCACGAGTGCCACCAGCATGTTGAGCAGCAGACTCACCGCGAAGGGCAGCCGACGACGAGCGCCGTCCCGGTTGCCCTTATCTTCACGCTCTCGACGACGCTCCCGACGAGTACCGGCCTCAGACGTTCGGGCCGTGTATCCGGCGTCGCGGCGAGGAGAGTCGGGTTCCACACGACTGCTCGACCCCTCAGTCACTTCGGACCTCCTCACCGCGCCTCAGTGACGCGTGTTCATTAGCTGAGCTTCGGCTGCGTTTCGGTGACGGAACACGTCCGAGCATACGCGTCACCTGCACCGCCTCCTGCGCCCCGCTCTCGGCTCACCCCGACAACTCCCCCCGCGAGGATGCGATCAATGCCTTGTGCCCACAGATAAACACAGATATTCTCAGAATTAACCACAGGATGACGTGCCGACGGGGCACTCCCCTCCGATGACGGACCGCCCTGACCAGGAGGTCTCACGATGCCGCTGCTGGCCACTGAGCGCCATGACCGCATCCTCGGACGCCTGCGCCGCGACGGCACCGTCACCGTCGCCCAGATCGCCGAAGACTGCGAGGTCACCGCAGAGACCGTCCGCCGTGACTTCGACCGGCTGGCACGTGACGGCGTACTGCGGCGGGTCCACGGCGGCGCGATCCCCGCCGCCACGAACCCCTCACGCGCCGAAAGCTCCTGGAAGGAACGCCAATCCCGCCGCGCCCCGCAGAAGCGCGCCATCGCCGCGGCCGCCCTGGACTACCTCCCCGCCGCAGAGTCCGCAGGGATCATCCTCGACGCCGGCAGCACCACGGAGATGCTCGCGGATCTGATGCTCGCCGAGGCCTCCGACTCCCACACCCCCCGTTCGCGCTACCTGCTCACCGATGCGGTGCCGATCGCAGGAAAGCTCGCCGACGTCGAGGCCTTCGACGTCGAGACTCTGGGCGGCCGCGTGCGCCGGCTCACCGGAGCCGTCGTTGGTGACGCCGCCGTCGAGACGCTCAGGCGACGCCGCTGCGAGGTTGCCTTCATCGGCACCAATGGCATCGACGCCGACTTCGGGCTCTCCACTCCGGACCCTGCCGAGGCCGCCGTGAAATCAGCGATGATCCGCGCCGCCCGATCGGTGGTCCTGCTCGCCGACTCCTCCAAACTCGACCGGTGTTCGCTAGTCAGCTTCGCCAACCTCCAGGAGGTCTCTGTGCTCATCACCGATGCTGATCCCATGCCCCCGCTGCGCGCGGCTCTGGAGACGGCCGGAGTCACGGTCATCCGGGCGGTGGCGGCATGATCCTCACCCTGACCCCCAACCCCAGCCAGGACAAGACCGTCGAACTGCCCGCCGCCCTGACCCCCGGGGCTGTCCAGCGGGCCACCGGTGCCACTGCCGAACCCGGCGGCAAGGGCGTGAACATCTCCCGTGCCCTGTGTGCGGCGAACAGCGCCAACCTCGCCGTGCTCCCCGGCGATGCCGGGGATCCGGTCCTGACCGGGCTCACCGACGCCGAAGTCACCTACCGGGCGTTGCCGCTTGGCCAGCCGCTCCGCACCAACATCACCATCACCGATCCGCAGGGTGTCACCACCAAGATCAACGAGCCGGGCCCTCAGTTCGACGCCGAGGCGGCAGCGGCTCTGCGCGCGCTCACCGTGGACTGTGCCACCGGTGCCGCCTGGGCCGCGCTGGCCGGTTCGCTGCCTCCGGGCATGCCGCAGGACTTCTACGCCCAGCTCATCGGGGAGCTGCGGCGGCGCCTCGGTGCTGAAGCCCCGAAGATCGCCGTGGATTCCTCCGGCACCGCGTTGGCTGCCGCCGTGACCGCGGCTCCCGAGCTGATCAAACCCAACGCCGAGGAACTGCTGGAGCTGGCCGGAACCCTGAGCGATGAGACCTCCGGCATCGGCGCCGATGCCCTGGAGGAGGACCCTGTCGAGGTGCTGCGCCTCGTCCGCATGGTCCAGGACCACGGAGTACAGACCGCCCTGGTCACCCTCGGCGCATACGGGGCCCTGCTAGTGCCGCCGAAGGGCTCCGCAACGCCGGTGCTCCGGGCCACCGGGCCCGCCGTCGTCGCGCGTTCCACCGTGGGGGCCGGTGATGCCTCGCTGGCCGGGTACCTGCTGGCCGATGCCTCCGGCGCCGGTGCCGAGGAAGCTCTGCGCCGGGCCTCCGCGCAGGGGCGCGCCGCCGCCGCCCTGCCAGGTTCGGTGATGCCCACCCCCGATGACCTCGATCTCACGGCAGTGGTCATCGAGCCATTCAAGGACGAGCCATTCCAGCACGAGCCGTTCGGCGTCAAACCCTCCGAGGAACCGTCCGACGGCCCACAAGACCCCAGCCCCGACTCTCTCGCGAACGAACTGTGAGGACACCATGAGCAGCATGATCACCACCGACCTGGTCAGCCTCGACACCCTGCGCGCTGCTGATAAGCACGACGCGATCCGTGCCCTGGCTGCGATGGTGCAGTCCGCCGGACGCACTGACGACGCCGAGGCACTGGCCGCCGACGCCTGGACCCGCGAGCAGAAGTCCGCGACGGGTATGCCCGGCGGCGTGGCGATCCCACACTGCCGCACCGCATCGGTCCAGGAGCCCACGCTGGCCTTCGCCCGTCTGCCCGAGCCCCTCGATTTCGGTGCCAAGGACGGCCCCGCAGATCTGGCGTTCTTCATCGCCGCCCCCGACGGCGCCGACTCCGACCACCTGAAGATCCTCTCCGCCCTGGCCCGCTCATTGGTCCGCAAAGACTTCGTGGCCTCTCTGCGTGAGGCCGAGGACGCGCAGAGCGTGGTGGACCTGATCGGTTCCGCCGTCGACGGCGCACTGAAGCCCAAGGAGAAGAAGCCCGCAGACGAGCCGGCCCCGGCCGGAGACACGGGAACCGACGCGGGAACCGGTGCGAGTTCCGGCGCCAGCGCAGGTGCTGGTGCTGGTGCCGCTGGGGCCACATCAGCAGCCGCCCAGGAGACGACGGCCGGTCAGAGCCCTGCCGTGCGGCGGCTCGTCGCCGTCACCGCCTGCCCCACCGGCATCGCCCACACCTATATGGCCGCGGACGCCCTCGCCCTCGCCGCCGAGGAGATGGGGGTGGAGATCGAAGTCGAGACCCAGGGCTCCTCCGGCTCGTCAAAGCTGTCTCAGTCCACGGTCAACGCCGCGGAGGCCGTGATCTTCGCCGCCGACGTCGATGTCCGGGACAAGCAGCGTTTCGCCGGCAAACCGGTGATCGCGGTGCCGGTCAAGCGGGGTGTGGACGAGCCGCAGCAGCTCATCGAACGTGCCCTGCGCGCGGCGAAGGACCCGCACGCCAGTGTGGTCACCGCGGAGACCGGTGCCGAGGGCAGTGATGAGGACGACGAGCAGGAGCGCTTCGGCAAGAAGGTCCAGCGTGTGCTGATGACCGGTGTCTCCTACATGATCCCCTTCGTCGCCGCCGGTGGTCTGCTCATCGCGCTGGGCTTCCTGCTCGGCGGGTACAACATCACCGACGTCGCCGATGACATCGCCGCGAACTCCACCCTGTGGAACCTGCCGGCGGAAGCGGACCTTCCGGATCCGTTCCGCGGGTTCGGTGTGCTCGGCGCCTACCTCGGCTCCGTGTTCTTCGTCATCGGCGGAGTCGCCATGGGCTTCCTCGTCCCCGCACTGGCCGGATATATCGCCTACGGCATGGCGGATCGTCCGGGAATCGCCCCGGGCTTCATCGCCGGTTCTGTGGCTGCCGGGATGGATGCCGGGTTCATCGGAGGTATCGTCGGCGGTGTGCTCGCCGGTGCGGTGGCCTACTGGATCAAACAGCTCTCGGTGCCGCGGTGGCTGGCCGGGCTGATGCCTGTGGTCATCATCCCGCTGGTCGCCACCATCATCTCCTCCGGCCTGCTCTACCTGTTCCTCGGCGGACCGATCGCAGCGCTGACCGGTGCCTTGGAGAGCTGGCTGTCCGGAATGACCGGTACTGCCGCGATCCTGCTGGGCATCGTGCTGGGCCTGATGATGTGCGCCGACCTCGGCGGACCGATCAACAAGGTGGCATACTCCTTCGCCGTGGCCGGACTCGGTGCGGGATCGATCGCCGAGAACCCGACGCCGTTCCTGATCATGGCCGCAGTGATGGCCTCGGGCATGGTGCCGCCGCTGGGCCTGGCCCTGGCCACCTTCGTCGACCGCAAACTCTTCACCGTCGCCGAACGGGAGAACGGCAAGACCGCCGTGCTGCTGGGTGCCGCGTTCATCTCTGAGGGCGCGATCCCCTTCGCCGCCGCAGACCCGCTGCGCGTGCTGCCGGCCGCAATGCTCGGCGGTATGACCACCGGGGCGCTGACCATGGCCTTCGACGTCACCTCCCAGGCCCCGCACGGTGGGGCGTTCGTGTTCTTCGCGATCGACTCCTTCGCGCTCTTCGCCCTCTCCGTGGTCATCGGCGCGGTGGTGACGGCCACTGTGGTGGTGCTGCTCAAGCGCTTCACCCGCCGCACCCCGGAGGGCTCGCCGGCGGCCGTTGCCACAGCCTCCGAGCCGCAGGCAGCCGCTGTGGCCTGACTTCCCTCGAATCCCTTCCACCTCGGCGACCCAGCGGTGATAGATTCTGGTCACACTCACGGTCTCCGGGGAATCCGGGATGACCCCTCCGTCGATCCCTGTGCTGAACCTGAGTACCGACACCCCGTGCCGAAGAGGAGCCCTCTGCTATGAGCACCCCCGAGCTGACGACCCAGTACTCCGGCGTCGGCGTCTGCCCCGGACGCGCCGTCGGGCCGGTCCTCTCGATGCCCGAACCTCTATCCACTCCCGCTCAGACCCCCCGTGACCCGGAGGTCAGCGCGGAGCAGGCCGGTGAGACGATCGCGGCAGCGACGGCGGCCGTGGCGTCCTCGCTGAAGGCTCGCGCCGCCGAGGCCGAGGGTGACGCGGCCGGCGTGCTGGAGGCCACCGCGATGATGGCCACGGACTCGATGCTGCTCAAGGGCGCGAAGAAGCATCTGGCCGAGGGGGCGAACACCGAGCGGGCCTTCTGGGACGCGGCCGAGGAGGTCACCGCGATGTTCGCCAAGCTCGGCGGGAAGATGGCCGAGCGGCAGCGCGACGTCCGTGACGTGCGTGATCGGGTCATCGCCGAGCTCCGCGGGGCCACTGCGCCGGGCATCCCCCACAGTGACCAGCCCTTCATACTGCTGGCCGAGGATCTGGCCCCGGCAGACACGGCCACATTGGACCCGGCGCGGGTCCTCGCCCTGGTCACCGCCGAGGGCGGCCCGCAGTCGCATACCGCGATCATCGCCCGCTCTTTGAACCTCCCGGCTGTGGTGGCCGCCCGCGGTGTGCTGGACATCCCTGACGGCACGGAGGTCCACGTCGACGGCGGCGCCGGGCGGGTGGACACGGCGGTGACCGAAGAGCTGCGCGCCGAAGTCGACGCCTATGCCGCACGGCGGGCCCAGATCGCCGCCTTCGACGGCGAGGGTCGCCTGGCCGACGGCACGGCGGTGCCGCTGCGCGCCAATGTGGGCAACGGTGCTGATGCCCGGGCCGCGGCGGAGCAGCTGGCCCAGGGGGTGGGGCTGTTCCGCACGGAGTTCCTGTTCTTCGACCGCGACGCCGAACCCGGGCATGAGGAGCAGGTGGCGGCCTACCGGGAGGTCTTCGAGGCGTTCTCCAGAGGCGGCGCTGAGGAGTCCGCCGCCGGTCAGGTCAACGGCGGTGAGGGCAGTTCCGCGCCGAAGGTGGTGCTGCGCACCCTCGACGCCGGAGCCGATAAGCCCCTGCCTTTCCTCACCGACACCGAGGAACCGAACCCCGCACTCGGTGTGCGCGGCTTCCGCACCAACCGCACCGCCCCGGGGGTGCTGGCCCGGCAGCTGGCCGCCGCCGCGGAGGCTGCCGCGGCAGTGCCCGACGTCGAGGTCTGGGTGATGGCGCCGATGATCTCCACCGCGGATGAGGCCGCGGCCTTCCGGCAGCTGGCCGAAGAGGCCGGGCTCGCCACGCCGGGAGTGATGGTCGAGGTGCCGGCCGCGGCGCTGGCTGCCGACCGGATCACCGCGGAGGTGGACTTCGTCTCCATCGGCACCAATGATCTGACCCAGTACACGATGGCCTCGGACCGGATGCTGGGTTCGCTGGCTGAGCTCAATGACACCTGGCAGCCGGCGGTCCTGGAACTCATCGGCGCCACGTGCCAGCGGTCCGCCGGTCCGGTCGGTGTCTGCGGCGAGGCCGCCGGTGACCCGGTGCTGGCGCCGGTGCTGATCGGGCTGGGGGTGACCTCCCTATCCATGAGCCCGGCCTCGCTGGCTGATGTGGCCGCAGTGCTGCGTTCGCTGACCAAGGAGCAGACCCAGGAGCTGGCCGCAGTGGCGGTGGCTGCACGCTCGGCGGCTGAGGCGCGGGCCGCCGTCGTCGAGCGTCTTGAGGTGCTGGCTGAGCTGGGCCTGGGCTGAGGCGCGGCCCGCTCGGAGGTGTGCGGATGACGCCGGGGCGTCTCGCCCCACCGCTGTGCCGCGAAAGGCCGTAGACTCTACCGCAGAGACGAGCATCCCGACCCCGTCCAGAAGGAGCATCTGTCATGGCAGAGAGGACCGCGACGATCGGCTCGAAGGCTGGGCTGCACGCCCGTCCGGCGGCAGTCTTCGCAGAGGCCGCCGGTGAGCAGCCGGTGGAGGTCAGCATCGCGAAGGCTGACTCTCCGGAGGAGAAGTTCGAGGCTGGAAGCATCCTGGGCCTGATGGGCATCGGCGCCGAATACGGCGAGAAGGTGGTGCTCACCGCTGAGGGCGAGGGTGCCGAGGCCTCGCTGGACAAGCTGGTGGAGATCCTGGAGACCGAACAGGACGACTGACCCCACCCACACACGTTTATCCGGACTGTTTCGGGAATCCGACTGCTATAAGGCACGGATTCCCGAAACAGTCCGGATTTTTGTGCGGTGGAGGGGGTTGGTTCAGCTCCAGAACTCGGTGAGCCTGGCGTCACGGCCGTCCAGCTGCGCCCACGGGCCCCCGACGGCGAAACGCGCCAGCCCCGCCGTGGGGAATGAGCCCGCCATCTGCAGCACCGGCTGCTCCGCCGAATCCACCGAGGCCAGGCGCATGCACAGCTCCTGGACACCCGGCATATGAGCGACGACGAGCAGTGTGCGCACCGTCTCCGGTGTCTCGTTGATCACCGAGAGCATGGTCGAGGGGTCGGCCAGGTACAGCCGCGAATCCAGGTAGGGAGTGGAGGCGTCCTCACCGAGTTCATGGCACACCCAGACCGCCGTCTGCCGGGTCCGCATCGCGTCGGAGCAGAGGATATGGTCAGCGTGAAATCCGCTGGCCGCCAGGGCTCGGCCAACCTCTCGGGCCTGCGCGGCACCGTGCTCAGTCAGTGTGCGGGCGGCGTCGTCGCCGTCGAAGGTGTGCCCGGCCTGGGCATGACGCAGGATGAGCAGTTCAGCGGAATCCGTCATGTTCCCAGGGTATCGGCCGTGCGGAGATGCCCGGCAGATACAGGGCCACGCAGCTCAGCCGGGGCAGATGGAGAACGTGCAGTTCACGTGATGCCGCTCAGATGCTGTATTCGGGCGCAGCCCACACCACGACCTCAGGGTGCTCGTAGAACCGGTACCCCTGCCCACGCACTGTGCGCACCGTATTAGCCAGCCGGCCCAGCTTGGAGCGCAGCCGACGGACGTGGACGTCGATGGTGCGCTCATTGGGCATCTGCTCCGGTTCGGTATTGCGCCAGAGCGTGTGCAGCAGCTCCTCGCGGCCGACGGTCCGGGTGCCGTTCTCCACCAGGTAGTTCAGCAGCTCGAACTCCTTATAGGTGAGGCTCAGCGGCTCTCCGTCGAGCTTGACCTCCCGGCGGGAGAGATCGATCAGCACTCCGACGCTGCTCGGGGCCTGGGGCGCGGCCACCGCGACGGGTTCGGCGGCGCGCTGGGTGACCGTGGGGTCTCCGAGTGCCTGACGCACGACGTCGAGGTCCCCGCCCTCGGCTGCCGCAGAGGCCATCGCCATGGCGATGTGGACCTGCGCGTCGCCGGAGAGCGTCTCGACATAGTCGCGGAGCTCGGAGGCGATCTTGTGCAGGGAGGTTCCGGCGGCGGAGGCGGCGTCCTCGTCGAGACCGACGTAGACCACGAATCCGCGGGCGATGACATCAGGCTGGACCATCTGGGGACCCCCTCCGTGATGAGCCATCACCGGCACGGGGGCGTCGGAGCCGCGTGTGCGGCCGCGGTCCGGGGTGCTGCGTGCACGCCGGGCGAGCTCTGCTCGGCGCGCGGCGTTGCGCACCGAGATATGCACGTACCCGGGGCCACCGGCCTGTTCCTGATGAGCGGACATATCACTCGGTTCTGTTCGACAAGAGGCGTTCGGCTGGGACGTCTCGGGGCCGTCTCAGCGCTGCATCTCCCAGAGTCGCCGTCACATTCGAGATTTGCAAGAAATATTAGAGCCTGCATTCCATATAATGAGACAAACCCCGGGTTTGTGACAAGTTCCACATATCGGGCGTGTATAAGCACAGGCCCCGCGGCGGACTCAGCGGATCACTCCGCCAGTCCGTAGAGGCGGTCACCGGCGTCACCGAGGCCGGGCACGATATAGGAGTTCTCGTCGAGCCCCTCATCGATCGCGCCGAGGAAGAGCTCGACGTCGATGTCACCGATCTCCCGCTCTAAGCGCTCGATACCCTCGGGGGCGGCCAGCAGGCAGATGCAGCTGACCCGTGCGGCATTGCGCTGAGTCAGAAAGCGGATCGATTCGGCCAGAGTGCCTCCGGTGGCGAGCATCGGGTCCAGCACGAAGACGTGACGGCCGGTCAGGTCCTCCGGCAGCCGCTCGGCGTAGGTGATGATGTCCAGGGTCTCCTCGTTGCGCGCCATCCCCAGGAAACCCACTTCAGCGGTGGGGATCATCGCCGTCATACCCTCGAGCATCCCCAGACCGGCCCGCAGAATCGGCACGACCAGCGGCGTGGGGCCCGCAAGCTGGGTGCCCTCGGTCTCAGTGACCGGTGTGGATATCCGCACCCGCTCAGTGGCGATCGTCGCACTGGCTTCGTAGGAGAGCAGCGTGACCAGCTCGCCGGTGAGCTGGCGGAAGTGATTCGAGCTCGTCTCCACCCGGCGCAGCTGGGTGAGCTTATGAGCGATCAATGGGTGTTCGACGACCTGTACGCGCATGGCTCCAAAGTACCAGCAGCGAGAGGGCCGCTAGGCTGGGCGGTGATGGACCGCTCCCCCGATCCCACCTGGGATGATCGCACCTGGGATGACCACGCCTGGGATCCCCGCGACGACGGCGTCCAGCGCCGCCTCATCAGCCGGTGCATGGAGCTGGCCGAGCAGGCCGCCGAGGCCGGCGATGTTCCCGTCGGCGCGCTCATCCTCGGCCCGGACGGTGCTGTCCTGGCCGAGGGCTTCAACACTCGGGAGGCTGAGGCCGACCCGGCCGGCCACGCGGAGATCATCGCCCTGCAGCGGGCAGCCCGCGCCACCGGCTCCTGGAGGATGGAGGACTGCACGCTGGCTGTCACCCTCGAGCCCTGCCCGATGTGCGCCGGAGCCATCGTGCAGACGCGGGTGCGCACGGTGATCTTCGGCGCCTGGGATGAGAAGGCCGGGGCGGCGGGCTCGGTGTTCGACGTGCTGCGCGAGCCGCGGCTCAACCACTGGGTGGAGGTGCACCCGGGCGTGCTCGCCGCGGAGTGCGCGGCCCAGTTGGGTGAGTATTTCGCGGGCCACCGCCATTGAACGCTTCTGCGTCTTCCGGTATTCACCTGCCCGTGAGAGTCTGACGGTGGACCGACGACGCTCCCGGACCATAAGGAGATCACGATGATGAAGGCGCTGCAGTACGTAGAGGTCGGCAAGGCCCCTGAGGTGCGTGAGGTACCGATCCCTGAGCCCGGCCCGGGAGAGGTTCGCCTGCGCGTCACCGCGGCGGGAGCCTGCCACTCCGATTCCTTCGTGATGAGCCTGACCGAGGAGCAGTACGGCCAGTTCGGGTACCCGCTGCCGATGACGCTGGGCCATGAAGGCGTCGGCGTCGTCGATGCTCTCGGCGCCGGGGTGACCACCGTGGCCGAAGGCGACGCCGTGGCCGTCTATGGACCCCAGGGCTGCGGCCGGTGCTACTCCTGCACCCAGGGCCGCGAGAACTACTGCCCGCACGCCGCCTCGTTAGGCATCACCCCTCCAGGACTGGGCTGCGACGGCGCGATGGCTGAGTACATGGTGGTGCGTGACCCGCGGGTGCTCATCCCGCTGGGCGAGCTGGACCCTGTGGCCGCCGTCGGGCTCACCGATGCCGGGCTCACGCCCTACCACGCGGTCAAGGGGTCTCTGGGCCGGTTGGGCCCGGGCAGCGTGGTCGTCGTCATCGGTGTGGGCGGCCTGGGGCATGTGGCGCTGCAGCTGCTGCGCGCGCTGACCCCGGCCACTGTGATCGCGCTGGATATCTCTGATGAGAAGCTCGCATTCGCCAAGGAGAGCGGGGCGCACTATGCCTTCCGTTCGGATGCGCAGGCCCCCGAGCAGGTGGCGCAGATCGCCGGCTCCCGTCCGTTGGCGGCGATCTTCGACTTCGTCTCGAATCAGCCGGTGGCGGATATGGCCTGGTCGATGGCCGGGTTCGAGACCGATGTGGTGATGGTCGGTGCCGGTGCGGTGAAGAGCAGCCTAGGTCTGCTGGCTCAGCCGTGGGGTTCGCGTGCTCGCGCACCGTACTGGGGCACTCGCCCGGAACTGATGGAGGTGCTGGATCTGGCCCGCACGGGGCAGGTCCACGTGGACACCACCGTATTCAGCCTCGACGACGGTCCGGAGGCCTACCGTCAGCTGCACGACGGCGAGCTGCGCGGCCGCGCCGTCGTCGTCCCCTGACCGGTTCCGCGAAGCAGGGCCCCGGGCTTGCCACCGGAGCATCCCGGTGACTCCTTGCTACAGTGACGGCGTGCTCTCCGATGACCTGACCCGCGCTGAGTCCCAGATCACCCGCCACCCTGACTACCCTGAGCCCGGTGTGGTGTTCCGCGATATCACCCCGCTGCTGGCCGACGGCACCTCCCTGCGTGCCGTGACGGATGCGATGTATCGGCCGTTCGCCGGCGGCTTCGACATCGTGGCGGGCGTGGAAGCGCGCGGCTTTCTGCTGGCCGGGACGATCGCCTCGCTGGCAGGCACCGGCGTGCTGCCCATCCGCAAGGCGGGGAAGCTCCCGGATCCGGCGGCATCCATCGAATACACGCTGGAGTACGGATCGGCACGCATCGAGGCGCCGGGGGTGCTGTTCCCGGGTGCGCGGGTGTTGGTCGTCGATGACATTCTCGCCACCGGTGGCACGTTGGCGGCGTCGCAGCAGCTGGTCCGTGAGCTCGGCGGTGAGCTGGTCGGCACCACGGTGATCCTGGAACTCGACGGGCTCGGCGGCCGTGAGACCGTGGGGGATCACGTGCATTCGGTCTTCACCGCAGCACTCTCGTGAGGCCTCAGCCGGCGGGGTTCGTCCGTCCGGCAGAGGTTGACGATCACTCGATGGTGTGCGCCGTGGAGCGGGCGGCGGCGGAGATGTTCTTGGCCTATGATCTGGTGCGCATCACCGAGGATGAGCCGGTCGATGCGGCCTCGTTCCGGGCGCATGTGGAGGCGGGGACGGCCTATGTGTGGGAGTCCGACGGCGACGTCGTGGGCTACCTCCTGCTCGAGGTGAAGGATGATGCGGCGCATATCGAGCAGGTGACCGTGCATCCGCGGGCGGCAGGACAGCGGATCGGGGCCGCACTTATCGACTGCTCAGAAGCTTGGGCTCATGAGCATGGGCTGCGAGCGCTGACGCTGACGACGTTCTCCGAGATTCCCTGGAACGGGCCCTATTACCGACGGTTAGGGTTCGCAGAGGTGGCCCCGGACGAGCAGGGACCGGAACTCGCCGCACAGGTGAAGTACGAGGCCTCACTGGGGCTCACGGCTCGTCCGCGTATCGCAATGCGCCGGGCAGTGAGCCGAGCCGTCGACGACCTTCCCTGAGAACGCGGCGATCATCCGCATATCCGTACCGACAGGAAACGCCTCCGAACCGGGGCTCGGAGGCGTTCCTTCAGGTCCCGATACAGGACAACGGCGGTGACGGTGGGATCGCGCATCACAGTCAGGGCATTATTCGACAGAGTGCGGTCGGCATTGAACGGCTCGCGGCGCTGATCAGTACCCGCAATGCGGGCGCGAACTCCCCGGTCCTTACGCGGATCACAGAGTCGGCCAGCCTCGATACCGAGAACAGACCGAGCCATCACCTCCGCGTCGATCTCATCCCTTGTCTCCCCGTCATCACCGTTTACGTGCTGACGTCGGCAACGATTCGACGCCCCGACAGTCAGCTGCCTGACGCACTCCGGAGAGCCGTGCGTCAGAGGAGCCGATGGCCTCAATCGTGATGAGCACATTCAAGAACCCCGTTGGTGTGTCAACTCACCGACGCCGCCTCGCCGGATCCCCCAAAGGTGTCGTCAGAAAACTACCAAGTGAATAACCAGCACCAACACAGCCAGCGCCAGGCCCGTCAGTGAAGCGTCCTGGGCTTCGTTCCGCTTCGAGGAGCAACGGCTGCGCGAGAATCGATTCAACCCCTTCGATGGATCAGGACCAGTGCGACACCCCTGGGGTCCAGGGCATATCGCGCGCTCACTCCTATGGCCGGAGCTGTCGCAGCGGCAGTTTCAGTCGCACGGGGTGTCACGCGTCGATGTTCTGGGCACAAAGCCCGTGCGCCACAGCGAACTGAGTCTGGTTCAGGTACGAATGCCGCGCCCCGTAGTGCGGCGTTCTTGCCCGGCTGGCCGCAAGGATTGCCACAAGGTCAAGAGCCCCGCTCCTCCAGTTCGCGAATCACCGACAACAGGACGAGCTGGCCGTAGCCATCCCTTGGGTGACGTGGTCACCTAGGCTCAAGGGCATGCAGATGACTGTTCTAGGCGCCAGGGACTACCGCACGGTCAGGTGAAGGTCTCACCTATCCGTGCATCGGTGCTGGCCCCTCAAGAACTGCGGGTCTGTGCCTACAGCGCCGCTGGAGCCACTGAATGGACGACATTAGTCCTTCTCCTTGACCAGGCTACCGAAGTCGACGCCAGGAGCCTACTGTTTGCCAATGAAGTACTCGTCACCAGCGACACTCACGCCAGCAGCGAATCGAGACGGACGGAAATCTGCCAGAAGGGCATCGTGGGAGCCACCTTCGATTTCGTCGACAGCTAACCTTCCAAATAGGGGTCCGAGAGTCATGCCACTGTGGGTGACTGTGCAGTAAACATGCTGTTCATCATCAAGATGTCCGATAATGGATAGGCCGTCTTTGGGGAAGCTCCGACCGCTGAGGATGACCTCATCGACGGAAACCGGCCGACCGAACAGCTCCGCCAATTCCTGCTCCATAGTGTCAGTCACTTCAGCAATGACTTCGGGAGACGCGCCTTCTTCTGCACGGTTTTCCACATGGGGCACTTGCACCCACATGCGTCCGTCGTGACGGGGTCGCACATTGATGCGGTCCGAGACGACGATATGCCTGAGCCCCAGGTCCGTCGGCTCGCTCAGCCCCAGGAAACTGTGCGTTCGCGCGCTGGGCCGAGTCAGGTCAGCCATTGGCACCGTGTAATCCGAGTCCTGAGCAAGTCGCATCGAATCGGCCCCTGCGGCCAAAAGGACCCGATCGAAGGTTTCCCACCCATCGTCCGTGCGGATCGTCGCTCCAGTGCCAGTACTCGCAAATTCCAGTACCTCACGTCGCATGATCGGCACTCCTGCACGCCGCAGAGCCGTGACCAGCTGCTCGTTCAAGATGTCGGTATCGACGTAGCCCTCATCTGGGTAGAACAACCCCGTGGCCACCGAGTCAGGCCAATCGACAGCGGGCTCCATGACCGCGAGCCGCGCACGGTTCACCTGCTCCACGGAATAGTCGTACTTCTCAGCGTCGTTCAGTCGCGCTTCGACAGTCCGCGCACCGTCCGAGGAAAAGTCCACCAGGATGTTCCCACACAGATTCAACCACTGCGCCTCGGAGGGGAGCTCTCGCTCGAATCGGCGATGTTCTGCTACCCCAAGGGCGTTGAGTTTCTGGTAAGAGGCCGGGAGCTTGTTGTTCGCATTGATCCACGCGAACGAGCGGTGGCTTGCCCCGGCGAATGGGGAGTCTTTGTCGAGGACGGCAACTTCGTGACCACGTTGAGAAGCTTCCCAAGCCGCAGTCAACCCTAGAACTCCCGCGCCGATCACACCGATTCGCATCACACGCACTCCCTTCGACTCAACCATGTCACCTCGCGAGCAACGAAAGCCCCGCCTGTCTAGAACACACTTCGTTGAACGTTATGACCTTTACTATTGCATCATAACCTTCATAGTGACTAGCATCACAGCATGAAGCGACCTAAGCACACCCTCATCCGTGACTGGGTAGTCGAACGGATTCGTAGCGGCGACTTCGTTGAAGGTCAACGCATCCCCACAGAGAAACAGCTCATGGAACGGTTCGGCGTCAGTCGGGCTCCGGTACAGCAGGCGATGCGCACCCTCGAGCAAGCCGGCGTGGTCGTGCGTCGAGGCGGCGCAGGGACATTCATCTCCTCTGCCAGAATTCACTCTCCGCTCATGGACTTTCTGCGCCTGGACCGGGACCAGCCCGAAGAACACGGAGACCACAAGGTTCTCCGAACCCGCGTGTGCTCAGCATCGTCGATCCCCTGGGTAACCCCGATCTTCCCTGGCGATACCCCGATCGCCCTCCTCACGCGCGTTAAGGTCCACACCTCGGGCCGTCCCATCGTGCTCGAACGGGCCGCGATTGACCTGACCATAGTCCCCGAGGTTCTGGAGCAGGACCTGGCCGCTATGGCAACGATTCCTTACTACAACTCCCTGGGCATGAAGCTTCAGAGAGCTCACACCCAACTCACCGCAGAGATTCTGCCCTCCGAGGACGCGGCTGTCCTCGAGCTTGACCCTGCGATACCAGTCATCCGGCAATTCCGGACTCTCTACACATCCTTCGACCGTCCGCTCGAAGCACTCCAGATGGATATCCACCCCCAGCACTTGACCTTGGAGGTAAACGAAATTGCACGCTGACACTAGCGGCCTGAACAGGAAACCGAACCTGTCACCAGTTCCTGCATCAGCCCCCATTCCCGACGGCGGGGGCTGGCGCTACGTCGGCAAGCAGCAAGGCGACCGGAACCGGGAAGCGACGGCGAAGCGCACGGGCAAGCGTCGAGGCTACGAACCGAATCTCGGCACCAGCTACGTTCACACGGTCATCGATGACAACTCCCGCGTCTCCTACCCCGAGATTCACGCGGACGAGAACGCTGTCACCGCGATCGGAGTGCTTGAGCGCGCTGTCGCCTGGTTCTCGGAGCACGGCGGACCGTCGAACGGGTGCTGTCCGACAATGGTTCTGCTTACAAGTCCTTCGCCTGGCGTGATGCCTGCGCGAGGCTCGGCATCACGCACAAACGGACGCGACCGTATCGGCCGCAGACGAACGGGAAGATCGAGCGTTTCCACCGCACCCTCGCGGACGGTTGGGCTTACGCCCGGTTCTATGAGTCCGAGGGCACGCGGCGCGACGCGCTACCGGGCTGGCTGCACTTCTACAATCATCACCGGCACCACTCCGCGATCGGCGGCGCGCCCATCAACAGACTCAACAACGTCCCCGGACATCACACCTAGCTCTGGGCCTCGCCGAGGCGCGCTTCGGGCGTGAGCTCGGCGCGGAGACCGCCGCCGGTCGCAGCCCGGGCAAGAGCGCGACCCAGCGCAGGTGCCTGCTTGAACAAATTGTGACCGGCCACAAAAAGGACAGAGCCTGCCTCCCACACGGCCACGCTGTCCTCACTCCACGGGAGGTCGGTCACCCAGCAGTGAAGGAAGTCGCGCGGCTCTGGGTGGAGACCGGGCAGCGCCCGTGTCACATATTCGCGTGCGCGTTCGTCCAGCGATCGAATCGCCGCCGGGTCGATGAAAGTTCCGTCGTCGCGGACGCCGACGGTGTCGCTGAGTCCGACCGAATAGCTGCTGTTGCCCGGTAGCGGCGTCGCGTAGACGCCGACTTCGCCGAAAACGCCGCTGCTGTCCTGCAGGCACGCGACTCGTTCCGGGGCGGCGGCTTTCACGTCGAAGGTCAGCCTGACGTGTGCGGCAAGGCGAACCGGCAGCGACAGGCCGACGCTGCGAGCCAGGCGGGCGGTTTCGCGGCCGGCGCACACGACCACCCTGGAGTAGACAGCCCGGTCGGTGACGCTGCGCACCTCGACCGTCCCGTCGGCGCGGGGATCGATGGAGATGACCTCACCGGTGGTGACCGCATCTGCGAGGGCGCCCGTGAGTGCCGTGATCGCGGCTCGGGTGCGGATCGCGCCGCCCGACTCGTCGAGCACCGCTGGACCCGAGTACCCAGCGAGCAGCGGCATCCGCTGGGCGACCTCGGCCGCGTCGATCTCGTGCGCTTCCACGCCGCCGACCTGGTCGAGCACCCGCAGCCGCGCCAGGGCGCTGTCCCCGATCGCCAGGACACCGTCTGATGAGACCAGCTCGACGTCGAAGTGTTCGGCCCACTCATCCCATACGCCGCGGCTTTCGCGCGCGAAAGCGACGAGTCGCGGGTCGTCGTGGGCATGCCGGAAGATCCGCGCCTCGCCTGCGGACTGACCCGTCCCGGGCAGACCTGCCTCGTACAAGCGCACCGGCACGCCCTGCTCTCGTAGCGCGTACGCCGTCGACAGACCGACGATCCCGCCCCCGATCACTGCTACCTCGGGTGAACGCGTCGTGGCAACGCCGTCGTCAGTTCCTGTCATCGCGGTTCCCCGATCTGTTGGTGATTAGCGATAGGCCGCAAGAGAAGGGGCCGCTGCCACGACGTCAGCGGGCTGCGTAAGCCCGAAGTCACCGCGCGCAGCGACCCCTCCTTTCTCTGGGCCAGTACTCCCGGTCTGTGGTGTCAGGCGGGGAGTTTGGAGCCCAGGACGTCCAATTTCTCGATCGTAGGCTCGCTGAACAGTTTGCCCGTCTGCTCGCCGAGAGCGGCAGCGACTGCGCCGGACAGGTGCGCGTCGCGGCCGGCATCATCGGGGAACACGTCGAAGATCCCGAATGAGGACGGGCCGAGACGGATCGCGAACCACGCGGTGGTCGCCGGCTCTTCCTCAACAAGCGCACGGCCGCTGTCAAGGAACTCCTTCACGTCGTCCTCCTTGCCGGGCAACGCGTCAAACCTGACCAGCAATCCCTTGGTCACACTCATGATGTCTCCTCTTCCTTTGTTGTGGTGCCCGCGAGTTGGGACACGATCGCCTCGGAAAACGCCGGCAGGTCCTCCGGCGAGCGGCTGGTGATGAGATTCTTGTCGACCACGACCTCCTGGTCGACGACATTCGCGCCGGCATTGCGCAGATCCGTGCGGATGCTCGGGAAGGACGTCAGGGTGCGACCGGTGGCCACGCCGGCCTCGATCAACGTCCAAGGCCCGTGACAGATCGCCGCCACGGGCTTGCCACTCTCGACGAAGTCGCGGACGAAGGAAACGGCGTCCTTGTCGACCCGGAGCTGGTCGGGGTTCACCGTGCCGCCGGGAAGCAGCAGGGCGTCGTAGTCGCCCACCGAGGCGTCGGCGACCAACCCGTCGACGGTGAACGTGCCCGCTTCATCCAGGTCGTTCTTACGGGCCTTGATCTCGCCGTCGTGGATCGAGAGGACCTCGGTCTGAGCGCCTGCCCGTTCCAGTGCTTCGCGGGGTTGCTCGAGCTCGACGCGTTCGACTCCGTCCGCGGCGAGGATCGCGACTTTCCTGCCCTGCAGATCTGCTGCCATTTCAGTTTTCCTTCTTTCCGTTTGACATGCCGGGCTTGATGAGGACCTTGGTCCAACCCTTGGACCTGGCGTCGAAGTTCTTGTAGGCGTCGGCGGCTTCGTCCAACGAGATTTCGTGGGAGACGATCCAGGAAGGGGTCGCCTTGCCGGCCGCGATCAAGTCTCGCAGCTGGCGGTTGTACCGCTTGACCGGGGCTTGACCGTTGCCCATGGTCTGCCCCTTGAACCAATGTGTGCCGAAGTCGATGACTGCCTTGCCCTGCTTGGCCAATTCGCTCTTGGCCCCCGGGTCCTGGGGGACGAACACGCCAACGGTGCCGATTCCTCCGGTGAAGCGCACCGCGTTGATGAGCATGTTCAGCGTGGCGGCGGTGTCCTCGTTGCCCTGGGGATCGTGGGCCTGGTAGCCCACGCATTCGCAACCACGGTCAGCTCCGAACCCCATCGTCTCGTCCAGCACAGCCTGCACGGGGTCGACCTTGGAGTCGTCGATGGCAATCGCACCGATCTGCTCGGCCAGCGCGAGCCGGTCAGGGTGGCGATCGACCACCATCACCTTTGCTGCGCCCTTGATCATCGCGGACAGGGCGGCCATCAATCCGACCGGACCCGCCCCAGCGATCACAACGCTGTCGCCGGGTATCACGCCGGCCATCTCGGTGGCGTGGTAGCCGGTGGGGAAGATGTCAGAGAGCATGACGTAATCGTTCTCCCGCTCCTCCGCATCCTCGCCCAGGCGCAGCGCGTTGTGGTCACCGAAAGGCACGCGGAGCAGCTCCGCTTGGCCACCGCCATAGGGACCCATGTCGGCGAACCCATAGGCCGCTCCGGCGAATGATGGTTCGGGCTGGGTGGTGAGACAGTAGTTGGTCAGGCCGCGTTCGCAGTTCTTACAGAATCCGCACGAGATGTTGAACGGGAGCACAACCCGGTCTCCGACCCTGACCTTCTCCACGCCACTACCGACTTCGATGACCTCCCCCATGTTCTCGTGACCGAACGTCCGGCCTACTTCGAAGGAGGTCCGCCCCTCGTACATGTGGAGGTCCGAGCCGCAGATGTTCGTCGTCGTTACCCTGACCAGGACATCGGTGGGTCGCTCGATCTTCGCGTCCGGGACGTCCTTCGTGCTGACCTGACGGGGTCCCTCGTACACCACTGCTTTCATGTCTACTCCGATCCGATTGTGTTGCTCGATGTCTTTCTGGCAAGGCCTCTCCGACGCCGACCCCATCGCTAGTGGCGTGTCTCGTAAATAGTTAGGCCGTCCAGGGGTAGAATGGAGTATGTC
>NZ_JAVKGR010000039.1:0-3071 GCF_031470965.1 Nesterenkonia aerolata | reverse complement strand
CTGGCCAAGCACGTCTTGGACCTGGACCAACAGCTTACCGCCAACGAGAAGCAGCTCAATGAGCTGGTCAAAGCCAGCGAGGCCGCGCCCCTGCTGGAAGAGAAAGGGTTCCAAGCGATTACTGCCGCGAAGTGCCTCACCGCATGGTCCCACCAAGACAGAGTCCGCAATGAGGCAGCCTTCGCTTCCCTAGCCGGGGTCAACCCTATCCCCGCCTCGTCCGGGAACACGGTCAGACATCGACTGAACCGCGGCGGTGATAGATCCCTGAACAGCGCCCTGCACATGGTCGCGATATCGAGGATGACCCATGATGCAGAGACCCGCAGGTACGCCGAGAAACGACGTGCCACCGGGCGCACCGACCGAGAGATCCGCCGCTGCCTTAAGCGCTACCTTGCCCGCCGCGTCCACCGAACACTGAACGCCTCAGCCACAGCTGCGAATGCGGTTTGACAGACATAGAAGAGTCCCCCCGGATCATCACATGACTGGGGGCAAACGATCATGCCCAGGAACCGGACCGGCCAACCCCTTCATCCTTCTGGACTCCGAGGCCACCTACAAGCTAACGGGGTAATGGATGTGGCTCTGTGTCAGAGCCCGGGTCTGTGTCGCTCGGTGCAAAGTCCCGGCGACGGACAGTCCGACTCGGGTCGTCCCTCGCGCTCACAGTTCCCACACCCACAGGGCAACCATGCTCCACACACATCGCTGCCGCCGGTGTAGTCGTCAAACCGCATCACTCTGCATTGACCGCACCAGCAGTCATCCCCGCACTTTTCACAGTCCATGTGGATCCGTTCCTGCCCCACGTGGGGATCTGCAGGGACTACGGGCAACCCGCCACTGCAAGCGATACAGGTTTCGCTGTCGCCGACGTCCTCGCAGCTCGGACTGCACCGCTGGCACTCACACCAGGAGCTAGTCCCACCGGGATCGCAATAGCACGCGACGAACACGCTCTGGATGCGATAGTCGCAGCTGTTGCAGATGCAGCTGACCTCTCCGCATCCCTCACATCGAGTGCAAGCGCACACCTCCGGCACCAGCGAGCTCAGAGGCCTGAAGCACCAGGGGCACGTTCCGGCGAACTCCTCCAGCTCGTTCCTGAATACCAGTAGCGACAAGTCACCAGTGGGTGCGGGAGACAGGGCAGTAGGCATAGTAGTTGTCACAGTGTCCACTTCCTCGTTCTTCTTTCCCGGCGCTTTCGCCGCTCTCAGACTGTGGAGGGGGCCGGTGTGAACGCGAGGCCCGCGGGGTCTGCTGGTGATGGCTTGTCCCGTCTCCTTGTACCGGGCCCGACGGTCTTCGCGCTCGTTCTCTTTGACGATGTCCACCACGGAGTCGTACCAGGAAACCATCAGGCAGCCACCGGTCTTCTGTGCCACGTGCAGGCGGGGTCTTCACAGCTATCTTGGTCTCGGTGCTCCCGGGCGACCTCAGGCCATCCCGCCTCACTCCGGTAGCAGTCCAGCCAGTCCCGGCCACGGTCTGAGGCTTCTGCCGTGACTGCCACAGCCGAAGCCTCGTCGGTGATGCGGTGTTCGAATTGGAGAGCTTCCAGCACGGCCGCTTCAGCTTCCTCAGCATGGTCTTCAGGCACTGAGAGCACGATCTCGTCGTGGACAATGCCGCGCAGGCTCGGCAGCAGCCACCGCGGCAGTCGCAGCAGGCCTTCCATCATCAGATCACGGGCGGTGCCCTGGCCGATCATCGCGGGAGCCTGCGTATACTCCTTCCCAGGCGCGACCCGCATGCGCCGGCCAAAGGCATTGGCGATGATCTGTTTCCTGCCCTCTTCTCGGACCCACCTCTTCCAGGCAGCCAGGGCGGGAAACTTCTCATCCAGGGAAGCCAGCTGCATCGCAGCCTCTCCCTGCGATATCCCTGCTCCTTGAGCCAAACCAGCCGCCCCCATCCCATAGGTGGTGGCATGGGTGATCGCCTTGGCCTCAGAGCGACGAGGATGTTTGCCGGCACCAACCCAACCCTCGGAGCCAAACACTGCGGCTGCCATCTCCGAGTGCAGATCCTTATCCGGTTCCAGAGCCGCGATGTAACCCTCATCCTGGGCGTGCATCGCGATTGCCCGGGCATCAACCTGTCCGAGGTCCGCGCTGATAAGCACGTGACCCTCATCGGGTAGCAGAAGGGCTCGCTCGACGATATTAGACCGGTCCCGCTTACCCATCACAGTCAGGCCAGGTTTGGTCACAGAGATCCGGCCGGTTGCCTGGGCTGCACTGACCTCAGGATGAATCCGCCCATCAGATCTGGTGTTCTGAAGGATCGTCTGCGCGGTGGAGCGCTCTCCGTTGAAAGCCAGCAGGGTCTGACACAGCTCCACGACGGCCGGATAATCGCTGTGCTCCTCGATCATCTGATTCATCGCGTCTTTGCCTGTGGCGACCTCACCGGTCTTCGTCCGAACAGGCTGCACGCCCAGGTCCGCGAAGGCCTTCTCCAGAGCAGCCCTGCCTGCCACAGTGGTGTGAGGCTTCTTACCGCCCATCGGCAGGCCATAGACTTCGTGCAGCTTCTGCTTCTGCTGCTCAGTCCGTGTCTCACGCTGGGCAATCAGAGCCTTAGCAAGATCCAGATCAACTCTGAAGCCCTGACGGGTGATGTGACTCAGCCGCCACAGGACTTTGTGCTCCCGAAGAACGTAGTCGTCGACCACCAGGGATTTGGACAGCTCGCGCACCAGCTCCACATCCTGGATGAGGTACCGGATGTAGTCCGGATGATCAGTGGGGATCTTGTCGAAACCGCCGAATTCCTTGGCCAGAGTCTTCAACACCGAGGTCCCCTCGGAGGCGACTTTTCCCTCACCGAGAACCTTCTGGGCGAGAGCCTCGAGGTTGTAGCGACGCACGTCGCTCTTACCCGAGAGAGGAGGATCGTTTTGACGGGCGACCAAATGGGTATCGATCACCCGGTGATGCTCTACTAGATTCCCGAGATCTAACCCGTGGTACCTCTCAAGGGCGGGCAGATCAAAGGCCAGCACTGAACCGTCCTGGGTCTTGTTCCGATCTGTTGAGCAGAGAGGATAGGGACTATGG
>NZ_JAVKGR010000038.1:0-3157 GCF_031470965.1 Nesterenkonia aerolata | reverse complement strand
TCAGAAAAGAGAAATGTCCCCCGTCATCGTGTGAACGATGACGGGGGACATCACAGGGTCGGGGTGACAGGATTTGAACCTACGACCTCCTCCAGCCGATACCAGCTTCGCTCACTCCCTCAGGATGACGCTGATTTTGATTGTTTCCCGCTTGATCGCGGGCTTCACGGCCAGCTTATCGGCTCATCGCAGTTCCCCATGATTCCCGGTGATTCCTATCGGCATCCGTACACAAACCGTACACATTCTCAGTCACCTGCTGGTGGGCGCCCAGAGCGGATCAGCCTCGAAGTCTTCGGGAAAGTCCATCTCGCCGAGCCAGTGGTCCTCAGCTGTGAGGAGGTGGGCGCGAAGCGCCTCTACACCACGGCCTTCCGGGTCAACTTGCTGAACGATGTATGCCGCAATGGCTAGGACGTAGTGGATTCGTGACTCATCGGCATCGGTGAGCGCGTTCTCGAGCAGAGCTGGCGGGCGGCGCACATGGACACCCCTCAGAGAAGTACGACGGTTCCAGATGCGCGCGTGGTGGGCCGCCCCGTTGCGCAGCACAGAGAACATCCGGAG
The DNA here is from genome assembly GCF_031470965.1 of Nesterenkonia aerolata. Taxonomy (NCBI): domain Bacteria; kingdom Bacillati; phylum Actinomycetota; class Actinomycetes; order Micrococcales; family Micrococcaceae; genus Nesterenkonia; species Nesterenkonia aerolata. Next base: position 2,590 of record NZ_JAVKGR010000038.1, on the reverse strand, counting down.
AAAGCTTGAGAGCACGTGCTGGTTGAGCCCGGCCTCCATGGCGATAGCTTTTCTGAGGCTGTCCTCGCGGAGGTTGTCGTACCACTTGGAGAGAAGCCCGAAGCTCATGAGCTCGGTGGCCATCCAGATGGGCGGGTACTTGTCCCCGTACTTGGAGCGGAATGCCGCTACGAATTTTTCGGGAGAGTCTCGCTTGAGGGTCTCCTCCAAGCTGGCGAGGTCTCGCCGGAAGGCTTTGTCGTGGGAGTGGATCCCGGGCGAGAGGTACCCCATCGGGCCGTGCACATTGGCCACATGGTTGGCGAAGGCTCCTCGTAGCCACACTTCGATTACTTGAGCAAGATCCATCACGTGGGTCCTGAGCGTGGCGTCGAAGTCGTAGAGCTTGAGCACGTCATTCAGGGTGGTGCCGGGACGAACGTCTTCGCTATGTTCTTCATAGAACCACCAGAGGTAGCCTGAGAAGCGGTAGTAGCTCATCCTCCGGAGCGTTTGCTCGAGTGCGGGGATATCTGCTTGTAGGCCTTGCGCCTGTAGCCGTTGCACTTGCTCCTGCAGGGACAGTGCAGGTTTGGTGTAACGCTCCTTAGACAAAAAGTAACCCGCCTATTTGAGGATCTGCTGTTTCCAACAGACTAGCCTTGGCGGGTCTTGTTGTCATCCAGCTTAGCCGAATGAGGTCACCACGTCCACCACACGGAGAGGGAGCCCTAGTGAGGGTGATAATCGAGGCTCTTCAGGTCCTCGTTGGTGGGCTTGTCGTAGTTGATCTGTCTCCAGGGGAGGCTGCTGACCGTCCAGGTGATTCCGTCGTCCTCCAGGTGGGGATAGCTGCGCTGCAAGAAAGCGATCCGCGGGGCGATGTCTCCTGGGTTCAGGCCACCGTCCCAGCTCTGGGCGTGAGGCCTATCGGAGAACAGCAGTTCAGGGGCCACTCGGGTGTAGTGGAAGATCTCGCAGTTGCGGATCCGCATCTCGGGGTTGGTCTCCCAGGAGGTGTACGTCTCATCGTCGACCCTTTCTAGCACCAGCCGGGTGGCGCGGATGAACTCCCCATGGGTCACTGCCAGCACTGTCTGGTCTGAGCATTCCCGGTGCAGGGTGTCGAGGAAGTTCCTGACTCGGTTCTCTGCGACGTCGCAGATGGATTCTCCTCCTGGTGGGCGCCAGTAGAGCGGGTCGATGGCCTTCTTGCGGGCGTTGAGCTCGAACAGCGGGGACTCTTCGAACTCCCGACGGGGCCGAGTTTCGATGTCTCCCCAGTCGCGCTCTCTGGTCGCCCGGCTCAAATACCACCGGACTGATTCCCCGTCCTGGTATTCGAGGCCGAGGTGGCCTGCGGTCTGCCGTGTGCGCACATAGGGCGAGCAGTAGAATCTGGTGGTTTCTTCTTCGCGCAGTTGGGGATAGGCGGTGGGGAACTCGGCCTCACGCAGATATCGCCCGACGATCTCGGCTTGCTTCTGCCCAGTCTCGGTCAGCTGCCACTCACGGCCCGGAGTGGTGACGAACGCATCCGTGAAGTGCGATTCATCCCCTTGCCTGGCCAGGGCACCGGCGAGGTTGCCCTCAGACTCTCCGTGTCGGATCAGGATCACATGCATCGGCATCATCGTGGGCCTCCTTGTCGTTCTCAGTCATGGCTGTGGGCTTTCGTCCAGGCGACGGTGTGGTGCCGGCTCTCCGTCGCGCGGAGCGTCTGGCTTCTCGACCGGGTTCTTCATGCTCCAGCCAGATCCGGCGGATCGCGATCCGCAGCTCAGACAACCGCACCTCAGGGGCTTCATCGGTTCCTGGATTCTCATAGGAATCTGTGCGGCGGGGAGTGTGGTCTGCATCAAGGTAGATGTCCTTTCGGACATGGCAGTCCACTGCAGTAACCTCGGGTCTGCCGACGTAGCCTGCTGGCACGAAAGCCCCGGAGTGCCGCTCATTGACCGCGGCCAGGCCCTCGGCCCTCAGCCTCTCCAGCACGCCTTCGATGCGTTCGCTGTGGTGCTGACCGTCCACCCCGAGACACAGCGGCGGCTCCTGGCCGTAGTCGCCGGTCGCGGTGGGGCTGCCGTAGGAGCGCAGGGTGATGAGCAACGCTTCGCCGAATCGGCCCAGAATCCTCTCCAGAGTCTCGGAGAGCAACTGGTGGTAGGCCGCATGGAGCTTCTGCGTGGCACTGTCTGGGTGTTCGTAGGGGTCGAAGGTCAAGCGTGAGTGGAGGTTTTTGACCACGTAGGGGGCGCCGTCGTTGGCTCGATTCCAGACGCTCTGTACACAGTGGTCCACGCCGTAGTCGGCGGCATCACGGACCCGGGCCAGCAGATCAGGATCTTCGGTGGCCTGCTCACCCTGGGGCAGGTGCCCGTCCCGGGTGTACTCAGAGGGGACCCGAAGCCCCGCATGCGGGATATGCACCAGCACCGGGAGGTTGCCGTCCATCACCCGTACCTGCAGATCCTCACACCCGGTCTGCGGGGTACGGCCAAAGACCGTCAGCTCCTCGTAGATGTTCTCCGCGGCTTGGGCCTGGAAGAACAGGTCCTGAACCGTCCTGGGTTTAGTTCCGAGATTTTGGTGCGGACTCGGTCCGCTGTTC
>NZ_JAVKGR010000037.1:0-5339 GCF_031470965.1 Nesterenkonia aerolata | reverse complement strand
TTGGGTAAGATGGGGAAGTTGCTTCGGGGTTGCTGTGCCTGGTGTGGTGTGGTGTTCTCGGGGTGTCTGTTGTTTGAGAACTCAATAGTGTGCCAAGTTTGTTGATACCAATTTGTTTTTTGGTTGCCATGATGCTGCCTGCCCTCGTGGGTGGTGTTGTGGTGTTGCCTGGATTGTTTTCTGTTTTTTTGATGGAGAGTTTGATCCTGGCTCAGGATGAACGCTGGCGGCGTGCTTAACACATGCAAGTCGAACGCTGAAGCTCCTAGCTTGCTGGGGGTGGATGAGTGGCGAACGGGTGAGTATCACGTGAGTAACCTGCCCTTGACTCTGGGATAAGCCTGGGAAACTGGGTCTAATACCGGATGATCACTTCTCTCCGCATGGGGGGGTGGTGTAAAGATTGTATCGGTCTTGGATGGACTCGCGGCCTATCAGTTTGTTGGTGGGGTAATGGCCTACCAAGGCGATGACGGGTAGCCGGCCTGAGAGGGTGACCGGCCACACTGGGACTGAGACACGGCCCAGACTCCTACGGGAGGCAGCAGTGGGGAATATTGCACAATGGGCGCAAGCCTGATGCAGCGACGCCGCGTGCGGGATGACGGCCTTCGGGTTGTAAACCGCTTTCAGCAGGGAAGAAGCCTTGAGTTTTCTTGGGGTGACGGTACCTGCAGAAGAAGCGCCGGCTAACTACGTGCCAGCAGCCGCGGTAATACGTAGGGCGCGAGCGTTATCCGGAATTATTGGGCGTAAAGAGCTCGTAGGCGGTTTGCCGCGTCTGCTGTGAAAGCCCGGAGCTCAACTCCGGGTGTGCAGTGGGTACGGGTAGACTGGAGTGCAGTAGGGGAGACTGGAATTCCTGGTGTAGCGGTGAAATGCGCAGATATCAGGAGGAACACCGATGGCGAAGGCAGGTCTCTGGGCTGTTACTGACGCTGAGGAGCGAAAGCATGGGGAGCGAACAGGATTAGATACCCTGGTAGTCCATGCCGTAAACGTTGGGCACTAGGTGTGGGGAGCATTCCACGTTTTCCGCGCCGTAGCTAACGCATTAAGTGCCCCGCCTGGGGAGTACGGCCGCAAGGCTAAAACTCAAAGGAATTGACGGGGGCCCGCACAAGCGGCGGAGCATGCGGATTAATTCGATGCAACGCGAAGAACCTTACCAAGGCTTGACATGGACCGGATCGCTGCAGAGATGTAGTTTCCCTTCGGGGCTGGTTCACAGGTGGTGCATGGTTGTCGTCAGCTCGTGTCGTGAGATGTTGGGTTAAGTCCCGCAACGAGCGCAACCCTTGTCCTATGTTGCCAGCACGTCGTGGTGGGGACTCATGGGAGACTGCCGGGGTCAACTCGGAGGAAGGTGGGGATGACGTCAAATCATCATGCCCCTTATGTCTTGGGCTTCACGCATGCTACAATGGCCGGTACAGTGGGTTGCGATACTGTGAGGTGGAGCTAATCCCTAAAAGCCGGTCTCAGTTCGGATCGAAGTCTGCAACTCGACTTCGTGAAGTTGGAGTCGCTAGTAATCGCAGATCAGCAATGCTGCGGTGAATACGTTCCCGGGCCTTGTACACACCGCCCGTCAAGTCACGAAAGTTGGTAACACCCGAAGCCGGTGGCCTAACCCTTGTGGGGGGAGCCGTCGAAGGTGGGACTGGCGATTGGGACTAAGTCGTAACAAGGTAGCCGTACCGGAAGGTGCGGCTGGATCACCTCCTTTCTAAGGAGCTTTTGTCCCTCACCTGCTGTTGATCAGTGTGGGTGGGGTGGCTTACCTGGGTATGGTCGGCGAGTGTCCGGCCTCTGGGTGTGCTCATGGGTGGAATGTCAACAACGTGCGCCTCTTTGTGTTGTGTGAAAGGGGTGGCTTGGTACACTGTTGGGTCCTGGAGCAACAGGCGTGTGTCTGGTTGTTTCTGGTGTTCCCTGTGCTGCAGGTAGCCGCATCGTGTGGGTGTGGTGAGGGTGGCGGGGGTTGTTGTTTGTGAACTGTATAGTGGACGCGAGCATCTTATTTTTTGGTCAATGCATGTCCTGCCCGTGGTGGCTGTGATGCCTGTTGTGGTGTTGTGGTTGCTGTGCGGGTGGGTGTTGTGTGTTCTAGTGTGATTTTGTGCTTGCCCATGATGTGCCTGTTGTTGTCTTGCCTGTGTGAATGGGTGGGGTGGCGGGTGTGTTGTGGGTGGGTGTAAGTGTTTTAGGGCGCATGGTGGATGCCTTGGCAGCAGGAGCCGATGAAGGACGTGGGAATCTGCGATAAGCCTGGTGGAGCTGATAACCGAGCGTTGAGGCCAGGATGTCCGAATGGGGAAACCCCGCATACTGTCATGGTGTGTGACCGGCCGTTGAATGTATAGACGGTTCGGGGGGAACGTCGGGAAGTGAAACATCTCAGTACCGACAGGAAGAGAAAACAATTGTGATTCCGTGAGTAGTGGCGAGCGAAAGCGGATGGGGCTAAACCGGTGGTGTGTGATACCTGACAGGGGTTGCGCCGCCGGGGTTGTGGGAGCCTACTTTCCAGGGTCTGTCAGTCCTGGGGGTTGAGGTGCGGGCGTATAGACGAACAACTGGTGAGTGGTTGACCGTAGAGGGTGTGAGTCCCGTAGTCGTAATGCGTTCCGCCGGCCTTGTGGGTGTTCCCGAGTAGCACGAGGCTCGAGGAATCTTGTGTGAATCTGCCAGGACCACCTGGTAAGCCTGAATACTACCTGCTGACCGATAGTGAATCAGTACCGTGAGGGAATGGTGAAAAGTACCCCGGGAGGGGAGTGAAATAGTACCTGAAACCATGTGCCTACAATCCGTCAGAGCATCCTGTTGGGGTGTGATGGCGTGCCTTTTGAAGAATGAGCCTGCGAGTTAGTGCTCAGTGGCGAGGTTAACCCGTGTGGGGTATCCGTAGCGAAAGCGAGTCTGAATAGGGCGTGTGAGTCGCTGGGTCTAGACCCGAAGCGGAGTGATCTACCCATGGCCAGGTTGAAGCGCGTGTAAGAGCGTGTGGAGGACCGAACCCACCTAGGTTGAAAACTGGGGGGATGAGCTGTGGGTAGGGGTGAAAGGCCAATCAAACTCTGTGATAGCTGGTTCTCCCCGAAATGCATTTAGGTGCAGCGTTGCGTGTTTCTTGCCGGAGGTAGAGCTACTGGATGGCCGATGGGCCCTACAAGGTTACTGACGTCAGCTAAACTCCGAATACCGGTAAGTGAGAGCGCAGCAGTGAGACTGTGGGGGATAAGCTTCATGGTCGAGAGGGAAACAGCCCAGACCACCGGTTAAGGCCCCTAAGCGTGTGCTAAGTGGGAAAGGATGTGGAGTTGCTTAGACAACCAGGAGGTTGGCTTAGAAGCAGCCATCCTTGAAAGAGTGCGTAATAGCTCACTGGTCAAGTGATTCCGCGCCGACAATGTAGCGGGGCTCAAGCACACCGCCGAAACTGTGGCATTCAGCAGTGTTGACTGTTGGATGGGTAGGGGAGCGTCGGACACTGCGGTGAAGCAGCCGCGGAAGCGTGTTGTGGAGTGTGTTCGAGTGAGAATGCAGGCATGAGTAGCGAAAGAGCAGTGAGAAACTGCTCCGCCGAATGACCAAGGGTTCCAGGGTCAAGCTAATCTGCCCTGGGTTAGTCGGGACCTAAGGCGAGGCCGACAGGCGTAGTCGATGGACAACGGGTTGATATTCCCGTACCGGCGAAGAACCGCCCCTGGTGAACTGGTGAGACTAACCACCCGAACTGCCTTTGACCCCTCATACTTTGTGTGGGGGGCTGTGGTGGGGAGCGTGGGACCTGAACCGGGGAGCCAAACGTATTAACAGGTGTGACGCAGGAAGGTAGCCGGGCCCAGCGATGGTTGACTGGGTCTAAGACTGTAGGACCTCTGGTAGGCAAATCCGTCAGAGTCTGTGTCTGAGAGTTGATGGGCCCCCACTATGGGTGGGGGATCCGGTGATCCTATGCTGCCGAGAAAAGCATCGACGTGAGGTTCTAGCCGCCCGTACCCCAAACCGACACAGGTGGTCAGGTAGAGAATACCGAGGCGATCGAGAGAATCACGGTTAAGGAACTCGGCAAAATGCCCCCGTAACTTCGGGAGAAGGGGGACCTTGAGCGTGATCCACCCTTGCGGTGGTGAGCGTGTATGGGTCGCAGAGACCAGGGGGAAGCGACTGTTTACTAAAAACACAGGTCCGTGCGAAGTCGTAAGACGAGGTATACGGACTGACTCCTGCCCGGTGCTGGAAGGTTAAGAGGACGAGTCACACCCTTTGGGGTGGAAGCTCAGAATTTAAGCCCCAGTAAACGGCGGTGGTAACTATAACCATCCTAAGGTAGCGAAATTCCTTGTCGGGTAAGTTCCGACCTGCACGAATGGAGTAACGACTTCCCCGCTGTCTCAACCGTGAACTCGGCGAAATTGCATTACGAGTAAAGATGCTCGTTACGCGCAGCAGGACGGAAAGACCCCGAGACCTTTACTATAGCTTGGTATTGGTGTTTGACAGTATTTGTGTAGGATAGGTGGGAGACTGTGAAACCTGCACGCTAGTGTGGGTGGAGTCATCGTTGAAATACCACTCTGATGGTGTTGAGCATCTAACTTCGGGCCCTGATCGGGTCCAGGGACAGTGCCTGGTGGGTAGTTTAACTGGGGCGGTTGCCTCCCAAAGAGTAACGGAGGCGCCCAAAGGTTCCCTCAGCCTGGTTGGCAATCAGGTGTTGAGTGTAAGTGCACAAGGGAGCTTGACTGTGAGACAGGCATGTCGAGCAGGAACGAAAGTTGGGACTAGTGATCCGGCGGCACCGTGTGGAAGGGCCGTCGCTCAACGGATAAAAGGTACCTCGGGGATAACAGGCTGATCCTGCCCAAGAGTCCATATCGACGGCATGGTTTGGCACCTCGATGTCGGCTCGTCGCATCCTGGGGCTGGAGTTGGTCCCAAGGGTTGGGCTGTTCGCCCATTAAAGCGGTACGCGAGCTGGGTTTAGAACGTCGTGAGACAGTTCGGTCCCTATCCGCTGCGCGCGTAGGAGATTTGAGAAGGTCTGTCCTTAGTACGAGAGGACCGGGACGGACGAACCTCTGGTGTGTCAGTTGTCCTGCCAAGGGCACCGCTGATTAGCTACGTTCGGGATGGATAACCGCTGAAAGCATCTAAGTGGGAAGCCGGCTTCAAGATAAGATCTCCGACATCCTTTGTGGTGTGAAGGCTCCCAGCTAGACGACTGGGTTGATAGGCCGGATGTGGAAGCACGGACTAACGACGTGTGAAGCTGACCGGTACTAATAAGCCGATCACTTACACCACACAAAACCCACACACCCAACCCC
>NZ_JAVKGR010000036.1:0-5943 GCF_031470965.1 Nesterenkonia aerolata | reverse complement strand
CCGAGGTGGGCCGGACCAGTACCGGCCGAGCACTATCAGCTGAACGGACAAGTCCCCACCAATGACAATCCCGTAGACGTCAGTGTTGTCATGAGTCACGAACAATCGATAGTGCAGGCCGATACTCATCCTGCCAGCCAGTCCCAGACCAGCCACTTTTAGACTCACAGTGTTGTCACCCAGGAGCTGGTCACGGGCGGATCGTGGATCGCTGATAGAGGCACGACAGCCCCGGCTTGAGGGCTTGTTTTCTAACGTGGATGCCGAGCATGAACCGCCCACCGACTACATCCGTCCCGGCTTGGGAAGGATGAACTGGGCTGGGCAGCTGGCTGCCCAGGCGCCCCGTTCTGGGTGGTGACAGGACTCCACAACAACGAGGAGAAAGCTCGTGGTCTGGAACCTTCAGGACTTCGCGCTGTTCATCGGCTTAGACGTCGGCAAGAGTGAGCATCACGCTACCGCCCTGACCACCACCGGCGGCAAGGTCTACGACAAGCCCCTGCCCAACGATGAGGCCAAACTCCGAGACCTACTGGCCGAACTGACTGCCGAACGTGGCCCGACCCTGCTGGTGGTCGATCAACCCGCGACCATCGGCGCACTGCCGGTCACCGTGGCCCAGAGCATGGACGAGGTGGAGGTGGCTTACTTGCCGGGACTGACGATGCGCAGGATGGCGGACGGTCCATTCCTGGCCGAGCAGCTCATCGTTCACCGCACCGGGCAGAGAAGCAGCCGAGTGGGTCTTTGATTTCACCTGGCAGGGGCGTCGTCGTTCTTTCGAAGGCACCAGCATCGCTACCGTCGATGGAGGTCTAATCACCTCACTGCGGGAGTACCGCACCAACGGGGAACTTTACGACTGGACCGGCACCTGGCGCTGAGCCGTGGTGGCCGGCTCCGTTCAGGGCAGGCGTGATGGGTTCAGAGTTTGGACATCCGGTAGATGAAGAACCCCTGACTGGCCAACATTGCTGCCAGCCCGATCCACACCCACGGGCTGATCGGCCAGTCTCCGGCGATCCCGCCGAGTGCGATCACATAAATCAGTGTCACGGTGGCCACGGTCCAGATCATCATCTGGACACTGTTTTTGTAGTGGGCCTGGATGTTGCCCTCGGTGACTTTGCCCAGCCCGTAGTTATAGGTCCGCGGGAAACGGGTGAGGATCGCGCATCCGATGATCGCAGCGAGCATCACCGTAGCCATGCCCAGAATCTCCCAGGGTGAGCCGTACCGATTGACTGATCCGTCGGCGGTGAAGTGCATCGGCACCTGATCCGGCATCGAGGGGATACGCACCACCATCCACACGGTATAGAGCACCGCAACCAGCAGACTGCCGATCAGCAGAAACCGGTGAAACTGGTCCAGGGTGAAGTCTGGCTGGGGACGGCTGCGCATCGTGGGGTACTCCAGCACCCCGTCTGCGTTACGGAAGGGAACCCCCAGTCGCCGGGCCTGCACATAGTCACTGACCGGCTCGCTGCCTGTTGTCTTCTCCGGCATCGTCACCTTGTCCTCCCTCAGATCCTCTCCAGGGATTATTTCAAACTGGACGACGACGAGGAGGACTGTCAGCGCACGGCTTCCAGGGCTGTGGTGTCCCAGATAGCGCCTATGCGCAGTTGCGCTCAGCCATGTGTGCTCTGGAGCTGGTCTTGTAACCAGGCGCTGAGGGTTTCAGGGTCGTAGCGCACCGACCCGCCGCAGAGGGATAAGTAGGGTGGGCCGATGCCGTTGGAGGCCCAGTTCGCCAGCGTTTTGGCCGAGACTCCGAGGTAGTCGGCAGCTTCCTGCCGGGTCCATAGCTTCGGCATTGTCGGCGTCGCCTCTGTCTTGGTTTCCATAGTTGCTGTGCTCATATGCCGGTAGCGCCCGGCCGGGGGTCGTCAACGGGGGCCAGCCCGTCCGGCGGGGTCCCTTCGACCCCTCGTGTGTGTGCTGCGCACCTTGTTGGGGCTTCCGGACACTCACGGGGCATGGATACCAACGACACCACAGAGACCTACGATGCGAACCAACGCGATCACCAGTGGGAGACCACCGGCGAACAGGCCGATGAGCTCACCCCACAGAGCACGGGCCGGTGGCTGATCACCACTCAGGGCACTCTCCATCTCTGGGATCTGGATCAGATGACCTACGTGCGGATGCCTTCGGCAGCATCGAAGTCCGGGTCTATGGGACATGACCAGAGACCGGTCCCGCTCACCCGAGTGGTCTGGTGGCCGAAAGTTGGGGAGCGTCCTTACTTCTGGTACGACGATCCAGATGATCCAGTGTTTTGGGAGCATTGGCGGATCAGCTCGGAGGTCCAGAAGATCGAGCGCCTAGCCGATACCCGGGCCGCCACTGATCCGGAGGACCCGTCATGACCCCTGGGCCACGAGATCGACTGCAGCACACGGATTCCATGTCGGTGGGGCCCTCTAGGCTGAAACCCATGAGCAGCACCGAACCTACCCAGGACACTGACACATCCCGCCGCGGCGCCACTGTGGCGGTCGCCGGGGACTGGCACGCCAACACATCCTGGGCGATCCGCTCCCTGCGCCACCTGCATTCGCTGGGTGTGCGGGAGGTCTTCCAGCTCGGAGACTTCGGCATCTGGCCCGGCCAGAAGGGCATCGATTACCTTGATGCCCTCCAGGAGACTCTCGATGAGCTCGGTATGCGGGTGGTCGTCACTCCCGGCAACCACGAGGATTACCAGCAGATCTCCCGACTCTCCGCCCAGAACCGGGATCACCGTGACATCCATGCCGATTTCGAGGCGCTGGGTGCGGTGATGTGGGCCAGGGAGCGGATCGCGCTGCTGCCCCGGGGCCATCGGTTCACCCGCAGCGGGTGGAGTTTCGTGTCTCTGGGTGGGGCGCCGTCGGTGGATTTCGAACACCGCATCACCGGGCAGTCGTGGTGGATCGAGGAGATGATCACCGGCGACGACGTCGCCACCGTCGTCGCCGGTGGGACGGCCGATGTGATGTTCACCCACGATGCCCCGGAGCCCTGGCACGGCACCGACATGGTCGCCAAGATCATCCAGACCCCGCTCGGCCGTTCAGCGGAGGTGTTGGCCTATGCCACCGAAGGACGCCGACGCCTCGATGAAGCCTTCCAAGCCGTGAAGCCTCGGGTGTTGGCGCACGGGCACTATCACGTCAAGGACTCCAAACTGGTCCAGATCGAGGGTTGCGATCACCAGACCCTTGTGGTCGCCACCGAGTGTGATCAGATGCCCGATGCCAACCTCGGTCTCCTCCACCTGCCCGACGAGCAGGACCAGGCGGAGGGAGCGGAGCCGCGCGTGGAATGGGTGCCGCTTCCACCGGTCACCACCGGGGTGGACCGCAGCCAGCTCGGAGTCTGGCCGGAGAAACCGGTCTGGGTCTGGGAGACCGAGGATTTCCTGCGGGTCTTCGACGAAGGCCGCTCGGCTCACTGGAACCAGCTCATCGCCGAAGCCGCGGACGAGCCCCAGGGCGCCTGGCTCGGTCGGATGGTCGAGGCCCTGGAACAGAGTGCCAACGCCCGTGCCCGGGAGTTCATGGTCTCCCGGGCTGGTGGCCTGCTGCCCGATCCGCCGGAAGACAGGAGGGATCACTGATGGCGCAGAACCCAGCACGCAGCACTGCCCAGGACTTTGAGCTTGCCCCGGTGCTCAACACCGGGGGCGGGGTCATGGGGAAATGGGCCTGGTATCACCGGCGGAATCAGGAGCTTCGCCGGGTCAAGGACTTCTACTTCCAGGCCCAGACCGCGGAGAACATCTATGAGGATCTGGCAGTCTTTGGGCGCGCTCCACAGACCGGGTGTGAGGATCTGCAGGCGCGGGTGATGGACGGCAACCTCCCGGTGCTGGTGCACATTCCGCATGCAGGTCTTCGGGTCCCCTCTGAGTACACCCGGGACGGGCACCTATCCCAGGGTGAGCGGGCCACCGAAGACCCTGGTCTGCTGGCCCGGGTCCGTGATGCCGCCGACTACGGCGTGGATCACTGTGTACAGAGCGCCTGGAATCGAGCCAACGACGGCGCCCCCTATGTGGTCAAAAACCTCCACTCCCGGCTGACCTTCGACCCCTACGAGCACCCAGAGAGTGCCACCGAGAAGCTTCATGCGGCCTACCACCAGTTGCTCTGCGAGACCCTGGAGAGGATCCTGGATCGCTTCGCTGAAGTGCTGATCATCAACCTCCACGCCCACGGAACCCCCACCCCGGCCCCAGGTGAACACCAGGGGCCTGCCTGGTGCCTCGGGGTGGACGGGGCGCAGCACAGCCAACGCATCGAAGGGGTGTTGGAGAGGCTGAGGATCGAGGGCCTGGCCGCGGTCAATGAGCCGTACTCAGGGGCTTTCGTGCCAGCAGGCTACGTCGGCAGGCCCGAGGTTACTGCGGTGGACTGCCATGTCCGACAGGACGTCTATCTCGATGCTGACCATACGCCCCGCCGCACAGGTTCCTACGAGAATCCAGGAACCGATGAGGTCCCTGAGGTGCGGTTGTCTGACCTGCGGGTCGCGATCCGACGGATCTGGCTGGAGCATGAAGAACCCGGCCGAGAAGCCAGACACAACGCACGACGGAGAACCGGCACCACACCGTTGCCTGGACGAAAGACCACGGCCATGACTGAGGATGACAAGGAGGCCTACGATGATGCCGCTGGACCTGATCCTGATCCGACACGGAGAGTCTGAGGGCAACGTTGCCGGTGCCCTGGCCAGGCAGGGCGAGGAGTCTCATTACACCGATGACTCTGTGACCACCCCTGGGCGTGAGTGGCAACTGACTCAGACTGGGCAGAGGCAGGCCCAGATCGTGGGCCAACACTTGCGAGAGGCCCAATTTCCCACCGCCTACACCCAGCTGCGAGGACAAGAGGCCACCCGGTTCTACTGCTCGCCCTATGTGCGTACCCGGCAGACCGCAGGCCACCTCGGACTCAAAGCACGGAGAGAAGATCTTCAGCGGCGAAGTGAACGGCAAGAGTCAGATGGGCTATGATAGAGGATGCTGTTCTGGGCAGAAAGGGCTTCCGGCCCCCTGAGCGTGGAAGGCAACCAAACTGAATAGTGGGAGGCAGCGCAGCGCGCTGCATGGGCCTTTAGCTCAGTTGGTAGAGCATCGGACTTCAAATAGGAGCGCCTCGGTGGAAACGCTGGGGATGACACCACTCAAAGTCGGGGAACCCTTCCTAGATGGAATCTAGATGGCAATCCCGAGCCAAGCCGAGACCACGTCTTGGAAGGTGTAGAGACTGGACGGGTGGCACCTACGGCGCAAGCTACGGTGAAGGGACAGTCCAGACCACGAACGCCCCGAAGGGGCGGCGGCGAAAGTCGAAGTGGCAGGTTAATCCGCTGGTCGCGGGTTCGAGCCCCGCAGGGCCCACCCTACGCACAAGGCTCGAACCCTTGCCCAACGATTCGTTGGCGGGGGTTCGGGCCTTGTTGTCGTCTCGGCTCCAGTTGAGGGCGTTGCCGTTGATCTGGGGGTCGAGCAGCATCTCGAAGGGGCGTTGGTGCTCGACGCGGAGCTTGTCGTCTTCGTCGATGTAGACCTTGGTGAAGAAGGCTTGGTTGCATAGTCGCCGGTTGGTGTCGTCGCATCGAGCGTAGATGTCAGCGCAGTTGGCGAGCAGGGTCAGGGCGTCTTCGAGGTGGTTTCTGGCCTCGATGTACTCGCCGTGGTGGGCGTCGATGCGTCGGTTGACCTGGTCTAGTTCACCCAGGATGCGGTCTTGTTCGCGTTTGAGTAGAGCGAGTGGGATGGCGTCGGCGTAGTGGGCTTGCAGCAGGCGTTCTTGTTCGTGTTGGAGTCGGTCACGGTTGGTGGTCAGCTGGTTCAGCTCATCGGTTTCGGCGGCCATGAGCCGGTCGAATGAACCGTCCTGGGTCTTGTTCCGATCTGTTGAGCAGAGAGGATAGGGACTA
>NZ_JAVKGR010000035.1:0-6291 GCF_031470965.1 Nesterenkonia aerolata | reverse complement strand
AGTAGTCCTCTGCGCCATCATCGCCTGCCTACGCACATAGGAGACACGCCCTAGACAGCCCCGGGTTCCGCTGCCCGGATTCTAGACCGAATCCCAGCCCAGGCATCCCGGTAGACTCGTCGTCGATGAGTGACGACGCAGCGCAGACCCCCTCCCCCTCCGGCGATCTCCCCGCGAAGGTCTCGGACATCTTCGACCCGTGGCAGTGGCGCCAGGTGGAGGGCTTCGATCTGACGGACCTGACCTACCACCGGCGGGTGGAGCGTGATGCCTCCGGCCGTATCCTCCATGACCTGCCGGCGGTGCGGATCGCCTTCGACCGCCCCGAGGTGCGCAATGCGTTCCGCCCCGGGACCGTCGACGAGCTCTACCGCACCCTCGACCACGCCCGCATGACCCCCGACGTCGGCGCCGTGCTGCTCACCGGCAACGGCCCCTCCCCGAAGGACGGCGGGCACAGCTTCTGCTCCGGCGGGGACCAGCGGATCCGCGGCCGGGACGGCTACCGCTACGCCGAGGGGGAGACGGCGGAGACCATCGACCCGGCCCAGGCGGGCCGTCTACATATCCTCGAGGTCCAGCGGCTGATGCGCACGATGCCGAAGGTGGTGATCGCTGTGGTCAACGGCTGGGCGGCCGGTGGCGGCCATTCGCTCCACGTCGTCGCGGACCTGAGCATCGCCTCGCGCGAGCACGGGAAGTTCAAGCAGACCGATGCCACAGTCGGCTCCTTCGACGCAGGCTACGGCTCGGCGCTGCTGGCCCGCCAGGTGGGGCAGAAGAAGGCCCGTGAGATCTTCTTCCTGGCCCGTGAGCACTCGGCCGAGGAGATGGTCGCCGCCGGCGCGGTGAACGAGGCGGTGGACCACCAGCGGCTGGAGGAGGTCGCGCTGGAGTACTGCACGGACATCGCCGGGCAGTCCCCGCAGGCGGTGCGGATGCTGAAGTTCGCGTTCAACGCCGCCGATGACGGCCTGGCCGGCCAGCAGGTCTTCGCCGGTGAGGCCACGCGGATGGGGTATATGACCGATGAGGCGGTGGAGGGCCGCGATGCGTTCCTCGGCAAACGCGCGCCGAACTGGTCGGACTTCCCCTACTACTATTAGAGGTCATCATCACCCCAGGTCAGAGCCGGATGAGAGTCTTACTGGGCACACACTGGGCACAAGAATCTGCGTTGAGGATTCTCCCTGATCCCGTTGAATGCTGAGAGACCCCCGCAGACAGTTTGCCTGCGGGGGTCTCTCTTATCCACGGTGCAGGCAGCCCAGTACCTCTTCCGGAAGCAGACCTTGCTATCGAATCTGTGTTCGATAGATACTAGATGCCTCATGCGTGTCGATAGCCTCCAGATCCTTGAACCCTCCGCCGCCGCCTCGACTGTGCTCCTGGCTCCGGTGGCGGTTCCCTGCGGCTATCCTTCCCCCGCGCAGGACTACTACGACGGCCCGCTGGACCTGACCTCGCACCTGATCAAAGACTCGGCCTCCACGTTCCTGGTCCGGGTCACCGGTGACTCGATGGAGCAGGCCGGTATCAGTGACGGCGACGAGCTGATCGTAGACCGGGCGCGCACACCAAAGGATATGTCCGTGGTCGTGGCTATTCTCGACGGTGAGCTGACCGTCAAGCGTCTGCGCATCACATCTGGCGGTGTGGTGCTCCAGGCCGAGAGCCAGACCCACCCGGATCTGGTGGTCGGTGAGCTCTCCGAGCTGGAGATCTGGGGAGTCGTTATCAAGTGCATCCACAACGTGTGACCAAACCGCGTGACTACATCGCCCTGGTCGATGTCAACGCCTTCTACGTCAGTGCCGAGCGGGTCTTCGACCCGAAGCTGCGCAACAGGCCCGTGGTGGTGCTCAGCAACAACGACGGCTGCTGCGTTGCCCTCTCGCCGGAGGCCAAAGCGCTGGGCATCCCGCTGGGCGAACCCTGGTTCAAGCTCGCCGCCCAGGCTCCGCAGTACGGTCTGGTGGCCCGCTCCAGCAACTACGAGCTTTACGGCGATATGTCCGCCCGTGTGATGCGGCTACTCAACCAGTGCTCGGCCTGGGTGGAGGTCTACTCGATTGACGAGGCGTTCGTCGGCGTCCGCGGCACGCCTCAGCAGCTCAAAGCATGGGGCCATCAGGTCAAGGAGCGGATCTGGCAGGAACTCGGGCTGCCGGTCTGCGTCGGCATCGCCCCCACCAAGACCCTGGCGAAGCTGGCGAACAAGACCGCGAAGAAGATCCCGGTGCTGGCTGGTGTCTGCTGCTGGGAGGCGGTGCCGGTGCAGCGCCGGGAAGCGCTGCTGGCCTCCCTGCCGGTGATCGAGGTCTGGGGCATCGCGGTACGGCTGACCAAGAGGCTCTATGCGATGGGCATCGAGTCCATCGCCCAGCTGCGCGATGCAGACCCCGCCGCCATGCGCAAACGCTTCAGCATCGTGGTGATGCGTACCGTGCTGGAGCTGCGCGGCACACCCTGCATCCCGCTGGAGGAGGAGCCTGCCGAGATCAAGGACCAGCTGATCTTCAGCAGGTCCTTCTCGGAGAAGATCACCACCGTCGCGGAGATGGAGCAGGTGCTCGGCGTCTATGCCCAACGTGCCTCAGCGAGACTGCACAAGCATGACCGGCAGGCGAAGGTGGTCACCGCCTGGGCGATGACCTCGCACTACAGCCCGGACCAGCACGGCCCCTCGGCGACAGTGACGCTGCCTGCGCCCACCGCTGACCCGGTGCTGCTGACCAGAGCCGCCAAGGCGCTGCTGCCGAGAATCCACGAGGGTGTGCGCTACGCCAGAGCAGGCATCGTGGTCACTGATCTGTACAAGACCGGCCACCAGCCGGTCTTCGACCTCTTCACCGACCGCCATGAGGAGCGCCAGATCGGCCCGCTGATCGAGTCGGTGAGGCAGAAGATCAACGGCGCTGCCATCGGTCTCGGACGGGCAGGACTCAAAGCCGGTCCTCAGTGGCAGATGCGACGAGAGATGATGAGCCCGCGCTACACCACCCATTGGGACGAACTGCCGCTGGTCAAGGCCTAGAACGGCGTCTCAGACTCCAGCGGCACCACCAGGCTGGCGTCGTTGTTCCTGACGTTGCCGACGGCCTGACCCACCTCGTAGACCTCCCAGCCCGAGGCGATCCCGTTGGCCTCACCCCGGATATGGTCGATCAGCCCGGATGCCTCTTCCTTGTCGAGCTTCTCCGCTGAGAGCCAGGCGTCCATCAGGTCACCACTGATCGGCAGCGGGATGCGGTCATGAAGGCCCGCCAAGTCCTCCAGCACCCCGCCGCTGCCCGGCTGCGGCGACGGCCCGGTCAGTATGGTGCAGGACATCAGCTCCTCACCATCCTCATCGCTGGGATCATGCCACCACTCGTAGAGTCCGGCGAAGCTGATCAACGAGCCGTCGGCGGGGCGGATGACATGCGGCCTCTTCTTCGAGCCGTCCTTGAGCCACTCGTAATAAGCATCGGCAGGGATCACCGCGCGCTTCGAGCGCACCGCGGCCCGGAAGGTCGGCTTCTCGGCTGCGGTCTCCGAGCGGGCGTTGAACGTCTTGTAGCTCTGCTTCAGATCCTTGGCCCATCCCGGCATCAGTCCCCACCGGGCGGTGCTCAGCTCGCGGTGACCCTCTGAGCCGTCGGTGTCGCGGATGATCGGCACAGTGCTGGTCGGGGCGATGTTCCAGGACTGACGCGCCTCGACGCCTGCGGGCACATCGGCATCGTAGGCCGCTGCGAGGTCACCGGTGGCCCTTGCCAGGACGTATCTGCCGCACATGCAGTGATCATACGCTCTCAAGGTCCTCGTCCACACCGTACTGAGCGAGGCGGAGCACCACGAGGTTCATCAGCCGCCCGTCGCTGGTCTTACGCAGCTCCTTGGTCTCGACCACAGCTCCCGAGCGTCGCAGCACCTTCTGCGCGTCCTGGAACGTCACGCTGCCGAGGGTGTACTTCAGGTGCCGCAGCATCACACCGTGTGAGCCCAGCAGCGCCACCACGCGGTAGAGGTGCTGGGCGTCACGATATGCTCGCTCGTCCCAATAGCCAGCCCGTGCTGGGGGCTTCAGAGAAGCGGGGATGGGCACGATGATCTCCGGTCGCTGTGCGAGTTTTGTGAGGTCGGCGATGAACCCCTCGGAGTCATGCTCAGCATCCTGTGCCAACTGATCTGAGATCCAAGCGTTGGTCTCGCTCATCATCACTCCTGTTCTCCCGAGGGCGTGCCATTCTCGGAGACCACCTTGTGTACGGTGCCGACCGAAAGCCCCGTCACCCGGGCAATCATCCGCACTGACTCACCATCCTCGTGGCGGGCGAGGATCACCCGGCGCTTGTCCTGATCGACCACGCGGGGCCGACCGCCGACGCGGCCCTGCCTCCGGGCCGCCTCCAGGCCGTTCCTGGTCTTGCGGCTGATGTCGCGGCGGCGGTCCTCGGCCAGCGCCAGGGCGAGGTCGAGGAGGAAGCTCCGCTCGGTATGCTCTCCAGCGGCAACGCCGTCCAGCACTTTCACCGCGATGCCGCGCTCGAACAGCTCGGTGAGCACCAGCAGTCCTTCCAGGAGGTTCCTGCCGAGCCGGTCCACCTCCTGGACGGTGAGCATGTCCCCGTCGCGCAGGTAGTCCAGCGCTGCGCGCAGCCCTGGGCGGTCATCGACGGCGAGCTTGCCCGAGACCTTCTCCTCGAAGACCTTGATGCAGATGGGGTCCAGAGCGTCATGCTGGCGCTGGGTGTCTTGCTTCGAGGTACTCACCCGCACCAGGCCGATCAGCGACATGCCCACCTCCGTTCATCTAACGTGTTCAACAACGTGCTTCTACTGTACCAGTTATTGAACGGGTTTTCGAACACTTGGGCATCACGAAACAGAGATGTGACTATGTCCGCTAATTGGCGGGGTTTTTCAGACGCTCAGTGGCGGCCTCCACTCCCTCGCACGCGAGGGGGTGGTAGCGATGCCCTGCGTGTCCGTAAGGCCATCCCCTTACGGGCATGCGATCTGGGCTGACGCCTGTGGCCGAGCGTTCAGTGCGCGCTGTATAGTTCAGTGCATGCTGACTATTGCTTCGCGTCTCGACGTGATGAACCGCCTGGGTCGTGCACTGGCCGACCCCACTCGATCCCGGATCATCTTGACCCTGCTCGACCATCCCGCTTACCCGGCGGAACTGGCCCGAGATCTGGACCTGACACGCCCGAACGTGTCCAACCACCTGGCATGCCTGCGCGATTGCGGGATCGTCGTCTCCGAGACCGAGGGTCGTCGGACACGATATGAGATCGCCGATTCGCGCCTGACGCAGGCGCTGACGGCACTGGTCGATGCCACCCTGACAGTGGACGAAGACGCCCCGTGCATCGATCCCGCCTGCTCGCTTCCCGGGTGCGACGCAGCTGGGGAGGGCGCATGATCCTCACCTCGGTCTTGCAGGCGATGGGCCTGTTCGCAACGACCAACATCGACGACATCATCGTGCTCTCCCTCTTCTTCGCGCGAGGGGCAGGCCAGCGCGGCACTACCGCCCGCATTCTGGCCGGCCAGTACCTCGGATTCGCCGGCATCCTCGGTGCCGCGGTCCTGGTGACCATCGGCGCCGGAGCATTCCTGCCCTCGGCAGCCATCCCGTACTTCGGTCTCATCCCTCTGGGCCTCGGCCTCTGGGCCGCATGGCAGGCCTGGCGCGGAGACGATGACGACGATGACGACGAGGCCAAGGTTGCCGGCAAGAAGGTCGGCGTGTGGACAGTCGCAGGCGTCACCCTTGCCAACGGCGGCGACAACATCGGCGTCTACACCCCTGTCTTCCTCAGCGTGGAACCTCTCGCAGTAGTCGCCTACTGCATCGTCTTCCTCGCGCTCGTCGCGGCCCTGGTGACCCTGGCAAAGTTCGTCGCCACCCGCCCCCCGATCGCCGAAGTGCTCGAACGCTGGGAGCACATCCTCTTCCCCATCGTCCTCATCGGCCTCGGCATCGTGATCCTCGTCAGCGGCGGAGCCTTCGGACTCTGACCTAGCGGCAGCGATCCAAACGGCCCCGACCGTGCGCACCCCTCTCGGTTCAGACCGCGACACCTACCTGCAGCCAGTCCTGCGTGATCGCGGCAACAAGACCGCCACGGAGCGCTGCAAAAACCCCCGCCACCAAGCGAACGAAGCCACAACAGAGATCTGGCGCTAACTCGCGCAGCGTTCATCTATCGACCGTTTACTGAAGGGGCTGATGCAGGAACAGGTGACATCTGATGTTTAGCACCGTGGGTGCTGGGCAGGAGAGGATGTCCCTAT
>NZ_JAVKGR010000034.1:0-6453 GCF_031470965.1 Nesterenkonia aerolata | reverse complement strand
CCATAGTCCCTATCCTCTCTGCTCAACAGATCGGAACAAGACCCAGGACGGTTCATTCCACATCACATTCCCGCGCCAAAATTCGGTAGCCCTCTAGGACAGACTCATCCTGAAGCTGTCCATATCGAGTCGGCACTTCAGGCCACCAGAATCGTAGGTACCAGTGCTGTTCGTTGCTTTCCACAATTTCTTCAATTAAGGCGTTGCGGAGTCTCTTGTCAGTAAGCCATGAATAATCCAACGTGAGGTTCACCCATAAAGGAGAACTCCCTGCGTCCTGTCGGCTTGCATCTGCCCAGGTAAGGGCCCGTTGCAGGGAATGCTGCCCTTCAACTGAAGAAACCCATCCAGTGGCGCTCAGCAACACAGAAGCATTACTCTCCCTTTGAACATCCAGGACAGCCTTGGCCCAGGTGCGTACAGGTTTTTCAGGCTGCTTCGTTAGGTATGCCCACTCGTTAGCAGGACTTTTGAGGTCTTTTGCCCCAGGCCACCCGGAACCGGGGTGTCGCCAGAGCTCTGGATCAACAATCCTCACAGGGACGTGAGAAACGGCCTGAGCGAAAGTCTTCATGGTATTTACCGTCATCTTCGGCAGACGAGCGACCGCGCCTAAAGCTAAATCATCCCCATGAGAATCGGCGAGATAGTTGATGGTCTCAGGTAGTCGATTCGCGTTTTGATGGCTCCGATGTATAAGGAAAAGAGGTCTAGCGCCCGAGATAGACTCTTCCAGTGTCGGTCCTTGCCATTCCGCCATTTAGCGCTCTCCTTCAAGTTCGCGAACTGCACGCTGGGCACTTCCCCTCAACCCTGCTGCCTCTGGATTCACTAGTCTCTGCACTACAACTGCCAGAGGAGTAGGAACATTGGCATGAAGCCCCGCAGGCGCCACAGACACCAGATCAAAGATTTCGTCTTCGTCGAGGTCTCGTAAGTTGAGGGACCCAAAAAACGGGTGACGGCCAGCGAGAAGCTCGTAGAGAATTACTCCACAAGCCCAGAGGTCCGCAGCCTTTCTAGCCTTCTTGCCTTGGAGCTGTTCAGGGGACATCCAAGGCAAGCTGCCTACTTTGGCAGGGTAGACCGTCATAGTCCCACCGCTAACGGAACGAGACAGACCAAAATCGATGAGCACCGGGGTGCTCCAGCAGCCGTCCCGTAGCATGATGTTGTCTGGCTTTATATCCCGATGGATTTTCTCTTTTGAGTGGAGTTCAGAAACAGCCCGCAGTAGGCTTAGCGCGAAGGTCTCAACGTCTTGCGGGCTGGGCTGGCGGCCTGCTCGCAGAACCTGTCCGACGCTACCCCCAGCAATGTACTCGCACATCAGTGCATACCGCTTTTCACCCTTCAGTTCGACCGTCCCAACATCGTGTAATTTCACAATCCCAGGATGGTCAAACTGGTCTAAGCTCTCCACCTCTCGCTGGAGTAAACGGTGGTCGAAATGCTCGGGCCTTAGAAGCTTGAGAGCGAACTGCCCGTTTCTTCCTAGCGGGTCACGGACCTGCCAGGTCTCACCGAACGTGCCACTGCCCAGGAATTGAGCTTCGGCTGCGCGAAGAGCGCTCCTCACGTCCTCTGGTGCGTCCATGTAGAGATTCTTCCACAGTAAGAGCCTATGCCCAGCGGACATGCCGTGAACTTCCAGCTCATCTTCACATGTGTTTACGCCTCGGAGAGTTGCCGCGCTAGTTCATCGATGGCTGACCGCTGCATGGTCGGGGTGACGTGGCTGTAGATGTTCATGGTGGTGGTGATGGTTGTGTGTCCCAGCCGCTCCTGGACCACTTTCGGGTGAGTGCCCCGTTCCAGAAGCTGGGTGGCGTGGGTATGCCGCAGACCTTTGACGGTGACCCGGTGAATGTCGGCGTGTGCTGCGGTGAGCCAGTCAAGGCGTCGGCTCCACCTGGAAGTGATCGCATCGGGTGAGCGAAGTTGGCCCTCGTCGTCTCCGAAGACGTAGGCGTCTGCCTTGGCAAGCTGGAATGACAGCTCGGCGCGCTTGACCTTGTAGGACGCCAGGATTTGCAGGGTGTCATCGTCTACGTCGATCACCCGGGCGTTATAGGTCTTCGTGAGCTTGGTCTGCTGCCAGTCCTCGGTGTTGACCGCCCGGCGAATGCTGATCCTGCGGTTCTTGGTGTCAATGTCGCGCCAGCGCAGGGCCAGAGCTTCACTGCGACGCATCCCGGTGTAGGCGAAGAGCCTCCAGAGGGGGAACAACTCATCTTGGCGCTCATCGCGGTTCCAGGCTAGGAAGGTGTTGAGCTGGCTGCCGGTCCAGGTGACGATCTCGGGCCTCTGAGCACGTATTTCGCTGGACTTCGGGGCCTTCACCGTTTTCTTCTTCTGTTTGACCGGGTTGTCCCTGATATGCCCGTCCTCGATGGCCGCGTCGAGCATCGCCCCGAGGACCACATGAATCTTGTGCACAGTGTTGGCTGAGAGAGGCTGGCCCTTCCCGACTTTGTCAGCGCGCCCACCTTCTTCCAACTGCCGGTAGTGGCGAGCCACGCGGGTAGCGGTGAGCTTGTCCAGCTTGATTTCACCTAGCTGCGGAGTGATGTGGTTGCGGATGATCTTCCGGTACCCCTTCAGGGTGGAGTCGGCCAGTTTCAGGCCAGCCACCCAGTTCTCGGCGTATGTCCCGATGGTGGGGACTTTTCCTGCGAACTTCTCCTGATTCCGGCGCTTTTGCAGTGCCTCCTGCATGGCGTCGTCGGCGTCGTCATCTGTCTTGAAGCCTCCCCGGGAGAACTTCTTCTCACCCAGTGAAGGGTCGTCCGGGTCAATCGGGACCCAAATCTGGAACCGCCACCGGTCCCCGGCCTTGGTCTTGTACTTCTGGATCGAGCCTTTTCCGCGACGGCGGTGCTTGGTCTTCTTGTCACTCATATTCCTCATCCTTCAGCCGTTCCTGGAGGTCTGCGAGCAGCTTCTCGGCCTCCGCATATGCCTTGTTGCCATCAACTTCGCGCCCCTCTGCCCAATGGAGTCGACCGAGCAGGTCGGGGTCTCCGGGGTGCTGGGTCAGGTCTTCGCGCAGGCGTGCGATCTCCTGCTGGTCGCGTTCCATTGCACGCTCGATCCGCTGGATTTCGCGTTTCCAGTACTCCGTCCGGCCCTTCAATGACATGTCTGTCTCACCTCGGACCCAGGCCTGGAACTCCTGAGGCCCAACGTCATCCGGTAGGCCGGTCGCCATCTGATACTCGGGAGTGGGTGCTTCGGCAGGCACATTCGCTAGCAGTGCCATGGGCGAGGCGTTGAGGGCGGCGGCCAGCGCGATGAAGTCGTCCATATCCACCCGGCGTGCGGCAGCTTCTATACGGCGTAGTCCAAGCACGGGGATGCGGTGGCCGATCTCTGTGAGGCGCTGCTCC
This sequence comes from Nesterenkonia aerolata, assembly GCF_031470965.1. Classification (NCBI taxonomy): domain Bacteria; kingdom Bacillati; phylum Actinomycetota; class Actinomycetes; order Micrococcales; family Micrococcaceae; genus Nesterenkonia; species Nesterenkonia aerolata. The sequence goes on along the minus strand of NZ_JAVKGR010000034.1, from coordinate 3,064 downwards.
AACTGTGCGTAGGTGTAGTCGTTGTTCTGCCGGTACTTGCGCACCGCGTCAGCGACAGCGAATCCAGTAGGCCCTAGTTCCAAGGGCTTCATGTCCTTGGGTGTCTTCTTCTGTGTCATCGCGACCGTGGGGTCCTTTCCTGTTCCTGGATGTGCTTGCAGGACCACCGTAGCACGAAAAAAACATCGTGGTGATGTTTCAAGCATTCAAATGTTGCGCGATCATCTTCCTTGTCCTACAGTGGTGAACACATCGAAATGATGCCTCAAACATCGGGAGAAGGTGGCAAAGGTGGCGAAGCAGCCGGAAATGGAGCTGGGAGGGGCTGGAAGTAAGTGCCCGCCAGTGACCCTGGATGATCTGCGGGCCTCGGATAAGGCAACGATCACGCGCAAGGAGGTCGCAGCCGTTCTGGAGGTTGACCCTCGAACGGTGAGTGAGGCCATTGAGAGCGGGGCTATCCCTGCGATCTCGGTAGGCCGCTTGAAGAAGATTCCGCGGGAGAAGTTCTTGGAGATGTTCGGCTGACCGCGCCGTGGACTGCATGAAGGGATGTGAGTTGATTGTCGGAGAAGAGAGCACGTCAACGCCGTAGAGAACAGCGCGCAGGCGAGGGTGTAGAAGCGCAAAATCCGCAGCAGGAGAAGTCTGTCAGCGCGCAGGATGAACCCAATGTGTACGCCGATGAAGGTAAAACCCCTGGTCAGGTGGTGGGGCGGCAGTCGTGTATTGGGCAGCCCCCAGTTTCAGGTCTGCCGCCCCTGCGCTCGTTGCAGAGGGCTGGCGATCCACCCCAGTGGGTCTCGGCTTACACCCGGGATACCTCTCTGTCCAAGCGGCTGCCCCCGCTGTATGAGGTGGCGACGAAGGTCATTGAGCGCAGGCCTCGCCCGCAGAGCACAGGCCCCGCCTTCGGGGACTACGACTCCATTCGGGCCATGGCTGAGGACACCGGCACGATCGTGGTTGGCTTCGACACGGAGTTCACCCATCAGCCCGGTCTTGGTGGGGTGCCCGGTGTTCAGTCCAGGCAGATCGACTCCTATCAGTTCACGGTGGTCCACCCTGCTGATCCCAGCAAGATCAGACTGGTCTCGATTCTGCCCGTGCTGGACCGCCCGGACGTCGCCCTACCGGGGATGCGTATCTCTCTTGAGCGTGCTCTGGAGATCGTCATTGAGGTGGCGGGGCTGCATGAGCACCCGCTGGCACCGGCTGAATGGTCTGAGAAGGGGGTCTCCCGCTCCCTGGCAGGGAAGCCCTCCGACTTCTTCCGGTCCTCCAAGAAGGAAGGTGTGGTCTCCAAGGCCCTGCCGATCACCCTGTTGGCTCACTACGAGCAGGCCGACCTGACGACCTTCGCTGACCGCCGCCTGCTGGCAGAGTCCCAAGGACAGCGGGTTGGGGACCGCCCCGGGTACAAGGGCCGACGTGCGGCCTGGCTCGATGGGCGTACCCCTGACATTCTGCGGGCTGTCATTTCTGCCAGCGGCGGGTTGGCTACTCCGCAGCCTGTCCGGATGATCCTCAACGGCGCTTCCCGGCGGTTCTGCCGCCCTATCGAGCTGTCCATCCGGGATGGTCTCGCCCATGCGCCCGCTGGGAAGGGCAAGCTGGCCGACCTCGGCCAGGCAGTGGGGTATCCCAAACTGGAGGTACCCGACGGGTGGATTTCCCGTATGAGCGAATACCGGCAGCTCCACCGGGAGGATTTCCTGGAGTACGGGGCCAACGACGCGGTCATCGTGCTGGAATATGCCTCGACCCTCTACGGAGACCACCAGGCGCTGCCGCTGACGCTGTCCAGTGCCGCAGCCCGCTCTATCCGCGAGGCCATCAAGCGCGATGAGGGTCTGCCCAGCACGGGTGCCTTCAACCTGGTCGTCGGTGGTCTGACCCGTGCGACGGCGACCAACGAGAACGTCGTCGGTATTGAAGAGCAGCAGGACTATTACCGCAAGCGCGACCTGTTGCCGGTGGACGGCGCTGCTGCTACGTGGCAACACGCCTGCGCCAACGCTTTCCGGGGCGGTTATAACGCCTGCAACGAGATCGGGTTCTTCGGCTGCCAGACCCACGACTATGACCTGATCTCCTGCTATCCAACCGCCGAGTCGGTCTTCTACGACGTGGACTTCACACATGCGGATGGGGTCATCACCGAGACCATCAACAACGTCGAACTCACGCTGAACGAGTTGCCGTCGCCGCTGATGCCGTTCGTCGGATTCGTGCGGTTCAGCTTCCCTGAGGCCGTGGCCTTCCCGACTATCCCTGTTCCGCTGGATGGCTCGATGGTCTTCCCGCTCTCATCGGGGGCAGGCCGAGGTGTATGGGCATCTGGTCCCGAGGTCTGGCTGGCTCTGACCCTGGGCGCGGAGGTGTTCGTTCAGATTGGGCATTTCGGGCGGGTGCGTTTCGATGAGGACGGCAACCCCTCCCGGATGCTGCGCGGAGCCAACCGGCTGCTCATCCAGGAACGCGGGAAGGCCAAGAAGCAGTTCGGCAAGAAGTCCCTGGAACAAGAGGTGCTGAAGAACCTCGCCAACGGTGGTTATGGGAAGCTCTCCCAAGGAGTGATGGGCCAGCGCGGCTGGGACGCCTGGGCACAAGCCCGAGAAGCCGTTGGCGGCTCTGCCATCACCAGCCCTTACCACGGCATGATGACCACCGGAGTGGTCCGGGCAGTACTGCTGGCAACACTGAACCAACTCGCGGCCCTGGGCTACTCAACACCTTCCAACACCACCGACGGGTTCATCACAGACGCCCCTTTCGATGTACTCGACAGCCTGGACCTCTACGGCCTTGGGGACCTCTGGCGTGAAGCCCGGGAATCCCTGACGGACAGCCGGGAAATGTGGGAACGCAAGCACCACCAGGGTGATCTGCTCAATGTGAGCACACGGGCGAACTTCTCCCGCGAAGCTGACGGAGTCCTTGCCCACGGCGGGTACAAGCTGCCCCCGCACATTGTGGAGGACAGCCCCGAGGACCGGGACCATATGTGGCCATTCGCGGTTGAGTGTGGAGGTGTCGTGAGTCAAGGGGCTCGCGCCCTTGT
>NZ_JAVKGR010000033.1:0-8662 GCF_031470965.1 Nesterenkonia aerolata | reverse complement strand
GACATCTGGCCAGTCTCGCAGGACGGGCGCTATATATTTTTCAGACATGCCCTAGATCGAGAGAAGCTGCTCGGGACCGAGCCAACTGGAAGCGGATGCAAGATATCCACATAAGAGAGCCTAGCATGGAAACGGATTCTCTACATCCACTTGCTACGGTGGGGGCATGGAAGAACCGAAGCTGCGCAAGGATGCTGTTCGAAATCGGGAGCGATTGCTCGCTGCAGGACGCGCAGTATTCGCCGAACGGGGCCTGGACGCGACGCTCAATGATGTCGCCCACCGCGCCGGTGTCGGGGTCGGTACCGCATATCGGCGGTTCGCGAACAAAGAGGAACTCATCGATGCGATCCACATCCAGCAGGTAGAGGAGCTGGAGAGGATCCTCACCACAGCCCTGGCTGAGCCGGACCCATGGTCAGGGCTTGTGTTCTATCTCGAACACTCTCTGGCAATCCAAGCGAAGGACCGTGGCATGGCGCAGGTGCTGTCGGGACAGTTCGCCCAACCGCGGAGATACGATTGGGGCCGAGACCGGCTCGCCCCTCTGCTGAACAAAGTGGCCGATCGCGCCCGCGAAGCAGGTCTGCTACGTGACGACGTGACAGGCACTGATCTGATCTTGTTGCAAGTTGCTCTCACGACGATCGCATCGACCACGCCCAACAGCATTGACGCAAATGAACCCGGTGACATCAGCCAGCTCTACCGCCGGTATCTCTGGATCGTCCTTGACGGGCTCCGGCCTGACCGAGACACCACTACGCTGCTTCCGGTACCTCCGCTGACCACCCAGCAGACCCACACGCTTCTCGGCTCCGCCTCGCATGAGTGAGGCACAGGCAGAGACTCAGTGGACGACCAGGACGGATGGCGTATCTCCCGACCAGAAGGTCTGCCAAGGAGGGACCACCGTCCCTTCAGCTCAGGATCACCGCGAGGCCATCTCAGCCCCTGTCGACCACCCTTTCGGAGAAGCCCAGTGGAGCACGAACTCGCCTGCTAGCCTCTGGGTCGGACTGTCGCGCTATAAGCCTGGCGCCTCGGGGCGCGCGGTGGAGACGGAGCCTCCTCCTGAAAACTGGCTGACGTCGGCCGATGCGGACCCGATCCTCGGTGTGCGACAGCGGGTGTCCTCCGCCAGCCTCACCGCGTTCCTCGCAGCTTTCTCTGCCGTCTACGCGAAGCCGATTACCCACTCATCAAGCACAGGCGGATCGACTCGGTAGCCGGTGAGCCCGACGATGTCGGCATCGGCGTCTCCGGCGAAGACCGTGCTGACCGGGATGAGTGCGTTCCGCAGCGCGTCGGCGCGGTGCATGACCGTGGGGATAAGCGTGCCCCAGCGCAGCTGTTGCCGGCGATGAACGGGTGGATAGCCTCGAACTGCGCGTGCGCGATCGCGGCCCGCAGCGGCGAGCCACCAGGACCGCCGAGCTAGTTCTGCTCCTGCCGCAGCCCACGCTCCATTCGCGGCTCAACCACGTGTTGGAGGCCCACGAGGTCCTCGACCGTGACGGTGAATCACTCCGTGGCGTCAGCAATCATGACTCCGATCCTGACGCCTGCCGGAGGCATGACCGTCATCACACAGATGGGATGGGCACTCGATGACATCATCCTGGCGGGCAATACGGGAATAGCGGGAGCGCTGCTCCGTAAACCCCCACTTGCTGTCATACTCGTGGCCCGGTCAACGCTGCTGAAGGAGTGGGAGGTCGTCGCAACCGGGGGCTTGCGGAGTTCCCTCCGGCCGGGGGTTCGGGCTAGTCAAGGCTTCGCCAGAGTAAAGCGCTTGCACTGTTCGCGACCATGCTGCGACGCCTTCCCGATCGAGCGGGTCGGCGCCGAGCGCCTCGGTAATACGATCCCGCAATACAAGTACGGAGATGTCGTGAACAAGCAAGACCACCGCGAGATGGCGATGGTCGATATCTGATGCGATCGCCTCATCGTCTGCGAGCTGGTCAATCAGCCCGCAAGAGAACTCTGCAAGGCGATCGAACGCTCGACGAGCACGATCTCCGTTGGATGTGAGCAGGCGTGCGAGATACGGTCCGATGGTCGAGCCTGCGAGCAACTGGGCGACAGAGCCCGTCGTCGCCTCAGAATTGAACGCTCCGCCCGACTCGATCGCAACCGTATGCAGCAGCCGCTCCACTACGCTCAGCGCATGCTCGTCAGTGGCGTTGATGAGACCGCTCCGGGAACCGTAGTGCTTGATGATGAGGGGCTGCGACACCCCTGAGTGACCGGCGATCGTACGCAGTGACACCGTATCGAAGCCGTCACGGCCGAACAGCTCGATGGCTGCGTCCCGAATGATCGCCTTCGCTGTGCGATCCCCTAGTGAATACATGATAACTATAGTGACTGTGCATTCACCAGCGCGCAAGCCTTGCACGAAAGGAAGTCAATGATGGCGCTATGCTCATGGGTCAGGCGGGTTGACGAGATGTTAATCTCACCCGGCGCGACCCCGGGTGAGCGCCTACTGGGGTACAGCGCGGGCCTCTTCGGTGCGGCCTTCGCCGCAGCTCTGGCCACACGTGCTGACACTGCGCTCTGGGTGATCGCCGTGGTCGCCATCGTCGGCTTCGACGTCTTCGGTGGCGTCGTCGTCAATGCCACCCCGTCGGGTTCACGCCGATTCCACGGCGCGAAGACCTCTCGATGGTCCGGTTTCGGATTCGTCGCCATGCATGTCCATCCGCTGGCGCTGGCGCTCCTGCTGCCGGAAGAGATGCCCTGGGCTACAGCTATCGTCGTCTACGCGGGTGTGGTGCTCGCTACCGTGCTTATTAGCGTTGCGCCGAAGTTCTTGCGGCAGCCCATTGCCTTTGCCGCCGCCGCGATCCTGATCGCATTAACGACCGTCATGCCGCCACCGGCCGCTCTGATTGCTTGGGTGCTCCCGCTGCTGACAGTCAAGCTCCTGCTCTCGCATCTTCTGCCACATCCGGCGATCGAGCCATCACACCACTGTTCCAGCTAGCGGCGTCATACAGTCGTTCGTGCGCCCTGCAGGCTTGACGTGCTACACGCGACTCAGTTTTCGAGTCTGCCGAGTCCACGCTCTTAACACCGCGCCCGCTCTTCTGAATGCACGCTCACAACCGTGCAAGGTGGCCTCCGAACAGCCATCCAGAGGCTGCGCTAGTACTTTCTCTAGCACTTTCAATGAAAATGACCTCCAACCTGGTTATCAAAACCCCAGGTCAGAGGCCACTTTCCATGTGTGCGCGAGGGGGGACTTGAACTGTCCATCGCGCTCGTACATGGAGATACACACTAGTACCTCGATCCGCATGAAATCAACGATCTAGAGACGCGGTTCATCGAACAACAGCGTTGAGATTCATCTAGATACATGGTCGGTGCCCCATCGTTTGCCCCATGGGGCAGCATCTGTGGGGCGGCAGCGGAGGCCGCTGCCCGGGAGTGAGCACGAAAGTGCTGACGACCCGAGAGGAACCCGCTATGCCGTCGATGCACCAGAAGCTGGCTGACCAAATCCGCGCCAACGAAGAGTCCTTCCGAGCGATCTTCACCGCACTGGATGCAGGGGAGTCCCGCGAGGGCCAGGACCCTATGGACTCGCTGCATGAGGAACCGCTGGAAGTGGTCCTCGAGCGCCAGGTCGCCATCGTGCTGACTACTGGAGGCCCGCATGTGGAGATCGTGGCCGCCCTCGATAGCGAGGGGAACATCACCAGAGCTTCTTGGCACTCCTACTGGGGAGAGGAGAAAGTCGAGAAGGTCATTGGTTCCGATGAAGCGGCATACCGAGCTATCGAGTACTTCGTCGAAGGTGTCTTGGTGGCATGACCAACGAACAGCAGCAACTCCCCAGGGGCGGCGTGCGCCGCTTTGAGAACAACGAATATCTCGCATACATCGACTTTGACCCCCGGACCGACCGCGACGTTTACGTCGTGGTCGTGAGGGGGAAGTTGCCCAATGGTGCCCACTTCCACATGCTGGAGGACTTCCGAGAGAACTATCCCGAGGCCCGCGCACTGGTGAAGAAGACCAGAGGCCTATGACCACGCAACCCATCCTGCCCACTCGGTGCTCCGACACCGGGTGGGTTTTCTTTTTTGATTGAACGATGTGGGACGGCTCGCAGACGGGCCTGCTACCTCGGGCTTGAACCTGGCGGAACCTCCCGACTTTTATTTCGCCACTTACTTCAGGCCGTACTCTGCTTGCCATACACGGCTCCCCACTCGTTCATCACCTCGACAACTGGTGCGAGGCTTTGTCCCAGCTCGGTGAGTGAGTATTCAACCTTAGGCGGGACCTCCGGGTAGACCTCACGATGGACGATTCCGTCTTCCTCTAACTCTCGAAGCTGGCGGGTGAGTGTCTTCCTGTTTGCTCCTGCTAGTAGCTTGCTCAACTCACCGAATCGGAGGGTTCCTTCCAAAAGATGTTTGACCACCGTCAGCTTCCACGTCCCACCCAGCACAGAGACAGCCACCTCAACAGGGCAGACCTCCATAGCTCTCTTCACCGGCAAACGCATAAAACTCCCGAACTAGGGACAAAAATGTCCGTACTTCCGTTCATGATCCTCAACAACAAGGATAGCTAACATGACTCACCGAACCGTTCTCTGGATCAGTGCCCACCCGGAGCCTCGCTCCCTGAACCACCATCTGCGACGTAGTGGCATAGACCACCTGAAGGAATTGGGCCACACCATCGTGGAGTCCGATCTCTACGCGATGGATTGGAACCCAGTAGTCACTCGATCCGACGCTGGAATCGACGCTGGTGAGCGGTTCCGCGCGAGCGAGGATGTTCGCACGGCCTACCGCAAAAACCGGCTTCCCGCCGATGTGGTTGCTGAACAAGAGAAGCTTCAGCGAGCCGATGCTCTGGTAGTCCAGTTTCCGCTGTGGTGGTACGGAATGCCTGCCATTCTCAAAGGATGGTTCGATCGGGTTTTCGTCAGCGGCTTCGCCTTCGGCAAAGACCCCGATACTGGGAAACGTCTTCGCTATGAGCAAGGGCCGTTCGTTGGGAAGCGTGCCTTGGCCGCAGTGACGGTGGGCGATCGTCCTGCATCGATCGGGCCGCGAGGCAAAAGTGGTGACCTTACCGAACTTCTCTTCGGGCTTTTGCACGGAACATTCGCGTACACAGGAATGAGCGTGCTCCCTCCATGGGCGTTGCCCAGCGCAGACTTCATATCGGATTATGACGCCGCCAAGGACAGTCTGCTTCTCAGATTGACTGACCTGTTCACACAGCCGACCATTCCTTACCGACCGCAGTTCACGGGTCAATACACCGATGAATGGGCTCTGCGTCCCGACATCCTCCCCCAGGAGACAGGCTTGTCGATCCACATAGAAGGCTAACCGCCATCGCCAGACGTGGTCACCACCCCGCTTCAAGCTCGCCATCGCCCTTCTCCTGGTCGTCCCAGCCCATTGCGGTCAGCTTCTGGTCCAGCCTCTTCTCGGCTGCGGCTTTGGCGTTCTCGGACTTCTGCTTGGCCGTGGAGACACCCCGGTCCAGCGCCTGTGAGTGCTTCTGCTCGAAGTCCTCGAACTGCGCACGGAGCTTCGGACGGTTCTTCAGGAACGCGCTCCAGATGGCGGGCTTCTCCAGCAGAGACTTCCTAGCAGCCTCCAGCCGATCCCGTGACTCCTGGTAGGCCTTCTCCAGCGCGCGGGCAGCGTCCAGCTTGCTCCGGACCTGTGCCCGGGCCTGCTCTGCCTCCTGCCTCTCGGCAGTAGCCTTCTCGCGTTCCTCCTGGGCAGCGCGCTGATCCTTCACCAGCATGGCGTGGATTCGCCGGTTCTCCTGTTCGGCTTCGGCAGCGCCGGTGTTCTTGCCCTTGTTGAAGCCTTCGGCGTAGCCCTTCTTCCGGCCCTCCTGAAGACCGCGTTTGCTGCCAGCGGTGAACCCGGCCCGTTCAGCAGCCGCCTCCAACTGGGAGAGCTGGGCTTCCCGGGCCTGGTGCTCCTGTTCCTTGACCTCCAGTGCGGCAGCACGGTCCTCCAGGGCTTCTTGGGCCTCCTGAATCTCGACGTATTCCTCCTTGGTGTGCTTGCGGCTGCTGCGCACCGGATCAGCGTCCAACTCCACGTCGAACCCGGCACCGTGCATCCGCTTGCGGAACCCAGCCTGGTAGCCCCGCATCTTCTTCTGCGCAGGGATCGCCTTGCCCTTGTCGTCGGTGACCTCCCTGTGCTGGCCCCACATCTGTGAAGCGGTCACCCGCAGGTGGCCTTCGTGCTTCGGATCAGGCGCATAAGTGTCCGCGACCAACTGAATATGAGGCGTGGTCTCATCGAGATTCAGGTCGTACCCATGGACGGCCTGCTGACCACCCAGCAGCACCTCATCGCAGAGATAGTCCACGGTCTCGTTGAAGTAGCGCATCATCTCGTCGTGGTCCTTCGGTACCCACCGGGTACGGAGCTCCCCATCGCTGCGCCGGTACCGTTCAGGTTTGCACATGCTCTTGGGCAGGTGCGCCACAATCGTGGTCGTGGTGAAGCTGCGCCCGTTGATCTTCCGGTAGACCTGGCTCTCCCGCTGATCGCCGTAGTCGATCACCTCCTGGAACGAGGTAGCCGGACGGAAGCCGCCGTGCCCGTCGTTGACCATGCTCACGTTGTTGGCCGACAAGTCCGCGACGATGTTCGGGTTCCGCTTCGCCTGGCGCTGGACTTCGTCAGCGTCCAGTGCGCGGAAGGCCTCCTTGATCTTGCGGACACGCGGTCCCTTACCCTCGCTCTGCCGGTGGTGTGCCACGTCGAAACCTGCTCTGCCTGTCACCTTGACCTCCTTGTGCTGCGTCGAGCCTCTGCTGCCGCCTCTCCCCGCACCACAAGGAGGTGAAGCCGATCTGCTGCCCCGGGTCCCTGCTGCGCTGCCCGGAACACCAGATCGTCTTTAGGCGCCATAAAGTCAATCCCGCAGGGATTGACGGGCGCCCTCCGGGGGTCGCGGGCCAGTGGCCCGCAGGCACAGTGCCCCGGCAGCCGGACCGAAGCCGCGCTTCGTCCCAGCGCCGGGACCCTGTGCGGAAGGGACTGTTCCATCACCGCTGTGCGGTGCCGTCTCATGCCCATACCGGCCTCCCTCCTGCGTCGGTGTCGCCTGGATTAGTCATCGGGCTGTCCGAACTCTCCGCCGGCTGGCGGGGAAGTTCGGCGCTGGTGGTGTCCGCACCGACCAGCCCTGCCAGCGCCCGGCGACCCTGCTCGGTCTCCAGCGCATGCTGGATGGCCTCCACGTCCTCGGCGGTGTCGGCGTCTGCAAACCCGGCCAGCCACGCGCCCAGGCGCTGCTGTGCGGAGACCTTGGCCTCCTTAGCGGCCTTGGCCTCGGCGCGCTTAGCGGCCCTGATCTTCCGATCCAGTTCCCGGCGCTGCTGCTTCATCTCTTCAACGGTCTTGGCCATCCTGTTCTCCTTCCTTGTCGTGGTTCAGTACCGGATATGAGGGCAGGAAGGACCGTCACAGTCGGGGAATCTGCGGGCATGTTCGGCCTGCATCTCAGCGGTCCTAGCCATGTCTGCTTCCACCCAGTAGTCCCAGATATAGCCATCCGCAGTCGCGCCAGCAGTGGCGTCGGCCGCCTGCCTGTGTGTCTCTTCCTCTGCCCATTCCACGTAGGCATCGCTGATCTTCAGCCGCTCCAGCACGTTGGCGTCCTTCAACTGGTCCTGCTGGAACAGCTCGTAGGCGGCCTGCCTGGTCCAGGTGTCGGGGCCGTGGTCTGCGATGTAGCGCAGTTCCTCGGGTGAGAACTGGGCCAGGTAGTTCTTCAGCCGGTCTTCGGGTGTGGTGGTCACAGGTTTCTCCTATCGTTCGATATGGGGTGATCCGAGCGCGTAGTCGCGTTCGATCTCTTCGATCTCTTCTTCAGTCAGCGGGCAGGGGTCCATGTCCTCGGGGGTGAGGACGTACGCACCTGTGGTGGCGATCATGTGACCTACGTAGGGTGCGATGGCATCGAGGTCAGCCTCGATCTGACGTTCCTGGTCGCTCTTGGCGTGCGTCCAGTAGCGTTCGGAGACCTTCGGCAGGCCAAACATCGTCAGCAGTTCCAACCGCCACCACAACGGCCCGTTGCCGGTGCCGCTACTCAACCACGGGATGTGGATGACGCCCTGGCGTTGGGCGATGACGATGGACTTGGCAATGCGGTCCAGCCGCTGGGCCTCAGAGATAGTGCCGTCCTCATCGAGCAGGGCGTCGAGGCGGTCGAAGTAGTCGATCCACTGGGGCTCGGTTTTACGCACTGGAGAGCGGGTCCAGACTTCTTCTCCGAAGTCGTCATCCCACTTCTTCAGCCCGGCGTCCACAGAGCGGCCCAGCAGCGCCTGTTCGGGCGTCTTCCACGGAGCGGTCTGTACGTGAGCGACCTCGTAAGGCACGCCATCCAGCACAATGTGATCGACCCGCAGGCCCTCAGCAATGGGACGGCGTTTACGGTCGAACTCCATCACCATCTGCTTGTCCACGACACTGGCCTCGAAATCCCACCGGTTCTCGATCCGCGTCAGCTCCTGCACCGAAGGGAACTGCTTATAGGAGCAGGGCACTGCGCCCTCCCGGGTCACTATCAGCCGGTACATATGGGGCTATTCACCGTTGAGCGTGGAGTCCCTGTTGGTGGGGGATCCTGCGGCGTC
>NZ_JAVKGR010000032.1:0-11115 GCF_031470965.1 Nesterenkonia aerolata | reverse complement strand
GTAGTCCTCTGCGCCATCATCGCCTGCCTACGCACATAGGAGACACGCCCTAGAGGATGAGTGAGCAGAACCGGCCGCGCGGCCGCAGCCGGGAAGAGATGGCGGCCCGTGCCGCACAGGAGCTTCCCGACGGTTCCTACGTCAATCTCGGGATCGGTATGCCCACACTGATCCCCAACTACATTCCGGACGAGCGGACGGTGGTGCTGCAGTCGGAGAACGGAATCCTCGGTGTCGGGCCGTATCCCACGGCTGAGGAGGTGGACCCGGATCTTATCAACGCGGGCAAGGAGACGGTCACGGTGCGGCCCGGCGCCTCCTTCTTCGACTCTGCCGTGAGCTTCGGCATGATCCGTGGCAAGAAGATCGACGTCGCCGTGCTCGGGGCGATGCAGGTGGCGCAGAACGGCGATCTGGCCAACTGGATGGTTCCGGGAAAGATGGTCAAGGGGATGGGCGGGGCGATGGACCTGGTTCACGGTGCTCGCCGAGTGATCATCCTGATGGATCACACCGCCAAAGACGGTTCGGCCAAGATCGTCCCGCAGTGTACGCTTCCGCTGACCGGGCGCGGTGTGGTGGATCGGATCATCACTGATCTCGCGGTGATCGACGTCGAGCGCAGAGACGGACAGCCGACGCTGCGGCTGATCGAGACCGCACCGGGAGTCAGTGCCGAGGAGGTCCGTGAGGCCACGGCCGTGGAACTGGTCTGAGAGTCGCGACACGGTGGCGCCGTGTCAGTTGCCGTTGAGGCTGCCCATCCCGTAAAGTAGACCCCTGGTGTCATCGGCACCCCTACGTCTTCTGCGCCCGCCTGAGGCTTCTCCATGAGGTCACGCACGGCCGGGCCGGATCCGAGTGAGTCAGTTTATCGTCATCGAGAGAAGTGAGTCCCAAGTGGTGTACGCGATTGTCCGCGCAGGCGGCCGCCAGGAGAAGGTTTCCGTCGGAGACCTCGTGACCCTCGACCGCGTCTCCGCCGAGGCAGGCAGCACCATCGAGCTGCCGGCAGTGATGCTGGTGGACGGGGACCAGGTCACCACCAAGGCAGAGGACCTGGCCAAGGTCACGGTCACTGCCGAGGTCCAGGAGAACCTCCGCGGTCCGAAGATCGTCATTCACAAGTTCAAGAACAAGACCGGCTACCACAAGCGCCAGGGTCACCGTTCTGAGCTGACCCGCGTGAAGGTGACCTCGATCGCCTGATCGGGATCTTCCCGCAGACCCCTAATCCATCCAGCTGAGAGGCAGGCAGAGCTATGGCAACAAAGAAGGGTGCGAGCTCGACCAAGAACGGTCGCGACTCGAACGCGAACTTCCTCGGCGTGAAGCGCTTCGGCGGCCAGACCGTCAACGCCGGTGAGATCCTGGTCCGCCAGCGCGGCACCAAGTTCCACCCCGGCACCAACGTCGGACGCGGCGGGGACGACACGCTGTTCGCCCTGTCGGCGGGCGCCGTGGAGTTCGGCAGCCGTCGCGGCCGCAAGGTCGTCAACATCGTTCCGGCCGCCCAGTAAGGCAGGCCGGAGAGCACACGAGGGCGGACCGTACGCGGTCCGTCCTCGACGTGTCTTAACAGCTCATCCGTTCACGTGTGAACTCCTCACTGTCCCGCCCGGCGGAAACGGTCCGGTGAATCCCCGCCGTGTCCGCCGAGAACTTCAGGAGTACCGCTGATGGCCCATTTCGTCGATCGCGTCGTTCTGCACGCCGCAGGCGGCGACGGCGGACACGGCTGCGTGTCCGTGCATCGGGAGAAGTTCAAGCCCCTGGGTGGACCTGATGGGGCCGACGGCGGCGACGGCGGCGACGTCGTGCTCGTCGTGGACCCGCAGGAGGCCACTCTGCTCGATTACCACCACCGTCCGCACCGCACCGCGGAGAACGGCGGAGTGGGGGAGGGCGGTCTGCGCCGAGGACGTCGTGGCGCCCCGCTGCATCTGCCTGTGCCGGACGGCACAGTGGTCAAGACCCGTGACGGTGAAGTGCTGGCGGACCTTGTCGGTGTGGGTGCCCAGTATGTGGTCGCTGCCGGCGGGCAGGGCGGTCTGGGCAACGCGTCTTTGGCCTCGAAGAAACGCAAAGCGCCCGGCTTCGCGCTGCTGGGCATCCCGGGGGAGCGTCGGGAAGTCGTGCTGGAGCTCAAGAGCGTGGCCGATGTCGCGCTCGTCGGCTTCCCCTCGGCGGGGAAGTCCTCACTGATCGCGGCGATGAGTGCGGCGCGTCCGAAGATCGCGGACTACCCCTTCACGACACTGGTTCCCAATCTCGGGGTGGTGGAGGCCGGAGGTACGCGGTTCACCGTCGCCGATGTGCCCGGGCTGATTCCCGGTGCGGCGGAGGGCAAAGGCCTGGGGCATGAGTTCCTCCGGCATGTTGAGCGCTGCGCGGCCCTGGTCCACGTCCTCGACTGCGCGTCCTTGGAGACCGATCGTGATCCGGTCAGCGATCTCGAGGCGATCGAGGCTGAGCTTGCCGCCTATGCACCGGATGCGCTGGAATCTGGCGGAGAAGCCGACGGGCAGGCGGCGGTGCCGCTTCATCAGCGCCCGCAGCTGATCGCCCTGAACAAGACCGATATGCCCGACGGCGCGGAGATGGCGGAGATGGTCCGGGACCAGCTCATCGCCCGCGGCTACCGGGTCTTCGAGGTCTCTGCGCTGAACCGTGAGGGCCTGCGTCAGCTCGGGTTCGCCATGGCCGAGCTGGTGGATCAGGCTCGCGCCCAGCGCGAGACCCGTAGCGCACCGGTGCAGGTCACAGTGCGGCCCCAAGCCGTCAATGAACGCAGCTTCACCATCACTCGCGAGGAACGCGGAGCCGAGCCGTTGTTCCGTGTGCGCGGGGATAAGCCGGAGCGGTGGATCCTGCAGACCGACTTCTCCAATGATGAGGCCGTCGGGTACTTGGCTGACCGGCTCGCCAAGATAGGTATCGAGGACGAGCTCTACGCGGTAGGAGCCGCGCCCGGAGATGACGTGGTCATCGGCGGTGAGGACGGTGTGGTCTTCGAATGGGAGCCCACGGTCACCACCGGAGCCGAGCATCTGGCGGCACCGCGGGGCAGTGATATCCGCTTCGAAGAGACCTCCCGGCCCACCCGTGAGCAGAAGCGCGCTGACCAGCAGGCCCGCCGCGAGGCCCGGGCACGGACCCGTGCGGAGATGGACCTGGAGTACGCCCGCAGCCAGGAAGGCTCCGACGGCAACGACGAGGACGGCACGCGATGAGCACACCGCGTCTGCGTGACTCGTTCATCACCTCGCAGGCCGATCTCGTCAAGGCTCGGCGTCTGGTGGTGAAGATCGGTTCGTCATCGCTGACCACTCTGGACGGCGGCATCTCCGTCGCGGCTCTTGAGCGGTTGGTCGATGCTCTCCAGACGTTGCGGACTCGCGGTACCCAGGTCGTCCTGGTCTCCTCCGGGGCCATCGCCGCCGGGCTCGCCCCGCTGACGATGGGCGTCCGCCCGCAGGACCTCGCCGGCAAGCAGGCGGCCGCCGCCGTGGGACAAGGTCTGTTGATGGCTCATTATTCACGCACCTTCGGCCAGTACGGCGCGGTGGCGGCGCAGCTGCTGCTGACGGTCGAGGATCTCATCCGTCGCAGCCAGTACACCAACGCGCTGCGCAGCATCGAGCGTCTGCTGAGCATGGGTGCGGTGCCGATCATCAACGAGAACGATGCGGTGGCCACCCATGAGATCCGCTTCGGCGACAACGATCGGCTCGCCGCGCTGACTGCGAACCTCATCCACGCCGATGCCCTCATCCTGCTCTCCGACGTCGATGCCCTCTATGACGGGCCCCCTGCCGAGGGCGGTACTGCTCTGCCGGTGATCGACGGACCGGAGGCGCTGGCGGCAGTACGTCTGGGCGGCAGCGGGAAGGCCGGGCTCGGCACCGGAGGGATGGTGACCAAGGTCGGGGCGGCTGAGATCTGCACGAATAACGGAATCCCCGCCATGCTCACCTCGGCTGACCGTGCTCCGGAGCTGTTCGCCGGTGAGGCTGTGGGTACTTTCTTTACGGCACGTGGTCGTCGTCGTGGTGCCCGATCGGCGTGGCTGACGCACCTGGCCCATACCGAGGGCCGTGTGGTCGTTGATGCCGGGGCGGTCTCTGCGGTGGTCGGGCGCCGTCGCTCACTGCTGCCGGCTGGCATCACCGCCTGTGAGGGGGTCTTCGAAGCCTCTGATCCGGTGGATGTCGTCGGGCCTGACGGCGTCGTCGTGGCCCGGGGCATCGCCTCGTACTCGTCCCAGGAGCTGCCCCGGATGATGGGGCGGACCACCGCTGCACTGGCTGAGGAGATGGGGCCAGACTATGACCGCCCGGTCATCCACACTGATGACATGGTGCGGCTGGGCTGAAAGCAGGGTAGGGGCCGCCTCTGGGGCATGGCGGGCGAGGTAGGCTGGGCCCATGGTGGATACGGTGGAGACTGACGAGACGGTCATCGGTGACCTCCACGAGGTGACCCAACGAGCGCGGACGGCCTCCCGTCTGCTGGCCCGATTGGACCGGGAACAGAAGGACCGCACGTTGTCTGCGGTGGCCGACGGCCTCCGGGAGTCTGCGGCGGCGCTAATCGAGGCGAACGGCAAGGATCTTGAGCGTGGGCGCACGGCCGGATTGAGCCGGGCACTGTTGGACCGGCTCACCTTGGACGAGCAGCGTATCGAAGCGCTGGCCCGTGCGGTCGAGCAGGTGGTCGCTCTGGACGATCCGACCGGACGGACCGTCCAGGGACGCACTCTGCCCAATGGAATCCGCCTCTCCCAGGTCACGGTGCCTTTGGGTGTGCTCGGTGTGATCTATGAGGCCCGGCCCAATGTCACCGTCGATATCGCGGCGCTGGGTCTGAAGTCCGGCAACGCAGTGGTCCTGCGCGGAGGCTCCGCGGCCAAGACGACCAATGAGACGCTGCTTTCCGTCATCCGCCAGGCGCTGCGGACGACGTCGGCGCCGGTCGATGCGGTGCAGTCGATCGACCGCTTCGGCCGGGACGGTGCCACCGCGCTGATGGAGACCCGCGGGTCCGTGGATGTCTTGATTCCGCGGGGTGGCCGTGAGCTGATCCAGCACGTGGTCCAGAATTCGCGGGTCCCGGTGATCGAGACCGGTGAGGGCAACGTGCATGTCTACGTCGATTCCTCAGCTGATCCGCAGATGGCCCGCGACATCGTCCTCAACGCCAAGACGCACCGGCCCAGCGTGTGCAACACTGCCGAGACGCTGCTGCTGCATCAGGACGCCGAAGAAGCCGGTAGGGAGTGCCTGCGGGCATTGCACCACGCCGGGGTGGTGCTTCACGTCGACGAGCGCGCCCGCTCGTGGATCCCGGCGGAGAAGCCGGGGAATCCCGCGGAGGAGGACGGACCGGCACGTATCGCTGAGCTGACCGACGAAGATCTCGGCCGCGAGTATATGGACCTGGAGATGGCGGTGCAGGTCGTCGATGATCTGGACGCAGCACTCGAGCATATCCGTATCTGGAGCACCGCCCACACTGAGGCGATCGTCACCGATTCGGTGATGGCGGCCGAGCGGTTCCTTGCTGAAGTCGATGCCGCGGCGGTGATCGCCAACGCCTCGACCAGGTTCACCGATGGTGGTGAGTTCGGCCTCGGTGCAGAGGTCGGGATCTCCACGCAGAAGATGCATGCGCGCGGACCGATGGGGATGGGGGAGCTGACCACGACCAAGTGGCTCTTGCGTGGTGAGGGGCAGGTCCGCGGCTAGTACGCCGTGGCGCGGGGTGCCGCGTCGGGCCCCACAGGCGGAATGTACCGTAGACTGTCCCGTGAAATGACTACCGAGGGGTGTCACCAGGTGCCGGTGCCCGGTACACATCCGCCGATGAGGGAGAGGCATGTCCGATCTGACTTTCGCCGCACTGCTGCTCGCGGCTGACGATGCTCACGTCGTCAACGAGCTGTTCATGCCGACCAAGTGGTTCGGCATCATCATGTTCATCGTGCTGATGACTCTGTTGCTGGTGACCGTCATGTTCTCCAGCAAGGGCAAGCAGCTGCCGCCGAGGGAGCATGAGGACCACTGAACGCAGTGACTCCTGCTGATGCACGGGCCGCCGGTCGTCGATCTCGCGTCGGCATCATGGGTGGCACATTCGATCCGATCCACCACGGTCACCTCGTCGCCGCCAGTGAAGTGGCTGCTGAGTTCGATCTCGACGAAGTCGTCTTCGTCCCCACCGGTGAACCCTGGCAGAAGGCCGGCCGTGAGGTGACGGAGGCTGAGCACCGGTATCTGATGACCGTGGTGGCAACGGCCTCTAACCCGCGATTCACTGTGTCCAGAGTGGACATTGACCGTGGCGGGCCGACGTTCACCATCGACACGCTCCATGACTTCAAGCGATTGCGGCCCACAGCTGATCTGTTCTTCATCACCGGTGCTGACGCGATGGCCCAGATCATGTCCTGGAAGGACGTGGAGGAGCTGTGGACCCTGGCCCATTTCGTCTCGGTGACCCGCCCCGGGTACTCCTCCGAGGATTATGGGCGCAGCCATCAGATCTCATTGAAGGAGATCCCTGCGATGGCGATCTCCTCCACGGACTGCCGCACCCGGGTGCGTGCCGGTAAGCCGGTGTGGTACCTGGTGCCCGATGGGGTGGTGCAGTATATCGCCAAACATCGTCTCTACCGTGAAGAAAGCGACAGGTCTGAACTGAGTCAGAGTCCGATGGAGGTGCCCAGGTGAGCGAACACGCGCAGAGGGATGTGCCCGCCGAGAAGCTCTCTCGCCGAGAGCTGCGCCGTCGTCGTGAAGCTGAGCATCAGGCACTCGTGGCCGAGGGTGACGGCGCCGATGCCATCGGCGAGGCGGTCTCGGCGGAAGATGCCCCGGCCCAGGCTGCGTCGGCCGAGGAGGCGTCTTCTGGGGATGTGCCCGAGTACACGGAGGATCTGCGCAGCCTCCAGGAGGAGATCGCAGCGTCCTCCACGGATGACCCGACCTATGTGGACCCTGAGCTGCTACGGCGCCAGGAGGAGATGGCTGCCCGTGCCCTGCGCGAGAACCGGGCGCGCCGCGATCTGCTGCCTGAGGCCGAGGCCGTCGCTACAGGCGATGAGGAGACCTCAGTGCCCCCTGTTGAGGCGACTGGGGCCCACGGGCTGGATCTGCAGTCCGCTGCTGATGAGTCATCCCGCTCCGCCGCACGCCGCTCACAGCTGATCGGCCTGTTGATCGTTGTGATCCTCATCCTGCTGGTAGCTGTTGGTGTTGTACTGTTCATCCCGCGCTGATCCGCGGTATCGCCGAATGTCAGGAGAATCTGCCCCGTGACAGTCCCCGAACCCGTACTGGCCGAACTGCGTACCGCTGCCGCGGCCGCCCAGGACAAGCTGGCGACCGAGATCGTCGGCCTGGATGTGGGGGAGCGCGTGGGTATCACCGATGCGTTCCTGCTGTGTTCCGCACCCTCTGAACGTCAGATCAGTGCCGTGGTGGATGAGATCGAGGACCGCCTGAAACAGGAGCACGGATCGGCCCCGCTGCGCCGTGAAGGCCGCGACTCCGGCACCTGGGTGCTGCTGGATTACGGGCATATGGTCATCCACGTCCAACACGAGCAGGAGCGTGTCCTCTACGGCCTGGATCGGCTCTATGCGGAGGTCCCGAAGCTCGATTTGCACACCTTATAGAGCCCCTACTACAGTGTAGGAGTTGCCGAGGCGACGAACAGATGAATACGGGGGTATGGCGCAGCTGGTAGCGCGTCTGCATGGCATGCAGAAGGTCACGGGTTCGAGTCCCGTTACCTCCACCGTGAAATGACTGATATGACGGCGATCCTGGGGGAGCGTATCCCCCAGAATCGCCAAAATATCCCCCAGAGTTCCCTACTCTGGCGATTTGGCAAGTATCGAGCGACGGCCGCGCAAAAACGGCGACACCGAGGCCGCGGCTTGGGCTCTCGCTTCTCGCTCTTCCTCGGCGCCGAGGCTTCCCGAGATCGCTCACGCCTACGTCGGCCGCCTTGTCGACGTGACTCCGTTCACGATCGGCTTCTACCGGACCGTGATCGAGCACCGGATCCGACCCCGCCTCGACGTGCCCATCGACACAGCTAACGAAGACGACGATTCCTCCCTCGCATCAATCTGACAGGCGGCGGAACGGCATTCGTAGCGCCGTGCAGTAGGACACACTGGTATAGGTGGCGCCTGGGAAGGTCGCATGGGGCTGATGCAGGAACTGGTGACAGGTTCGGTTTCCTGTTCAGGCCGCTAGTGTCAGCGCCTGCGTGAGCAGTTTCTCCTCATAGGCGATCGGGGTCAACTTCCCCAGACCTTTCTGCTTCCTCCTTCGGTGATACGTCCGCTCAATCCACCGCACGATCCTCAGTCGCAGCTCTTCTCGGGTGGCCCAGGGCTGGGCATCGAGGACGTTGTTCTGCAGCAGCGAGTAGAAGGACTCCATGGCCGCGTTATCCCCGGCCGCGCCGACTCTGCCCATGGATCCGACCAGGCTGTGGTGCTCCAGCGCGCGGAGGAATGTCTTTGCTCGAAATTGAGATCCGCGGTCGCTGTGGACGATGCATCCGGCCACCTCAGCACCCGTCCGGCGGCGGTTGGCGATCGCGTTATTGAGCGCACGTACAGCCAATGACGCCTTCATCCGGGTATCGATGGAGTAGCCGATGATCCGCCGGGAGCAGGCGTCCTTGATCGCACACAGATACAGCTTGCCCTCACCGGTGTGATGCTCGGTGATATCGGTGAGCCAGACCTCGTTCAGCGACTTCACGGAGCTGAACTGCCGCTGCACCAGGTCATCGTGGACAGGCGGACCGGGGCGGGTGCCCTTGCCCTTCTTCCTGCGGCTGATCACAGAGAACACCCCCTGGGAGCGGCAGAGCCGCCACGCGGTCCGATGCGCCATCGGGTAGCCGGGCTCTTCTGCTTCATCGGCGAGGTATCGGTACCCGAACTCAGGGTCATCGCGGTGGGCATCGATCAGCGCGTTGAGCCGGTGGGCCTCTTCCCATTCCTGATCCGTCACAGGATTGGCCAGCCACTGGTAGTAGGGCTGGCGGGCGATCTTCAGCACCCGGCACGTTACCGCCACAGGGATTCCCGAGGCGGCCAGATCGCATACGAGCGGGGACTTCATTTTGACCGGATCTGAGCCTGCCCGAAGTAGGCAGCGGCCCGTGGCATGACCTCCAGCTCTTGCTCGAGGACTTTGATCCTGCGGTTCGCTGTCCGCAGCTGCGCCTTCTCATCACTGGTGGCACCGGGCTTGCGATCAGTAGTGTTGCCGGCGTCGAGGTCGGCTTGGCGCAGCCACTTGTTCAAAGTGCCGACATGGATCCCGAAGTCCGAGGCGATCTGGGAGATCGTGGTGTTCTCATCCCGGTTCTGAGCGAGCCGGACAATATCGTCGCGGAACTCTCGGGGATAGGGCTTAGGCATGATGACAATCCTTCCAGGCCAACCATCGGCTAGCCAGATCAGTTGTCACCTATCCCTGCATCAGTTGTCTTCCGGCTATGGTCTGCCCCGGCTCCGTGAGCGGATCGCGCTTCTCGATGGCAGGCTGTCGGCTGACCCCAGGGGAAGACAGTGGCGGACGCAGATCACGGTTCCCCGCAGTTGATCCGGGACCGCAGGACTGACCGGGGCTGCCGACCATATGGCCGATGGCAGCCATGGAGACTTATGGTGCCCCGCTGAACGGGGACGCTCAGGAAGCCGGAGAGTTCCGCGTCCTCAGCTGTTCCAGCTGGGCGGCCACGCGGCCGGCGTCGGGCGCTGAGACGTAATACCACTCAGCCAGGCGTGGGCTTCCGCCGATGCTGATCTCGCCGCTGCGGACCGCCTGGCGGAACTCCGGCCGGATCTTCACCAGCAGCGTCTCAGAGCCGGCCAGATAGCCGATACGGCCTCCGCCCATGAGCTTCCAGCCGACGTCGAAGCTGCCTCCGTGAGGTGCCTCCTCGATGGAGGCGATGGCTTCCCAGGGGAGGTTCCGACTGACCACATGCCCCATGGACATGGTGAGCCCGTCCTCGGCAGTGGCCTCCAGATGGACCACGCAGGCCTTCACCAGCACCGTGCACAGCAGGGCCGAGGTGCCGATGACGCTGAAGGTCAGCACCAGGCCGGCCAGGCCGGACTCCTCCGGGACCAGCAGGAAGACCGTCAGCACGATGAGCGCACTGAAGCCGAGCAGGCCGTAGATGAACACATAGGCCGGGCGTTCGGGCTGGCTGAGCGTGCTGACGGCGTCGGGGTCGGCGGCAGGGGAGTGGTGCGAGTAGTCCATGCCTCCATTCCATCAGACGCGCGGAAAGTCCTCCCGACCACGAGGAAGGCCGGCCCGGGATCATATCCCGGACCGGCCTTCTCACAGCCTGAAGAAGCTTCAGAGCGAGAGGATCACTCCTCTTCCTCGTCCTTCTTCTCGACCACCAGGGTCTCAGTGGTGAGCACCAGGGCGGCGATGGAGGAGGCGTTCTGCAGAGCAGAGCGGGTCACCTTCACCGGGTCGATGACGCCGTCGGCGATCAGGTCACCGTAGACGCCGGTCTTGGCGTTGAAGCCGTGGTTCGGCTCCAGCTCCGCAACCTTGGAGGCGACCACGAAGCCGTCCTCGCCGGCGTTCTGAGCGATCCAGCGCAGCGGCTGCACCAGGGCACGCTTGACGATGCCCACCGCAGCAGCGGCGTCGCCGGAGAGTGCCTTGACCCCAGCGTCCTCATCCAGGGAGGAGAGCGCGTTGATCAGCGCGGTGCCGCCGCCGGCCACGATGCCCTCTTCCAGGGCCGCGCGGGTGGAGGCCACGGCATCCTCGATGCGGTGCTTGCGCTCCTTGAGCTCCACCTCGGTGGCGGCGCCGACCTTGATGACCCCGATGCCGCCGGCGAGCTTGGCGAGGCGCTCCTGGAGCTTCTCGCGGTCCCACTCGGAGTCGGTGGCGTCAGCCTGGGCCTTGATCTGAGCGGCACGTGCGTCCACGTCCTCCTTGGAGCCCGCACCGTCGACGACGGTGGTGGAGTCCTTGGTGACGGTCACGCGGCGTGCGGTGCCGAGCACCTCGGTGCCCACCTGGTCCAGCTTCAGGCCGAGGTCCGGGG
>NZ_JAVKGR010000031.1:0-11254 GCF_031470965.1 Nesterenkonia aerolata | reverse complement strand
TCATGACACCACCCTGGACCAGAAATCACCCCACATATGGGAGACATGCCCTAGCAATCCTCCGAGTCCAGGATTGCGTATCAACAACTGCTCGTCCATCCTGATTCTGATTTGATTCGGGATGGCGTTGGGCACTAGATCTTGGTTTACTCTCCAGCTCGACTCTTGCCACACTTCGAGCACAGGGACCACGTTCTTGAACATCAGCAACGGAACTAAAGTGTTCTGCGAGACGACACCTACCCCGATCCAGAAAGACCAAGGGGAGGGCGTGACGATATAGATAACATTGCCGTTTTTCCCTCCTCTAATCTCTTCGGGGGTCTGGTCGCCGTCCAGCCAATCGCGATAGAGGACGGCGCTCCGTGGGGGCAGAGTCAAGAGGAATGCTGATTCATGCTGCCCGTCAGGCTCTAGATAATTCATGGCCTTGCAGCAACCACAATCAATTCATGGCTCTCCTCGCTGAGAGGGCTGGAATCAAAGTCTCCGTACCATTCGACTGGTTCCAACCCAGAACCTCGCAAGAGCACATCGAGCTCAGCTGGCGTGAATGCATGGCTCGCGACGTGCTTGATAGTCCTCCTGACCGTACCATCGGGGGCGATCACGTCGTAGAAGACCTCGCTAGACACGTTCCCTGACACCCTCGAGTAGTGATTTGTCTTTGTGATCGCTACCTGTTCCCCAGTATCTTCCAGGGGTACTGTTGCCACTTCTTCGCGAACGGCATTACCAACATGACCAAGCTTCAACGATGCAAAGTAGGAGGGGTTCGGGAGGTAGGTATGGATGACGAGAGTCCCGCCAGGTTTCAGCGCAAGGTTGCAGTACTGGAGGACGCGCTCTTGATCCGCGCGATCCAGAAAACCTCCGAGCGTGTACTCGGGAATGAGCACGAACTCAAAGTCGTTGGCGGGAGGAGATTGACCGAGTACGTCGCCTTGTTCATAACTGGGTCTGCTATCTTGTGGGACCTCTTCTTGTTCCAAGAGTTCTTGAGCTCTGGCAAGCATGGGTTCCGCTTTCTCTACTCCAACCACCTCGTGTCCGGCTTTGCTCAGAGCCCTGCTTAGCCGACCAGTGCCAGAGCCTACTTCGAGCACCTTCCGGGAAGTATCGCCAAGCAGTTTCAGGTAGAAAGGCTTATCAGATTCGAAGTCCTCCTGTTGTTCGAATACCCTAGCGATTCGTTCGTCGTTGTAATACGAAGCGTTCGAGGAGACCATTTATACTCCTTTCAATCAACGACACAATGTGCACTCCGGCTTCGGGGAACGATCGATAGTCTCGGTTTGCATCGTGCTGAAATTTAACCGGACCTGGGTATCCGCAATTGCCGGGTCACCGTCGACCGAAGATAAATACTCGACGATTTGGTCAGCATGTATTGCTGCGGTGGCTGAGATCAGTGGGCCGAAAGATGGCGCCGTACGTCGAGCATTGTGTGCCTGAATAGCAGGAGGAGCATCAGAGATGTCATAGGTGTCGAACCCTTGACACTCGAAGCATCCTGGCCTGCCCGGGGAAACAAGAGGGCCTACGCTCGCATAGTTCTCTGCAACGCCCGCTGCACTGTAGGGAACATCATGCTTAAGAGCTGCTCCATTAGCCCACCGGTTGATTCTAAGGTACGGCTTGTCTGCGGCCATCACCATATAGTCTGGCCGAGTCTGCTCTAATAGCATCTCAATGTCTGACTGAGATTGAACGCTAGTGGTAGTCGCCTCCACCTGCACGTCCTTTCGAAACTGGCGCAGTTTCCCGGCCGCAACTTCAGACTTCTTCAGACCAACATCTGCCTCGGTAAATAGAAAAGAACGGTTAAGGTTCGACGCCTCTACCTCGTCTGAGTCGACAACATGCATGTTGCTGACTCCACATGTAATCAGGTTCAAGGCCGTCATTGCGCCCATCCCTCCGCAGCCGAGTACGAGAACCCTGGCCGACTGAAGCCGCTGTAGTCGTAAATGAGCGTCTTCTGCTGATGCCCCGAGAGCTCGCCAATACAGTAGCTGCCTGTCATAACGGTGGTCAGCGAGTGCAGTAGGGGCATTGCCTTGTTGAACGACACCTGCTGCGACCAGCGCTTCGAGAGCCTCTTTTACATCAGAGCTATCGAGCGAGGGCTCCAACTCTGTGACTCGAACACTAATATCCTCGACGGTGCGACCCTCGCACAGCAACTCCACGAGGTACCTATTAGTCGGGCTATCCTCAATGCTAATAGCGTTGAGACCGTCTCCCATTGAGATACGGCCACCGCCGGGGACCCGCACTGTGGTCCATTCGTTGATCCTCAACACATCGTTCACGCTGTCCATCAACAAACACTTCCATCAAAGATAGAGCGGCGGGGGCCGCAAAATGCGACCCCCGCCTATCACCCTCACGTGTCGGGGATGAGAATGTTCTGAGTCTGCTCTTCACGAATGTTGAGCTTCATCGTCATTCCTTCCTAACGGTCGGGTAATAACAGGATCCTTGTCGGACCCTGCATCTCCACAGTGAAACCGTAACCCAACATGTCAACCAGCCCGAACGCGGACAATGAGATGCTCAGTTCGCCAGGCTGACAACTGGAACGATGATGGCAGCGATACCTAGTCCGAGGGCTTGGAGTCGGCTGAGGCGTTCTTTGAGCACCAGGAGGGCCAGCAGGACCGGTATGGCTGGGTAGAGGGCGATGGCGATCATTACCGGCCCCAGTAGGGCGTGCCGGGTGGCGTAGAGGTAGAAGGCCATGGCCAGGGCTGCGGCCAATCCGACCACGGCGGCTTGAAGGGTTGTTTTCTTGATCCGCAGTGGGGCGGCTCGGACCCAAGCGAGGGCGAGTAGGGGCAGGAGACTGACCAGCTGTCCTGTCAGCAGTGGCTCTGCCGGCGCGGTGGAAGTGATCTGGCTGAGCGCGAACAGCTGAGCGGCGTAACCGGCTCCAGCAATCAGCCCGTAGAGGGAGGCAAACACATTCCGTCGTGACTCCGGTGTGGGACGAGGCCCTTGGGGGTCTGGTGCCTGTTTGTTGGGTCTGCTGAGCAGCCAGATTGCTGGCAATAGCATCATTCCTGCTGCTGCGGTGTGCAGTTGCAGGGGTTCTCCCAGCAAGGTGATCGAGAGGATGAAGGGGGCTGCGACTGAGACGATGCTGGTCACTGGCACGACGAGGGAGATGTTGTGCTTGCGCATCCCTTCATAGAGTGCTGCAACCCCGATTCCCGCGCCGACCCCAGAGAGCACTGCCCATCCGAAGTCCTGGTCACCCATGGGCTCCAGTTCTCCCTGGGTCCAGAAGATGCTCAGCGCCCAGCCCAGGAAGAACACTGCCCCGCCTGCTTGTGAGTAGACGGCCACACTCATCGCGGGGATGCGACGAGAGAGCACCCCATTGAAGAAGTGAGAGGTGCCGAACATGATCGCAGCCATCACCCCTAAGAGCTCACCCACGGCATCCCCTTTCTCATCTCGCTGGCCTCTTCTAGCAGGTCTGGCCATCCTCCCTGCGCCCAAGCGTTGAGGTCTAGTTCCCGTTATGCACAATGACCATGTACTTTAAGTGCATGTTGGATCGCAGGGTGGAACTTTTGCGCATGGTCGCTCATGTCGGCACGGTGACTGCTGCTGCCCATGCTCTGTACCGCAGCCCCTCAGGGGTCTCCCGGCAGATTCAGGAACTGGCCAAAGAACTCGGCGTGGAGCTGCTTGAACCTGAAGGTCGCCGGGTGAAGCTGACCCCGGCAGGTCGAACCCTGGTGGACTATGCCGATGCCACCCACCGGAAGTGGGAAGAAACCCGATCCGCGCTTGTGGCCTCTGAAGGCTTAAGTGGGCTGGTGACCGTGGTTGCTCACCCCTCTGCGGTGACGTCCCTGGTGGCCCCGGCTCTCCAAGCTCTGGAAGAACAGTACCCAGGGGTTGAGTTGCGGATCATCGAAGACCAGCCCCCGCAGAGCTTTCACCGGTTGATCACGACAGAGGCTGACATCTGCCTAGCCGCCGTCGAAGAGGGGGTACCTCACCGTAACGACCCCCGTTTCGATCAGCGCGAGTTGGCCAGAGAGCCTATTGATGCTCTGATGCCTTCATGCCACCGGCTTGCAGACAAATCGGCTCTTGCGCTAAGAGATCTCGCTGAAGAGTCGTGGATTGTCCCTGCCCCAGGGCAGGCCGGGCATCATGAAGTGCTCACCGCCTGCCAATCAGCAGGCTTCACCCCATCAGCGGTTCATTACGCCCGGGAATGGTCCACCGTTGGAACGTTGGTCCAAGTGACCGGTGCAGTTAGCCTCACCTCACGCTTTGCTCCGCTACCGAACACCGGGGCGATCAGGATGCTCCTAGATGGCGACCCAGCACCGGCCCGGCAGCTGGTCCTCGCCACCCGAGCCGGAGCAGAAAGCGGACCTATCGTCACAGCCATGGCAGAGGTGCTCGCCGCGCAGGCTGCCACCGGACTAAGAGCCCCAGAAATGTGGCTCATCGCAGATGAGGGTGTAGCAAGGGCCTGAATCCTCCAGTGTCCAGCAGCGCTCGGGTGACGTAGTTGGCCAGATTCCGGAACCCCAGAGCGGTCCCACGTAGATGCTCCAGACGGCCGTTGATCGCCTCGGTGGGCCCATTGGAGGTGCCGGGGCGGTCGAAGTAGGCCAGGATGTCGACCGCCCGGCGATTCAGCGTCCGGCCCAGCTTCTTCAGCTCGACCAGCTTGGCCGGGACCCCGCGCCGCAACGAGTCGATCACCTCCGCCAACATCGCCTTGCCGGCGGGCTTGGAGCCGCACCGGTAGGCGGCGACGACCTTCTGATACACACTCCAGGTGGCCTCGAGTTCGACATGCTCATCAGAACCGAAGACTCGATCGAGCTTGGACCCCTGGCCCGGGGTGAGCAGATCGTGGCATGACCCCCTAATTTCGGTCCACGAGTTATGAGAGTCGCACTAGCGCCCGGTGCTCCGGGCAGGAAAACTGGTGTGACCATGACAAGCAAGAGAAGACGCCATACCCCGGAACAGATCATCCGGAAGCTCCAAGACGCTGAGAAGCTCCAGGCAGAAGGCCACGACGTCGCCGCCACCGCCCGCGAACTGGGAGTCACCGAGGCCACCTACTACCGGTGGAAGAACCAATACGGCGGGCTCAAAGCCGAAGACGCCAAACGGCTGAAGGAACTTCAGAAGCAAAACGACCGGCTCAAGAAGCTCCTGGCCGAGGCCGAGCTGGAGAAGGCCGCGCTGAAGGAGCTGGCGGAGGGAAACTTCTAGGGCGTGTTGCTAAAGGGTGGAGCGTCGGTCGTCGGCGAGTCTGTCCTTGTGGCACGCAGAGAGATATCTGACGAGACCTGGGCAGTGATCGGCCCGTTGTTCCCGGAGGCGAAGTCCACCGGCAGGCCCCCGGTGGATCCACGCAGAGTCGTCGAAGCTGCCGCCTGGCGGTACAGGACCGGCTCACCCTGGCGGGAGATCCCGGAGAGGTTCGGCAGCTGGAACACGATCTATAAGAACTTCTCCCGGTGGGCCTCGCAGGGCGTCTGGGCCCGAGTGCTCGAGACGGTGCAGTCGCTGACTCACCAGCGCGGGGAGCTGGACTGGGTCGCCTCGATCGACTCGACGATCGTGCGCGTGCATCAGCATGGTGCGACCTTGACCCGGAGCGCAGGGGGCTGAATCGAACTACAAGAAGTTCGGCACTGAGCCGGCCGATCATGCCATCGGCCGCTCGCGTGGCGGGCTGACGACCAAGATCCATCTGGCAAGTGATGGCAGAGGACGGGCGCTGGGGTTCGTGCTCACCGGCGGGCAGGTCGCCGACACCAGTCTGCTGGCCGAGACGCTCAGCGAGATTCGCGTGGCCGGGGCCAGAGGCAGGCCGCGATCGCGCCCGCGACGGGTGATCGCTGACAAGGGCTACCCCTCGAAAAAGAACAGGGCCTGGCTGCGCAGCCGCGGCATCGCGGCCACCATCCCCGAACGTGCCGATCAGGTCGCTCATCGTCGGCGCAGACCTGGGCGGCCGATCGACTTCGGCGACGAGCAGCAGGCCCGATACAAGGGCCGCAACGTCGTCGAACGATGCTTCAACCGGCTCAAGCAGTGGCGCGGGATCGCTGCACGAACGGATAAGACTGCCCGGAACTTCCACGCTGGGCTCTGCCTCGCAGCGACTCTGCAATGGGTTTAGCAACACGCCCTAGTTCGTACTAGCGAAGGGAACGTCGCCGATGTCGGCACCTTCTTCCGTCCCTACTGTCCCACTCGATGCTGCCGCTGTGGGCGAGGCCTTGGCTGCGATGCGCGAGCATGCCCCGCTGGTGCAGTGCCTGACCAACGTCGTCGTCGCTCAGTGGACAGCGAACGTCCTGCTCGCGGTCGGCGCCAGTCCGTCGATGGTGGACAACCCGGAGGAAGCCGGGCCGTTCGCCGCCGTCGCCGACGGGGTCCTGGTCAACCTCGGCACGCCCCAAGAGGCGACGGTGGCTGCGATGCACGGCGCGGTCAGTGCCGCCGCGGCGGCCGGCACCCCGTGGGTGCTCGACCCGGTCGGGGTGGGTGGGCTCGCCTGGCGCAGCCGGGTTGTCGTCGACCTGCTCGCCCACGCCTCCCCGGCACTCGTCCGTGGCAACCCCTCAGAGATTCTCGCTTTCGCCGGTGGGGGCAGCGGTGGGCGGGGTCCGGAGAGCGTCGACGCCGCCGAGGATGCCCTCGACGCCGGCCGGGCGCTGGCCCGGGAGCACGGCACCATCGTCGCGGTCTCCGGGGAGGTCGACCACCTCACCGACGGCACCCGGCTGGTGCGGGTGGCCAACGGCCATCGATGGTTGACCCAGGTCACTGGCGGTGGGTGCGCGCTGGGCGCGCTCATGGCTGCCTTCGCCGCCACCACCGACGACCCGCTCCTGGCCGCCACGGCCGCGACCGCGACGTACACCGTGGCCGCCGAGGTCGCGGCCGAGCGTGCCGCCGGGCCGGGGAGCTTCGCCGTTGCGCTGCTGGACTCTCTCGCCACCCTCAACCCGCAGGAGCTGACCGAGAAGGTGGTGCTCCGGTGACCCGCCGACCGGTGAACCTCAGCCTCTACCTGGTCACCGACACCGGTTTGTGCGGCCCACGGGGGGTGCCCGCGACCGTGCAGGCTGCGGTCGCGGGCGGAGTCACCGTGGTGCAGTTGCGTGACCCGGGCGCCACCGACGCCCACTTCGTCGCCCTCGGCGTGGCGGTCCGCGAGGTGCTGGCGGGGACCGGGGTGCCGCTGATTATCGATGACCGGGTCCACCTCGTTCAGGACATCGGCGCCGACGGCGTCCACGTCGGTCAGCGCGACATGCCGCCTGCTCAGGCCCGGCAGTTGCTCGGGCCGGACGCCATGGTCGGGCTGTCGGTCAGCACGATCGAGCAGGTTCGCACAGCACGCGGGCTCGGTGACGGCGTCTTGGACTACCTCGGCGTTGGACCGGTGTGGCCGACGGCGACCAAGCCTGACCACGGCACTCCGATCGGCCCGGGCGGGGTGGCTGCGGTGGCCGCCGCGAGCCCGTGGCCGGTCGTCGCCATCGGCGGCATCACCACGAAACGCACCGGCATGCTGCGCCACAGCGGCGCCGCCGGCGTGGCGGTCGTCTCGACGGTGTGCGCCGCGGAGGAACCAGCCGTGGCGGCCGCGAGCCTGCGGGCCGCGTGGGACGGGCAACCGTGAACCCCCGCCCACCGATCGCGCTGACGATCGCCGGCTCCGATCCCTCCGGCGGGGCGGGTATTCAAGGCGACCTCAAGACCTTCTCCGCACTGGGTGCCTACGGCACCGCGGTGCTCACCTCACTGACCGCCCAGTCCACCCAGGGAGTCACCGGTGTCCACGTCGTCCCCGCGGACTTCGTCCGCGCCCAGCTGGACACCCTCGTAGACGACGTGGCGGTTGACGCCGCCAAGATCGGGATGCTCGCCTCCGCGGCCACCATCGAGACCGTCCTCGCCTTCCTCGACAAGCGCTCCGACGCGGTGCCGGTTGTGGTCCTCGACCCCGTCATGGTGTCCACCGCCGGTTCCCGGCTGCTGGCCGAGGACGCCGTCGAGCCGATGCGCCAACTCCTGCCGTACGTCTCCCTCATCACGCCGAACGTCCCCGAGGCCGCCGTGCTGCTCGACGCCGACCCCGCCGAAGACCTCGACACCATGCGCGCCCAGGCCATCGCGCTCCGGGAGCTGGGCGCCGCGCGGGTGCTGGTCAAGGGGGGCCACCTCGGCGGCGACGCACACGCCACCGACCTGTGGCTCGACGACGCGGGCGAGCAGCTGCTGACCGGCCCGCGGGTAGCCACGGTCAACACCCACGGCACCGGGTGCGCCCTGTCCTCCGCGATCGCCGCACTCGCCCCGCGCACCGGGTCCCTGCTAGAGGCCACCCGCCAGGCCAAGACTTGGCTCACCGGCACCCTGCGGGCCGCCGACGCGCTCCACATCGGCCACGGACCCGGCCCCGTGCACCACTGCCACG
Source organism: Nesterenkonia aerolata (assembly GCF_031470965.1). Lineage (NCBI taxonomy): Bacteria > Bacillati > Actinomycetota > Actinomycetes > Micrococcales > Micrococcaceae > Nesterenkonia > Nesterenkonia aerolata. Next base: position 2,769 of record NZ_JAVKGR010000031.1, on the reverse strand, counting down.
ACATCTGGAAAGACGAGAACGACTGGAAGGACAGCGACCGATGACCAGCCCACACACCTCCATGCCCGAGACGATTCGCGACCACGACGACACTGGCGTGTTCAGCACCGTGGCGTGGCATCGCACGGCCAGGGTCCGCGAGGCGATCGACGCGCTGCCCTTGTTGCACCAGCTGAGCGACGCGACCCTGGCGGAAGAGACGTTCCGGCACTACCTCGCCCAGGACGCGCTCTACCTGGCCGACTACGGCCGGGTCCTGGCCGCGGCCGCCGCTCAGGCCCAGGCGTCGGAGGAAATGGCATTCTGGGCGCAGGCCGCGCGGGAGGTGGTCGAGGTCGAGCGGCAGCTGCACGCCACCCACGTCACCGACCTCACCGCCGCCGAGCCCTCACCGACCACGGTTGCCTACACCTCCTACCTGCTGAGCCTCGCGACAGCGGGAAACTACCCGGTCCTCGCGGCCGGCATCCTGCCGTGCTTCTGGGTCTACGACGACGTCGGCACCCGTTTGAAGGCCGCCGTCGGTGACCTGAGCACGCACCCGTACGGGGACTGGATCGCCACCTACGGCGATCCAGACTTCACCGCCGCCACCGACACCGCCCGGGACATCGTGGACCACCTCGCCGACCAGGCCAGCCCCGGCACACTGGCGCGCATGCACACCGCGTTCCACCGCGCCACCCAGTACGAGTGGATGTTCTGGGACGCCGCCCACCGGCAGGAGACCTGGCCCATCTGAGGTCATTGGTCGGTGCGCCCTTGGGCGCGCGCTCATCATGATCTTTCGAGAGCTGGTCGCCGCCCTGGAGACTCCTACCGTCCGGTGGTGTTGCTCGGACGGTGGGAGACCGGACCCGGGGTTGATCAAGGTAAACGGCGCGCTCAGGCCGGTGCTCCGCACGAGAAGCGCCAGCGCTTTTGACACCATGCGCCCCGAAGGGGATGCGTCCTATCAGTCGATGAGTCCTGTGTCGCCTGAGAGGGCGTCGGTGAGCCACCGCGGGTGCATGGGGAGCAACGGTGCCGGAAGCTCATCCGGGGAGAAGAAACCCGCCTGTGAGGTCTCCACACCATCAGGGTGCATCTGACCGCCGCGCGGGAGGCAGGCGAAGGTGGTGGTGACGAACTGGGTCACTCTCCCGTCGGGATAGGCGAAAACCTGCGAGGCGGGGTCCGAGTACACCCCTACCAGCCGCTGCACTTGCACCTGCAAGCCGGTCTCTTCGGCGACCTCCCGCACCGCCGCCTGGGCGGCAGTCTCGCCCACCTCGACGTGTCCCGAAGGCAGTCCCCACAGCCCGTTGTCCAGCCTGCGCCCCAGTAGCACGCGCCCGGCCTCGTCGAAGACCACCGCGGCCACACCCGCCCGCACCTCGTCCGGCCACGGGTACGGCGACGGGCGCATCGGGCCGATGTCAAGGGCCGGATCAAACAGTCCGGCCAGGCCCGTGACCGTGGCCTCCGCAACGGTGGGATCACACTGCCGACGGCCGCTGCTCGGCGTCGCGGGAGCGACGAGGATCGCCGGCAGGCCCGCGCAGTGCGCCCCGACGACGTCCGTAGCCGGGGTGTCCCCCACGACCACCACTCTCGTCGTAGCAGGGAGCCCGCGCTGGGCCAGGCGGAACATCTCCGGTCCCGGCTTGCCCACCACGACCGGTCGGCGCCCACTGGCGGTCTGGATCGCTGCGACGACCGCGCCGGTGGCCGGCCACGGGCCGCTCGCTGTGGGGAACGTGGCGTCCACGTTCGTGGCCACGAACGGCACGCCGGTACGCAGGAGGGCGGTGGCCTGGGCGAGGTCCCGGTAGGTCACCGTCTCGTCGCAACCGACCACCACCGCCTCGGCCCCAGACCCCTCCACGGATTCCACGCCTTGGGCCGCGAGTTCGCCGCGGAGGCCATCACTGCCCACCACATAGGCGCGGGTAATGCCCTGCTGGCGCAGCCAGCACGCCGTAGCCCACCCGGAAGATACGATCTCCTCGACGGTGGCCCTCACGCCCAGGCGGCCCAGACGGTGGACGACGTCTTTGCGGGACGGGCGGGGATCGTTGGTCACGAACCGGACCACCCGGCTCCGACTCCGCAGGCTGGCCAAGGCTTCGGTCACGCCGGAAAGCAAGGTGTCTCCGACGTAAACCACGCCGTCAAGATCAAGCAGAAAAACATCGAACTGGTCAACGAGCACAACAACCTCCGAGGTCAAGGGACAGTCAGCGCGCATGCTGGCGCTGAGCCATCCCCCTCGGGCATTTTGTGCCAATAGGTGCCCTCCCGCCTGTTCGGCGGAAGCTGCAGCGCTCGGTCACAGACCCCCAGCCGGCTGGGGCGGAACCCTAGCTGCCTTCTCCCGGCTCGCCCACAATCCTAACCGACCCGACACGAAGTAGCTGAGCGGTGGAAGTCCCCCCGCGGGCGTGCGAGAGTCGCGGGAACGTACCCCGCTCATTGACGTTCGTAGGTTCCGGACAACAGAGGTTACCTGGCTACCTTGCTGCGGTCCTTGGCCAGGAGCTTGCGTCCGTCCTCGCGGAGTTCGCCGGTGGGTGAGACGTGGCGGTAGAGGGTCTGGCGGGTGATGCCGAGTTCCTTGCAGAGGTCACCGACGTTGGTACCGGGCTTTCCCATGGAGGCCATGGCGAGGCGGAGCTTGGCGGGGGTCATCTTGTAGGGGCGTCCGCCTTTGCGGCCGCGGGCCCGGGCGGCGGCTAGGGCATGTCTGACAAATGTGCGGTCCAGGCGATCACCGCGTTGAGCACCACC
>NZ_JAVKGR010000030.1:0-11633 GCF_031470965.1 Nesterenkonia aerolata | reverse complement strand
ACCACAACAGCCTGGCCACGAACAATACCCGCACCCACAACCACACGAAACCCCCGTATGAGACTCCGCATCAGCCTCACCCAGGAACGCGGCCGACAGTTATAACCCCAGGCCGAGAAGCCCCCAGTGCAGCTAAAGACTCACCCCCCACGGTCGTACCCCTCCCCCGTCAAGATGCCACCCCCAGTAGCATCGTCAGAGACCCAATCGACATAACCCCGAACGGTCACACACCAGCAAACACAGGCAAACACGGGTAAGCACCGTTTGCTAGACCCCTATACCCGCCCACATCAAAGCCCGAACGACGTCTAGACAGGAGCAGAGCACTGGTGGTGGGAATCCTCTTTATCCTCGGCGGTCTTGCCGCTATAGCATTCGGCGCGTTCTTCTTCTGGTAGGTGCGCGCCATCGATAACGTCGATTGGTATCGTCACTACACCCAATATATATACTGCTACATCTTCCCCGGACTGTTCCCTTTCCTCGGGGCAGCGGCCATCGTCACAGGTTTCGAAAGACTGGGAACCCCCTTACCGGAATGGTTGGCCGCCCTCATCATTGTTCCCACGTTCCCTCTCGCCATCATGGGTTTCATCGGCATCCTCGCCATCGACCTCCCCGGACCGATCACCCCACGCTGGATCCGCGAACGCAACCGTGAACGACGTCGTCAACACCGCCAGCGTCGCGCCGAACGCCGGGCCGCACGGCAGGCTAAGAACACAACGTAGGCTTGGCCGCCCCCTCAGGTGCGTATTCGGGCCGTCGCGTATTCGAGGCCTCTCATTCGAGGCCTGAGGAACAGAGATGGATGAGGCACATGAGGACACCGAGAAACAGGGAGCACCGCGTTGACGAATCAGCAGCACGAGACGCAGGTCATCCGGGTTGACCTGGGCCGCTGGGGGTTCCAGGCCGTCGCCTTGGTCATCATCACGGTGGTGATGGTCCTCTTCGCCTCCGGAATCCCGGCCTCATGGTTCGAGAGTTCTTCGTCCACCGTCGCACCGATGATGGCGATACTGCGGATCGTGAGCTTCCCCGCCGCGCCGATATGCTTCATCGGCATGCTCATCGCCCTGCGCGGCACACTATGGCCAGAGCACCTGCACATGAACTCCGAGCGCATGTGGACCCGCTCGTGGTCAGTCCCCTGGAACCAGCTGAAGAAGGTGGAGCTCACTCACTCCGGCGAGTCCCACGGCGGGCAGATTGTGCTGCATGTGGCCCCGGAGATCTACGAGGAATACAAGAATGCGAACCGGTGGCAATCCCGGCGCCCGCTGGGAGTAGCGGGTCTGCCTCCGGCGTTCCCGACGCTGCTGGTCCAGCACCAGATGATGGAGAGGCCCGGCACGATCATCGACCTCGTCAGGGAGTATCAGCGCAAAGCCCGCAGCTGAACCCGCAAAATAAATCCTCTACAACCGCACCGCATAGCCTGTACTCTGACAATCACCTGAAGCAGCACGTTGCCATACAGCACAGACATTCATACGGACACTCACAGGGAGCCAGTGATGGAACTCGACGTCGTCGCCAAGAAGAAGTTGCAGATTCTGAGCATCACCACCGCCGCGCTGCTCGCGCTCACCGCCTGCGGCGACAACGGTGACGAGGACTCCAACGGGGAAGACCAGGACGCCGAGCAGAACGCTGAAGGTAGCGAGGGCGATGAGGAGGCCGAGACCTCAGACGAGGAGAACACCTCGGACGAGGATGCTGAAGCCAGTGAGGACAGCGAAGACACTGACGAAGGTGAGGACGACGCCGAGGATGACGGCACGGAGGAGGACTCCGCCGACGCCGCCGGTCCACCAGAGTGGGACGAGCTGAGCACCTCGGCCGGAGACGCCATCGACGCCGCCGAATCCGTCGACATGCACGTCACCGCACCCTATGCCGGGGCGATCTCGCCCTCGGCAGAGGAAGACTACTCCGACGTCGAAATCGGCGACACCATGACTCAGCACCTGGTCGGAGAGGTCCACGGCAACTCCACCTACACCGAATCCGTCGGCGATACCGAGACCACCTACCACTTCCAGGGGGCCAACACCATCCTGGTGACCCTGGAAGATGAGATCGCCGCCGCTGAGGAACAGGGCAACGCCGTGCCCTTCACCGCAGAAGACGTCGACGGAGACTACGTCGACTACTCCGAGGAGTTGGGCGGCCAGCTGAACTTCGCCAATTTCATCTCCGAGACCCACGCCGCGATGCTGGAGTTCAACGCCCCCGAAGGCGAGGAGGACACCCGCGACGGTGAGGACGTCTGGGTCTATACCGAAGGGGACAACGAGGCCGTCTTCCTCGCCGACGAAAACGCCCCGCTGCCGGTGACCCTGACCATCCAGGCCGGTGGCGACACCTATGAGTTCGAGTACTCCGACTGGGATTCCGCCGAGGTGCCCGACGACATCAGCGACGAGGAGATCGCCAGCCAGGCCGACCTGGATGCCGCCGCCCAGCAGTAAGGCGGTGCAGTTGCCTACCGTTCCCGACGGGGAGCTTCTTGAACGGCGCCCCGGAACTCAGCTTGAAGCGCAGCTTCCTGGATAGGTCAGATACAGAACTGTCGAATCATCGGCACCCGGAGCCGTCGTCGCCGAACACATCGGCCGGCGGTTCCTCCGCATCGAAGAACTGCGCTGCGGGGACATCATCCTCAGAGACATCACCGAGCATGCGCGACTCCACCGAACTGGTCAGAGTCGCCGCGAGAATCCCGATCACGGTGAACGCCGCATACAGCCCCACCGCCACCACCAGGAAATCCGGACTGAACCCGAAAAGCCGGGCCTCAGTCCACCAGTCCAGCGTGTTCGCCAACACCGGGATACTGGCCACCAGCAGCAGGAACAGCAGGAAATACGTCCCCGCCACCCGGCGCAGCGTGCGGAAGACCGCATCCACCTCGGCAGGAGTGTCCCGGATCTCGGCAGAGGCCGGGGGCAGCACCGGCTCCGGAATCTCTGAGGTCACCATGCCAGTGTAGGTGCCGGGGCGATCAGGCCGACCGAGCCGCCATGACCGTGAGCAGTCGCGCTCACCCGGCCGGCGTCGCCCGCCACATGCGCACGCCCACGCGCAGCAGGACCACCGCGCCGCCCGCCGCGAGCACCAGACCCATACCCGGCAGCAACGCGCCCCAGCTGCCGGTCGCCGCGGAGAACTGGACCAGCCGCATCACCTGCAGGCCCACCAGCACGCCGACGAGCACCCCCGGGATCAGCGAATGCGCAATCGCCAGACGCCGCTTCGGGATGAATGCCCCCGCGAAAGCGAGGAAGCCCAAGGCCAACGTCGCCAGGCCGGGACCGTCAGTGCCGCGCAGGGAGAAGGTCTCCTCCCCCATCGGAATGATGACCCACGGCAAAAATGAACACACGATGAGCATCAGCCCACCGATGAACATCGACGAAGACCCAGCATGGAACACACCCCAGCCGGTCTTCCGACCCTCCGCCAGACGGCGGCCGACCTCACCGAAGATGCCGCGGTCGCGGGCGGCGGACTGAGCAGCGGGCTGTGCGGTGGTCTGCCCGGCGGCCTTCACAGAGGCGGCGGGCTGGTGAGCCGTGGTGGTCATACACCGAGAGTAGAGGTGAGTGCCGTCACATCCAACGTGATCCCCGTGGCGCCCGGCGAACGGTTCATAGAGCCCCACGAACGGTCCGCTCAAGCCGACGAGCGGCAGAAAACCACCCATCACACCGCTCACAGACCCATACCCGCCGCCCACAGGTCCGACACCGCCGTCAACACCCCAGTAACTTGTGAGCCAGCTCACAGGGCAGTTGTCTATGAAAGTGCGCAGGCACCCGCCTGCACCAACCACGCACCATCACCCGCACCCCACAAGAAGGGAGTCGCCCCGATGTCTGATCGGGTCCACGAGGGCAGTCACTCAGACGCCCCTCCCCCCACACAGCACGGCGACTGGCGCCGCCGCTACTGGCGCAAGAACATCCGGCTCGTGCTCACCCTGCTGGCCGTCTGGTTCTCCGTCTCCTTCCTCGCGGGAATCGTCTTCATCGAACCGCTCAACACCATCGAAATCGGCGGCTTCCCGCTCGGCCTCTGGTTCGCCCAGCAAGGCTCCATCATCACCTTCGTGCTGCTCATCCTCATCTACGCACTCTCGATGGACCGGCTCGACAAAGAATTCGGCGTCTTCGAGACCCCCGACAACACCACACCCGCAGGAGGCGACCACTGATGGACAGCACACAGCTGTGGACCACGGTCTTCATCCTGCTGAGCTTCGGCGTCTACATCACCATCGCCTGGCGCTCCCGGGTCAAAGAGACCAAAGAGTTCTACGTCGCCTCACAAGGCGTCCCCACCCTCGCCAACGGCGCCGCCGTCGCCGCCGACTGGATGTCAGCGGCCTCCTTCATCGGCATGGCCGGGCTCATCGCCTTCCTCGGCTCCGACGGCTCCGTCTACCTGATGGGATGGACCGGCGGCTTCGTGCTGCTGGCCCTGCTGCTCGCCCCCTACCTGCGCAAATGGGGCAAGTTCACCGTTCCCGAGTTCGTCGGCGAGCGCTACGCCGAATCCGTACGGCTCATCGCCGCCGTCGCCGCCATCGTGGTCTCCTTCGTCTACGTGGTCGGCCAGATGAACGGCGGCGGCATCGTCTTCAGCCGCTTCCTCAACGTGGACATCACCATCGGCGTCATCATCTCCGCGGCGATCATCTTCTTCTACGCCGTGCTCGGCGGGATGAAGGGCATCACCTACACCCAGGTGGCCCAGTACGTGGTGCTGATCACCGCCTACCTGATCCCCGCGGTCGCGGTCGCGCAGATGACCACCAACATCCCGATCCCGCAGGTCAGCTACGGGCGGATCCTCGCCGAACTCGACGCACTCAGCGTGGAATTCGGCCTCCACGAATTCACCGAAGCCTTCGCCGGACGCGCCGGCGGACAGCTCGACGTCTTCCTGGTGACCGCCTCACTGATGCTCGGCACCGCCGGACTGCCCCACGTGATCATCCGGTTCTACACCACCAAGACCGTCCGCGGCGCCCGCTACTCGGCCTTCTGGGCACTGTTCTTCATCGCCCTTCTCTACCTCACCGCACCCGCAGTCGGCGCGTTCACCAAGCTGAACATGCTCCAGGGTGTTCAGGGAGTCGGCACCGATGAACTGCCCGGATGGATCGACGCCTGGGGACAGACCGGGCTGGTGACCGTCGCCGACGGCGTGGACACCATCACCTCCGTCTCCAACGACGCCTCCTCCGGCGCGGACCTGGTGGTCAACAACGACATCCTCGTCATGGCCAGCCCCGAGCTCGCCGGCCTGCCCGGACCCGTCATCGGCCTGATGGCCGCCGGCGCGATGGCCGCCGCGCTCTCCACCGCCGCCGGACTGCTGCTGGTCATCTCCTCCGCCGCGTCCCATGACCTCTACTTCCGGGTCATCAAGACTGACGGCGCCTCCGAGGCCCAGCAGATGATGGTCGGCCGCATCGCGATGGCCGTGGCGATCCTGGTGGCGATCGTCGCCGGCATCAACCCGCCGGCGTTCGTGGCCCAGGTGGTCGCCTTCGCCTTCGGACTCGCGGCCTCCACCTTCTTCCCGATCCTGATCCTCGGGATCTTCTGGAAGCGGGCCAACGGCACAGGTGCGGCCGCCGGTATGCTCACCGGTCTGGTGTTCACCGCCACGTACATGATCTACACCCTCGAAGTGTTCGGCCTCGAGGCCAACGAGCACCTCTTCGGCATCAGCCCCGAAGGGATCGGTGCGGTCGGTGCGGCGCTGAACTTCACCGTGACCATCGTGGTCTCGCTGCTGACGGCACCACCGTCACAGCACGTCCAGGACATGGTCGAAGAGATCCGCTACCCGTCACTGCCAGCAGCGAAGGAGACCGCCGAGACCCACTGACCCTCCGTGATGATGTCAGTGATCTGAGGGGATCGCTGAACCACTCGCAGCTGAACGCGGGCCCGGTTCCGGGCGGCACGGCCACACGGCCGGACCACTCGGAACCGGGCCCGCGGCGTGTGAAACTCGTAAATGCTGGGGGTGCCCGAGATTCAGCTATGTGGGTGCGTCGGGCTCGCGCTATATGGCAGCCCGACGCACCCACATAGCTGAGTCCTCGGCACACGCCGCACAGGGGGCATCTTGCCAAGCGGCGAAGGCCTCAATCCGGGGTGGCGGGTGCCGCCGAACAGCTTATGTGAGGTGTTCGCGCGTGGTATCCGGGGCCAGCCGCACCATCACCACCACGGCGATCACCACACTGACCAGGCACACCGAGAACGCGCCGGCCAACCCCAGAGTCGGCTCCAACCAGGCCACGAAGAGCAGCGGACCGATACCCGCGCCGATGCGGGAGACCGTGGAGGCCCAGCCGAACCCTGAACCGCGCAGATGGGTCGGGTACAGCTCCGAGACGTAGGTGTAGAGCACCGGGATGCTGATCTGGATGATCAGCCCGAAGGCCAGCACCAAAGTCAGCACCAGCCCCGGCACATCCATCACCAACGCCAGGCCCACCAGCATTGCCGTCGCGATCGGCGCCGTGACCGCCAAGAGCGCCCGCCGACCGGTCAGCTCCACCAATGCCGTGGAGATCAGCACACCGATCAGCCCCACTGCAGCCATCCCCGCCGAGGTGATGAACGCCCGAGACTGCTCATAGCCGGCCTCGATCAGGAAATGCGGCATCCACTGCAGCGCGATGTAGTACACCGTCATCACCGCCAGGAACATCACCCACGCGGCAGTGGTGATCCGCCAGCTGTAGGCCCACACCAGCTTCAGCTGCTCACCCATGGACTTCAGGGTCAGGCCCGCCGGACGCTCAGAAGCCTCCAACTGATACTCACGCACGGCGGCACCGGTACGCGCCACCAGCCCGTCGATCACACGGCGAGCCTCATCCAACCGGCCTTGTCTGATGAGATACAGCGGCGACTCCGGCACGAACAGCCGGACGAAGAAGATCAGCAGCGCCGGCAGGACCATCACCAGCAGCGGCAGCCGCCAGTCGTTCCACGTGCCCACCAACCAGGCCGAAACGAAACCCGCCAGCGCGGCACCGATCGGCCACCACCCGTCCATGGCGGTGAGCACCCGGCCCCGGTGCTTCGCCGGAGTGAACTCACCCACCAGCGCATAGTCCACCGGCACACAGCCGCCCAGACCGACTCCGGCGAGGAAGCGGAAGAGCACGAACCAGGTGAGATCGTTCGTCATCGCCCCGGCCACGGTGAACACTGAGAAGATCAGCAACGTCCAGGCGAAGGCCTTCTTCCGGCCGATGCGATCGGCGATGGTCCCCCACATGACGGCACCGACCGCCATGCCGATGAGGTTCGAGGTGCCGATCCACGCGGCATCTGAGGCCGTGAGGCCCCACTCCGCGCTGAGCAGCGGGATCAGGATGCCGTTGAGCGCAATATCCCAGGCATCGAACATGAACCCCAGCCCACCGATGAGGAAGATGCGGCCCTGCGCACCCCACCGCCACGGCAGGGTCTGCAGCACCTCCTCACCGGTCGGCAGACCGGAACTCGGCGGGTGGGCAGGAGAAGATGGGCTGGAAGTATGGTGAGTCACGCCACCGAGTGTAGATCAGGTGCACCAGCTCACTCCCAGACGACTTCCAGCTCTTCCTCATTCATGTCCACCACGGGCGTACCCAGGCTGGTGCCGCTACCAGACCACACGTCGTAGGTATTGCCGTCGCTGCCCTCAACCTGAGTATCCACACTCATCGAGAAGTACTCCGGCGAGACGAGGTTCGGGTTGCTGAAGTCCAGCCGTGGCGTCAGCTGCGAAAGGGTCTGCTCATCCGAGGAGCTGATCGAGCGCTCCACACTGCCCTCGACGATGCCGATGCCGTCCATATCCTCCGGCAGGTCCAGGCCACATCCGGCCTCACGGTCATTCGAGTCCAAGCACTCCTCAACAGCAGCCTGAATGGCCTCCCGCCACCGCTCCTCAGCGTCCTCGGTCAGGGAGAGCTCCAGGTTCGTGGTGTCGACGTACGAATCCGAGACGACGAGTGTGCTGTCCTCACCGAGAGAGAAGTTCTCGCTCTCCAGGCCCAAGGTCAGCGACGTGCCGACGAACGCCGTAGCACTGCTGCTCTCGAGCTCGACGTCATTGGCCGTCAACGTCGCATCACCGACGTCGGGCAGGTTCGTGATGTCCACAGTGCCGTTGTCCACCCCCCAAGTACTGCCGCCGTCGGTGCTCATCACATAGAAGGTGTAGGAAGCGCTGGTGTCTCCGACGGTGAACGTGGCATCGACATCGGCATAGTTGTCAGAGGCATTGCTGGGCGCCTCGACGTCGATATCACTCAGCGGCGCCTCCTCCTTCGAGACGCTCAGGACATCATCGGTGAGCAGAGTCGTGTCCGAGGGGCTGTTCTGGAGGTAGCCGAGCGCGGCGTCAGCATCAGCATCCGCCACGGCGTTGAGGAAGCCTTCGACGGCGGCGTCCGGGGTGGAGGCGTCGGAGTCGTCGCCGTTCTCGCCATCCTCCTCGCCACCATCGCCGTCCTCGTCATCGCCGCCGTCACCGTTCTCTTCGGTGCCCTGGTCTCCGTCGTCTTCGGAGTCCTCGCCGCCCTGGAACAGCAGCACCAAGGCGGTCACGGCACCCGCCAGGAGCAGCACCGCGACGACGATCACCCCGATGATCAGGCCCTTGCCCCGGCCGCCGCCCTCCTGCGGGTCACCCGGCCCGCCGGGGCCACCTGGTCCGCCGGGCCCGCTCGGCCCGCCCGGAGCAGCGGGGGCGGCATAGCCAGGCTGCTGGTACCCGGCGCCATCCTGGCCGTAACCGGGCTGGGGATAGTTCTGCTGCGGGTAACCGCCCTGCTCCGGCTGGCCATAGGTCCCCTGACCATAGCCGGGCTGACCGTACTGCTGACTGTTGCCATACTGGCCGGCACCGTACTGGGCAGCACCGTACTGGCCGTATGGGTCGTGGGGGTCCTGCGGGTTCTGCCCGTATCCGCCCTGGCTGGTGTTATCTGACACGTGACCCCCTGCTCACACCGCATCTACTGTGCGGAGACGATTCTCACTGGACAGCCGATCCCCATCGCGACCCGATCCCGAGGTCCACGAGCTCACAGTTCGTCAGGTGCGATCAGCCTCAGAGGAATGGTAGCGCACCCGCCCGGGGCCCGCTCGGTGGAGAGGTTCAGTCGAGGCGCCCCGCGCGATAGGCCTGGGCGGAGGCCTCGAGGTTCGTGGCCGCAGCGACCAGGTCCGCCGAATCTACCCCGGTGGACAACGACTGCCCACGGGCGATCACCCGGCAGAACGCAGCCGCGCGGTCGAAGGCCACGTCAACCTCACCGACGTACATCCCCGCGAGCACCCGGTCGGCCAGGTGCAGCATCTCCTCAGCATCTGGCGGCTCAGGCACACCGGCGATAGCCGCCGTCGTCGAGTTCCCCCGGCCGGTGCGGAAATACTCCGCCATGCGCTGGGGATCTTTCTGCACGGCGGCGCGGATGGCGAAGATGCGCCACAGGCTGCCGGCGAGCGAGCGCGGAGGGGAGTCCTTCCAGAGCTCGGCGATGGCCTCGATCCCCTCCGTCTCGGCGAGGCGGACGAAGCGCTCGGTGATCTCCGGGTCATCCGACTGCCGGCCGCGGTCCACCAGTGCGTGCGCGGAATCCTGAGCCGCCTGGGAGATGAACGCGGGGTCTGCCCCGCCCTCGCGGGCATCGAAGAAGTCGGAAGCCTTCATCTGCGGACGGCGGTGTTGCGGGGTCTCGTTCACAGCTCCTCCTTCGCTTGCCCCCATGATAGTCCCGCAGCGCTGCGCCCCTCCCTCCCCTCCTCTCCAGCTATCGAGAATCCCTGGCTTTGTGAGGTATCCCGCCGTATGTTCCACGGGATTACTCACAAACCCAGGGATTCTCGATAGGGGGTGCGGGGCGTGTGTGGTCTACCATGGAGGGCGGCCTGTTTCGACGGGCCACCGGGCCTTTAGCTCAGTTGGTAGAGCATCGGACTTTTAATCCGCTTGCGAAGGCGATAGGCCAGCCTGGCAGTGAGTCACTAGATCCCCGCCATATCAGCGATCCCAGGCCATCGACAGCTTGCTTAGTGAGTGCCCAATGGCCGTCTGGTGGCCATTTTGGTGGCCATTTTTCCGAGCGCTAATCGCCCACAGCAGTAATCAGCTAGGCTTTGCGCAAGGTTGGCAAGCTCACCGCTCTCTGCCGGATGCGCAGTTCGGCCCAAGCCGTGTCCCGCGACGCCCTATAGGCTTGATCTATGACACCTCTTCCGCCCCTGATACGCCGTCAAGGCATGACTCTTGTGACGATCGTTAAGAACTATGGAACCGCTGACGAAGAGCGAGTGGAGACTGAGGCCCAACTGCTGAACTCGAATGAGGCCTACTTCGCTCTCGAGGACCCTCTCTATGAAGGTGACCACGTCGAGATGCCAGACCCCAGGGGCGGGACGATACTCAAGGTCGCGGCTGAAATCGAGCAGAACCCGATGCCCGCCAGCATGAAAGCATCATTCGGCCGCTCCAACGGTTACGCAAAGGTAAAATGGGGCCAGGCCCAGCCTGTGCGCCAGGCTCCGGTGCGGCGACTAAATCTTGAACTACTGCATTCGGAGGTCATCTCCTCAGCAAGCACGCTATTCGCGGACGGTCAGTATGACTCAGCTATCACTGAGGCTATGAAGTCGGTCGAAGTCCGGGTGCGACGACTAACCGGTTTGGAGCTGTCGGGAGCGCCACTCATGCAGGAGGCGTTCAAGCCCCAGGGGTTCAAACTCGATGTGGGAGTCGAGGAAGGGCGCAGTGGCGAGGACGAGCGCGATGGTTTCTTCCACCTGTTCCGGGGCGCTATGGTAGGGATCCGAAATCCGAAGGCACACGAGCTTGCCCACGGCGACGACCCGAATGAGGCGCTGGAGACGCTCGCGCTGGCCAGCCTCCTCCATCGCCGCCTGGACATCGCCGAGTCCCGGCTGAGCAGGTGATCCTGTAGCCAGCAGCAACTGTTTCGTAGCTACTTCTAGCTCAGATCTTCAGGCTGACCGGGCCCTACTGTTTTCCTAGCGCCTCAGGTGTGCGGTGCCCGCGCCATCAAATCGGCGGCCATCAGCTGACGACGAGGTGAGGCGCCTATTGAGCGTCAGTGTCAGCCTCGTAGAACAACTGCGTGAGATCCTCACGCATCTCGTACTCCTGCTCACCCATGGTCTCAGTGTCCACCTCAGCACCTAGTAGTCCTGCGTCAGCAAGGGCATTATTGAGACGCCATGCATCTTCGACAGCAGCTTGTTCTTCAGCTCGCGTGGTGCAGTGCCTACAGATATATGAGCCGTCTATCGTAGCCTCACCCTCGTCAAACTCATCGCTTTCGACGCTCACCACTCTGCTGCATCGGATGCACTTTGCATTGTCGAGGTCCATGTGCTGATTCTCCCACTATCACGATTGGTGTAGAACGGCGATGAGGCCCTGAACCAACCTGGGTTCAGTTAGCCCGTGCGACGCTGTTTCCACTCGTCGAAGTTAATGACGGTCGTGTCACTGGAAGGCCCTTCTTTTGAAGCGCCCTGGGTTTCGTTCCGTGGTTAGACGGTCGCGGGCGCGGTCGTCGT